>NZ_VBZC01000034.1:0-1310 GCF_005786655.1 Streptomyces montanus
CGCAACGGCAACTCCGGCGCAGCAGGCAACTCATCCAACCGCCCCAGCCAGTACTCCCGCGCCCGCACAAACGCCGCCGACTCCTCAACCCCCTCCAACGCCCGCACATAATCACGGAACGACACCCGGGGTGACGGGCCTGGATCGCGGCCGACGTCCAGGGCCAGCCATTCGCCGAGGAGTTGGCGAATGCCGGGGGCGTCGGCGATGAGGAGGTCGACGGCGACGTGGATACGCGTCCGCTCCTCGTCCAGCCGCGTCACCGCCACCTCGAACAGCGGCCACCGCCCAGGCTCCCGAACCCGCCCGGACAACTCCTCCCGCACCGCGCCCAACCGAGCCTCACGCTCGCCGGCACCCACATCCCTCAAGTCATGCCTCGCGAACCGATACACCGGCACCTCAGCCAACGCCCGCTGCCGACCATCCTCCATGAACACCGTCCGCAACATGTCATGCCGCCCCACCACCGCATTCCACGCCGCCTCCAACCGCCCCACATCCACCGACACCCCATCGATCTCCGCATAGAACGCCGCCGGCACATTCCCCAACGCGAAGAACCCACCCCGCCCCAACAGATACGCCTGCTGCAAATCCGTCAGAGCAAACGGCTCAAACCGCTCCTCCGGATCCGGAACCAGCGCCAACCCGGGGCCTGGAGCCGACGTGTCGTCCAGCAAATCGGCGACGATCCCGGCCAGTTGGCGCGCGCTCACCGGGCGGCGCAGCTCCTGCAGCCCGACTTCCACACCGAGCCGGGCCCCGAGTACGGCGTTGAGCTCCACCGCGACGAGCGACTCCAGTGCGGCAGGGGTGTCGGTGTCCGCCCCCTGGTCCAGCGAACCGGCGCGGACCAGGAACGTCAGCAGGGCCGCGCTGAGCAGGTCCCGGCGCCGCGCGGTGTTCTCTTCCCGCAGCAGGTGTTCGACGAACTCGGGGTCCGCCAGTTCGGATCCGTTGGAGATCGGATTGGGCACGGCGTCCATGGCGGTCACTCCTCGCTCTTGCGGACTTCAGGGCACAGCGCCTTGACGCTTCCTGCTGTTGCCCTGTGTCACAACGCCCGCCGGAGCAGCGCGAACGGGAGTGGCCGAACGGCTACCTCTCCGGTGCACCCGCGTCGCCCCAAGGAGGTAGCCGTCGGCCGCATCCGGCACCGATGGCCCGCTGCCTAGCGTCGGCACCAGACATTGCCCATCGCGGAGGTAGCCGTGGCGTCCCACCCTGTTCAGTACCGGCCGTTCCTCACATCGGAGGCGAACGGTTACTCGATCGTTGAAGGCCTGCTCAGGGCACCCTCCTCCACG
>NZ_VBZC01000034.1:1320-102381 GCF_005786655.1 Streptomyces montanus
CTCGCGGGACTGGCCGAGCAGGCTGCCCGCGCGCTGCGCGCCCACGGAGTCTCCGCGGGGGACCGCGTCTGCCTGCTGTCGCCCACGACCAAGGACCTCCTGATCACGCTCTTCGGCGTCTGGCGGCTCGGCGCGGCGCCCGTGGTCCTGCCGCGTCCCACGCGGGCCGATGCCGAGGCGTTCGTGGAGGAGGTGCAGCGGAGGATCAAGGCGGCGGCGCCCGCGCTGCTGGTGACGACCGAGAAGAGCGCCGAGCTCTTCGCCGGACGAGTCGCCGTGCCCACGGTCAGCCTGGGCAGGCTGCGTACGCACACCGTCGCGCCCGAACGCTCGCTGCCGATGCCGTCTCCGGACAGCATCGGCCTGCTGCAGTTCACCTCGGGGACGACCGCGCTGTCCCGCGCCGTGCCCATCACCCATGCCCAGCTGATCGGCAACATCGCGGCCGCCGGCGAAGGCACCGGGTTCGGTCCGGACGACACCTACGTCAGCTGGCTGCCTCTCTACCACGACATGGGGATCGTCTCGCTGGCCGGCATGGCCGCCGCCGGCGCGCACTTCGTCGCCATGGCGACCGAGACGTTCATGCAGCAGCCCGCCTCGTGGATGCGGACGATCAGCGACTACGGCGGCACGGTCACCGCGGCACCCAACTTCGCGTACGGTCTGGCGGCCAAGGTGCAGGCGCTGCGGCCCGCCGCGCTGAACCTGAGCGGTCTGCGCTGCGCGATCAACGGCGCGGAGGCGATCGACGCCGACGCTCTGGTCATGACCCAGGACGTGCTGGGACGTCACGGGTTCGGGGAGAGTGCCATGTGCCCGATGTACGGCCTGGCCGAAGCGACGCTGGCGGTTTCCGGCAGCGACCATGCGACGCCCGTACGCATGGTCGAGCCCGTCGGCGATGGTCGGACTTCTGGTGGTCAGGCCGCTCCCGGGCGCCGTCTGGTGAGCTGCGGGCCGCCGATTCCCGGAACCGAGGTACGGATCGTCGACGAAGACGGCCGTGCTCTTCCCGAGGGCGCCGTCGGCGAAGTCCTCGTGAAGGGGCCCGGCGTGACGTCCGGCTACTGGACTGCTGGAGGCCGAGCCGACTCCGGCGGCTGCCACCGGGACGGCTGGCTGGCCACGGGGGACCTCGGCTTCCTCGATCGAGGCGACCTGGTCATCTGCGGCCGGATCAAGGACATGGTCATCGTGGGCGGGCGCAACCTCTACCCCGAGGACTACGAAATGGTCGCGGAGCGGGTTCCGGGAGTGCGTGCGGGCAACGTCGTGGCGTTCTCGCTGCCCGGCCGGGAACGGATGGTGGTCGTGGCCGAGGGACGCAGCTCCGGAGGCGATCTGGACCAGGTTGGCCGTCGTGTGATGGACACCCTGCGCGACGCGGCCGAGCATGCGCCGCACGAGGTCCTGTTCATCAAGCCCGGGACACTGCCGAAGACGTCGTCGGGCAAGCGGCAACGGCAGGCGACGCGCCACCTGTACGAGCAGGGCGGTCTCGAAGTACTGCACTCGGTCCGATGAGCGAGTGACAGCGCGGAGACCACCCCGCAGGAGGAGAGACCACGGCAGGAAGAGAGACAACGTATGTACCGGCCACGTCCGACCGCCCCCGGCCCTACCGGGGGCGAGGACCCATGGCTCCTCGACCCTCAGGTGCCCGTGTCCCGGCAGGCGCTGACTCTGGTGTGCGTTCCGCACGCTGGAGCCGGGCCGGGCGTCTACCGGGCCTTCGCCCAGCGTCTTGCCCCGCAGATCGCCTTGCGTCTGGTGAACCTGCCGGGCAGGGAGTCCAGAATCGGTGAACCGGCCCTGGGCGACGTGCCGCGCGTGGTTCAGGCCGTGTTGCCCCGCCTGGTGCCTCACCTGCGTGGCCGGTTCGCCCTGTGGGGCCACAGCATGGGCGGCTTCGTCGCCTTCGAGCTGGCCCGTGTCCTGGAAGCCCGCTTCGGCCTGCGGGGCGAGGCCCTGGTGGTCTCCGGCTGCCAGGCACCGCAATCGCCCGAGCGGACCGCCCTGCCACAGCGCCGCCTGATGACCGATGACGAACTGTGGCAGAGCGCCGCCGCGTTGAACGGGATCCCCGAAGAGGTTTCCCGCAACCGTGACCTGCGGGAACTTCTGCTGCCGACCTTGCGCGCGGACTTCGCCGTCTTCGAGACGTACGAGTACCGCGCAGGACCGACTCTCAGCTTCCCGCTGCACGCGTTCGCCGGCCAGGAGGACCCGGAGGCGTCGGCTACGGACATGAAGGCGTGGGAGCAGGAGACAAGGGCGGCCTGCACGCTCACGGAGCTGCCGGGCGGACACTTCTTCCACCTCGACGATCCGGGCGGGTTCGCCGATCGCCTCGCGGCGGTGCTGTGCCCTCGAACCGACCCGCGATGACGGCCGGTCACGAGCGTGCTGGGCTCCGTCGATCCAGACGGGGACGGAGCCCAGCTGTTCTTACGATCCTGTCGCCGTCTCGAGCTCGACGAGCCCCAGCCGCAGGCCCAGTGCGACCGCCATCGTCCTGTTCTGACATCCGAGTTTGACCAGGATGTTGGCGACGTGACGTTTCACCCCGTGCACGGTGATACACATGCGCTTGGCGATCTGGCGGTTACTCAGTCCCGTCGACATCAGCCGGAGCGTGTCCAGCTCACGAGCGCTCAGCGGTGGCCGCAGGGGCGCTCCTGTTCCAACGGGGTCGGCGGCGAGAGCCAGCAACTCCCGCATGGTGTTCCGCGAGACGGAGACCATGCCGCGATGCAGAGCGCTGAGCATTTCCGCCAGAGATGCCACGGACAGATCCTGCTCACGCACCACCGCGTCGACCGGCAGTCCGGCGGCGAGAAGCAGCCGGTCCCGGTCGAGAGCACCGGCGAGCAGCACCAATCGTGTGCAGGGACGGGCCAATAAGGGCTCCAGGCGGTCCAGAGCACCGGAAAGAGCACTCGGTGAGAGCAGGAGCGTCAGGCACCCGCCCAGTTCCTCCACTGATATGTCGTCGAGAGCCGCGGCTGCCACCACGACGCGCCCGGGACATGCCTCTTCGAGCATGTGCTGCAGGCCCGTACGCGTCACGGTGTGCGGCTCGATCAGGACATTCATGGTGCCTTCGCAGCCGAGGCACGAATCGGTTATTCGATCACGAGAGTGGGGTGTGGTCACCCCGATCATGCGCACACCGGACATCGGGCGACCTCTGCAGCGAACCTACGAAACTTCTGTGTCTGCTGAGCGTCGGTGCGTAACAGGAGCGGCGCTCCGATGAACGACCCGCCCCCATCTCCTTCTTGGTGCGCGGCTGTTCGTACCGCCCGGCCAGAAACCTCTGCGACCAGGCCTTCCCCGTTGTTCACAAAGCCCCCAATGAACTGTAGGTATGTGGCATACCAACGTCATGTACTGTGGTCCGTAGTAGTTAGACCTGTCAAGCAATTTCACGCTCTGTCACCACGGTCACCGAGGGGAATGCGGTCCGATGAAGTTCGATGTCGCTGTGGTCGGAGGAGGTGCGGCGGGCGTGGACGCGGCCGCCGCCGTTCGACGCCATGCCCCGGGCGCAAGCGTCGCGCTCATCAGTCCGGAACCGGACCTCCTCTACCGGCCGTGGCTGGTGTACCTCCCAGCAGCGGCCGTGCCGGCGAAGGATCTGTCGATCCCGCTGTCCGGAATCTCCTCCCGCCACGGCTTCGAGCACGTCCAGGACGGGGTGAGCGCCGTCGACATGGAAGCCGGCGAGCTGGTCCTGGCCGCCACCGGTGAACGACTGGGGTACGGCCAGTTGATCCTCGCTCCCGGCGCCCCGGCGGACCGGCAGCGCATCCCGGGCAGCGACGCCCATGCGCTGTTCCCGTGCGATCCCGCAGAGGCACAACAACTGCTGGACCGGCTGAAGGCATTGACGGCGGGAACCGTTGCGTTCCTGCTGACCGGCGAACGGATCGGCCCGGGGCTGGAGTACGCGGGCTGGGTCGCGCGGGCGATGCGGACAGCAGGACGGAAAGACGTGTCAGTGATCGCCGTCGACCACGGTGACGCCATGGACCGGCAGTTCGGCACGAAGGCCGCCGACCGGCTGGTGTCCGTTGCGGACTCCGTCGGCGTCCACGTCGTGAGGAACGCTGACGTGGAGCGGATCGACGAAGGTGGGCTCGTGCTGGCCGGCAGCACCGTCAGCGCCGACCTCGTATCCGTCACAAGCCCCCTGTGCGGCCCGGATCTCGGACTCCCGACCGAACTCCTGGACGACCACGGCCTACTGCGGGTCGACACCACACTGGCGGTACCGGGGCTTCACAACGTATTCGCCGCCGGCGACTTCAGCAGTGTGCAGGGCACGGCGTTCGAGCTGCCGAAAACGTGGATCATGGCGCGCCTCCAGGCGGAAACAGCCGGCCGCAACGCGGCTGCGGCACTCGGAGGCGTCAGCCCTGCGGGGCTGGACATGCGCAGGGCCGCACGCATGGCCGCCCTCTCCATGCCGGACGTGGGCGGCCGCACTCTCTTCGTCCGCAACCGCAAGCCGGTGGCGGGAGGCAGGTGGCCGCTCAAGCTCCGGTACCGCATGGACGCCAAGTATCTCTCCACCTACCGCGATCACCCTGGAGCAAAGCGTCCTGCCCTCCAGAGGGAGTTCGAGAGCTGAGCACAGAGCGGTCGAGGTGACTCGGCCGCCGCGGTGGTCGCGCGCCGAGGGCATCCGCGAGATGGCGGCACGTCGGGTGCCCGCCCGCCGTGAAAGCCTCAACTCCCGCTTCGTCAAACGCAAGATGGCCGGCTTCGGCGTCGCACACGCCGGACGCCGGCACGGCAACCGAGGGAAACGGCTTCAGGTGACGCACCCGCCCCGAACCCGAGCCGACGGATTGACCCGCTCCGGGCAGTTGGGTCCGCACGAGTAGATCAAATCGGTCAGGCGGTCATCATCAGCAGCATTGTCGCCATCGATCCGCCCATGCCGACATGACCGGCCAGACGTGCGTTCGGCGCGGAGAGCACCGTTGGAGTGCGAGGTGCCAGACGGTGACGGGCCCTGCGGCCGAGTGCGGCTGAGGACTGCGTCGACTCGTCCGCGCCCCGCATCCGGGCACGTACGGCCAGAGCCATGAAGACCAGGAAGTACGCGGCCAGGACCCAGAAGGTCGCGCGCCAGGCGACCTCGGAACCCGATGAGGTAGCGGCCTCGGTCACGCCGTGGGCACTCGCACCTCCCATTCCCTCCATCCCGGCCATGCCCTCCATCCCGGACATGGCTCCATGTCCGTGTCCGGAGGATCCGGCCAGAGCGAGCACGGGCCCCGACGGGGCGCCCGGCATGGCCAGGGTCATCAGGACCATGGCGGCGCTGCCGACCACGAGGTGGACGCGATGGTGCAGGTGCCGCAAGCCTCCCAGGGCCACCTGCCGTAAGGACAGGGCGACACCCCCGAGACAGAGCAGCCCGAACACCGCTGCCCACCACACGCCGTAAGTGCCGTAGAGCGCCGCTGTCGGAGGCGCGGACATCACGGCCATGCCTGCGCCCATCACCGCCTCGGCCCCCGCTTCGTACCGCGCCCAGCCACTGACCAGTGCCATCCGGACGAGGTTCCCGACAGCCACTCCGGCCCCCAGCACCACCAGCGTCCAGCCCAGGAGGTGTCCCGTCACGTCGCCACCCCTTACGGGAGCCGATGTCGCGGCTCTCCGATCGCCGACTACTACGTACACACTTAGTACGTAGCGATCGGCGATACGACTCACGACGAATGGCGCGCGACGGCGCCCGCTGCTCGCCACGGATCCGGTAGTCCATCTGACCGAAGGTCACTCGACTCCTTGCATACCCCCCAGGGGTATGTTACGGTCCCACCCCAAAGATACCCCCCAGGGGTATGTCGAGGAAGGGGTAAGACCATGCCAACTGTCAGTCCCCGGCACTGGTGGGCACTGATCGTGCTTGCCGCCGCTCAGTTCATGGTGATCATGGACACGAGCATCATCGGGGTCGCGCTCCCCGAAATGCAGCGTGAACTCGGCTTCTCCCAGGGCGAGTTACAGTGGGTCTTCAACGCCTACGTCATCGCCTTCGGTGGACTGCTTCTGCTCGGCGGACGCCTCTCCGACCTTCTGGGCGCTCGGAAGGTGTTCAACGCCGGCTGGGTCGTCCTGATCGCGGGGTCGATCGTGGCGGCCGCCGCGCAGACCGCCTGGGTCGAGGTCGTGGGCCGCGCCGTGCAGGGAGTCGGCGGCGCCCTCATCGCTCCGGCCGCCATGACGCTGCTGATGATGCTCTTCGCTCACGATCCGAAGGAGCTCGGCAAGGCCATGGCGCTCTACGGCGCGGCGGCCCCCGCGGGCGGCACCGCCGGCGTCTTCCTCGGGGGCGTGTTCACCGAGTGGCTGAGCTGGCCGTGGATCTTCATCATCTACGTCCCGATCGGCGTCGCCACGCTCGCCGCGACCAAGCTGCTGCCCGCCGTCGAGTCTCGCCGTGGCGCGGTGGACGTGCTCGGGGCCGCCTCCGTCACCGCCGGCCTCGCGCTCGCAGTGTTCGCCATCGTCCGTGCGGAGCACGTCGGTTGGGGCTCGAGCGCCACCGTTCTCCAGCTGGGAGGCGCTGCCGCCCTGCTGGTCGTGTTCTTCGTGATCCAGAAATCGGTGCGCCAGCCGCTTATGCCGCTCGGCATCTGGCGGGTGCCGCGCCTCGGTTCGGCCAACCTGGCGATGACGCTGCTGGGTGCCGCCTGGATTCCGATGTGGTACTTCCTCAACCTCTACCTGCAGCAGGTCCTCGGCTACGGGGCCTTCGCCTCCGGCGCGGCGCTGCTGCCGATGACCGTCCTGCTGATGATCTTCATGACGGCGATCACGGCGAAGCTGCTCGCCAGGTTCGGAGCCAAGCCGCTCATCGGCGGCGGCCTGCTGGTCCTCGCCCTCGGCCTGCTGTGGCTCTCGGCCGTCGAACCGACCGGCACCTTCGCCGTCGACGTCCTGCCGGCCTCGCTCGTCGCGGCGCTCGGCATGTCGCTGGCGTACATCCCGGCGATGATGGCCGCCATGTCCGGTGCCCCGCAGGAGCAGGCGGGCCTGGCCTCCGGCATCGTCAACACCACCTACCAGGTCGGCTCGGCCCTCGGTCTGGCGGCCCTGACCGCTCTCGCCACCTCACAGGGCGCGGGACAGCTGGGCAACCTGCCGGCGCTCACCGACGGCTTCAGCGCCGCGTTCCTGGGCGCCGCCGCGGTCGCCGCCGTCGGCGGTCTCGTCACCCTCCTGGTGATGCGCGGCGACGGGGCCGCGGCCGCCGCACAGCAGGCGTCCGCTCCGGCGGCCAAGGGCGAGCAGATCGGCGTATAGCCGATGGGCTGCTCAGACAGCCTCATGCGACACCGCAACCAGGGGCCGCCCGATGTCTCAGCAGGACATCGAGCGGCCCCCTTTCGTGCCTGGGGTTCGTGCGTACGCAGAGGAGAGCGCGGCATGGACATACACACCCAGGCCGTACACATGGTCAGCGAGCCGCCCAAATGAAAGGGCACAGGGCGACGCCACCCGCTGAGCATCCCATCGTCCAGTCATCGGCCTTTGCCTTCGACTCCGCCGACCCGCTCGCGGAGCCAGTGGCGGATCTCGACGGATCAGACGCCGGGACACCATCACCCGGCCATGGCCGCCGCTCTGGAGCCTGATCCGACGTGCTGAGCAGGTAACCCACGCCGCGGGCAGCTGGAGATGTCTTCGAAGGTCAACATCAAGTCGATCTCAAGGACCAGAGCCTGAGCGAGGCCGAGGTCAAACCGCAGGAGCCTCAAGGCTGACCGCGCCGGCCGCTCCGATCGCGTGACGTCGGCCCGACTCGCGACGGCACCCAGCCTCCCGGCACACCTAGGGCACCTCCGGCCCTGATCCGCCGGACGGGCCCTAGCGCGCGGTCCGCGTGTGGACGTACTCCACGAGTCGGGTCAGCGCGTCCGGGTCCGTGCTCGGCAGGACGCCGTGGCCGAGGTTGAAGATGTGGCCCTCCAGGCCCGCGGCGGCGTCGAGGACCTCCTGCGTCTTGGTCTCGACGGCCTCGGTGGAGGAGAAGAGGACGGCGGGGTCGAGGTTGCCCTGGAGCGCCTTGCCCGGGCCGACACGCCGGGCGGCCTCGTCCAGCGGGACGCGCCAGTCGACGCCGACGACGTCCGCGCCCACCTCTCCCAGCAGGCCGAGCAGTTCGCCGGTGCCGACGCCGAAGTGGATGCGCGGAACTCCGTACCCCTCGACGGCCTGGAACACCTTGGTGGAGGCGGGCATGACCGAGCGCCGGTAGTCGGCGGGCGCGAGGGCGCCGACCCAGGAGTCGAAGAGCTGGACGGCGGAGGCTCCCGCCTCGATCTGCACCTTCAGGAACGTCGCCGTGATCTCCGCGAGCCGGTCGAGCAGGTCGGCCCACAGCTGCGGGTCGCCGTACATCAGGGCCTTGGTGTGCTCGTGGTTGCGTGAGGGACCGCCCTCC
Source organism: Streptomyces montanus (assembly GCF_005786655.1). Lineage (NCBI taxonomy): Bacteria > Bacillati > Actinomycetota > Actinomycetes > Kitasatosporales > Streptomycetaceae > Streptomyces > Streptomyces montanus. The sequence continues at coordinate 9,794 of NZ_VBZC01000034.1, forward strand.
ACGAGATAGCTCGCGAGCGTGAAGGGCGCGCCGGCGAAGCCGATGAGCGGGGTCTCGCCGAGCTCGGCGGTGAGCAGTCCGATCGCCTCGGTGACGTACGAGACGTCCTCGGGCGTCAGGTCGCGCAGCTGCGCGAGGTCCGCGCGGGAGCGGATCGGGTTCTCGACCACCGGGCCGACGCCCGGCTTGATGTCGAGGTCGACGCCGATGGCCTTGAGCGGTACGACGATGTCGCTGAAGTAGATCGCCGCGTCGACGTTGTGCCTGCGCACCGGCTGCAGCGTGATCTCCGCGACCAACTCGGGCCGCATACACGACTCGAGCATGGGGATGCCCTCGCGCACCTTGCGGTACTCGGGCAGGGAACGCCCGGCCTGCCGCATGAACCACACCGGCGTGTGCTGCACGCTCTCACGTCGGCACGCCTTCATGAAGACGGATTCGTACGTGGCTGTCGGCTGGCCCAGGGGGCGGTCATTGGCGTTCACGTCGAAAAGTCTCGCACGCCCTGGAAACACCGGAAGCCTGGGTCCCACAGGAGCGCAGGGGCGTGTTTGAGGGGGCGTGATCCGGACAGTGGCCCGGTGCACGGGTGTCTCTCCCTGCACGAAGGCGTCGTTCCCCTTAACCTTCCCCGCATGGCTGCGGCTCAAGGACGACTGTCGGACGGCGCTGACGGGATGGACGAGGCGGGAGAGGGGGAGCGCAATGGTACGGACGCAGCTCCGCTGCCGTTCCGTACGGCCGTCGAGGCGCTCAGGGCCGCACGGCCGCGGCCGGAGATCGAGCTCGACCCGACCCGGGCGCCGCAGCGGCTCGCCCCGTTCGCGCACGCGCTGGAGGCCACGGTCCTCGACGGCGACGAGGACCTCGCGGACGGCCGCCTGATCCTCCTCCACGACCCGGCGGGCCACGAAGCCTGGCAGGGGTCCTTTCGTCTGGTCACCCTGGTCCGCGCGGAACTGGAGCCGGAGATGGCCGCCGACCCGCTGCTGCCCGACGTCTGCTGGTCCTGGCTGACCGGCGCGCTCCGGGCCCGCGGCCTGTCGTACGGCGAACCCGGCGGCACCGTCACCCGCGCGAGCTCCCACTACTTCGGCGGCCTCGCGGAACGCCCGTCCACCTCCCAGATCGAGATCCGCGCGTCGTGGACCCCCCGCGAGGGGCTCGGCGGTGTCCCGGACGCGGCGTCCCACCTCGCCGCGTGGTGTGACCTGTTGTGCCAGATCGCGGGCCTGCCCCCGGTCGCGCCGGGCGACGCGTCGGTGGTGACACTCCCCCAGCGCCGCGGCCCCCAGCCCCGCTGACCCTCGCTGACCCCCGCTGACCCTCGCTGACCCCCGCGTTCCGCCGTACGACAATCGCAGAGCCCCCGCGCCCTGAGTGGGCCAACCTCTTTGTCGATACGGCCACTTTCAGCCTCATAACGAAGCGGAGCGAACTCGTTCGATCTTCGACTGATCGATCGCGCGTCCGAATTGCACGGATTGTTACTCACCAAATCGTGATCATTCTCTAAAGGCGGACGGGTTTGGTGCCGAAGACCTCTGTGACCTTGAAAGCAACGGTTCGTTCCGGCTTGCCCCCAGGCCGGTCCCGTCCCGCACCCCAGGAGGCCTGGTGTCCGTTCTCCTCGAGCAGCCCGCAAGCCTGGTCGCCTACCGCCCGAACAAGCCGACCGCGATGGTGGTCGTGGCCGATCCCCGCGTGCGCTCCACCGTCACCCGCCACTTGTGGGCGCTCGGTGTACGCGACGTGATCGAGGCCTCGTCCGTCGCGGAGGCTCGTCCCCGCATCGGCAACCCCCGTGACATCTGTGTCGCGGAAGTCCACCTGCCGGATGGTTCCGGCCTCACCCTCCTCTCCGAGACCCGAGCCGCGGGCTGGCCCAACGGCCTGGCCCTGTCCGCCGCCGACGACATCGGCGCCGTACGCAACGCCCTCGCGGGCGGTGTGAAGGGTTACGTCGTCACCGGCACCCGTACGAACATCGGGCTCCCCACCCGGCCGGGCGCCGCCCCCATCGGCTCGGTCGCCGCCCGTATGCACCGCCGCCCCCCGGGTGCCCCGAGCCACCCGGGCGGCTACCGCGAACTGTCCGGCCGTGAGGTCGAGGTGCTGCGGCTGGTGGCGGAGGGCCAGTCGAACAAGGCCATCGGCGTCTCGATGGGCCTGTCCGCACTGACCGTCAAAAGCCACCTGGCCCGCATCGCCCGCAAGCTCGGCACGGGCGACCGTGCCGGCATGGTGGCGGTGGCCCTGCGGACCGGGATTATCCACTGACCGCGACCAGGATCAATTCACCGACCACAATCCGGATCCATTCAGCTACCTGACCTGCTCACACCCCTCAAACGCCCGTGGACGGAACGTTCCGTCGACGGGCGTTGTCCATGCGCGGACCTCTTCGGGACCACACTGCTCGCGGCCGGATCCTCACATCCAAGCTGTGACGACGATCACCCTCGGCCGGCAGTCGGTTTCCGCGGGGGCCGCAGCGGGCCGCTCAGGCGCTGGAGTTGGGCACCAAGCCGGAGGCCGGAACAGGGCGAGCGCAAGGCGACCGAGCAGCGGGCGCGTGCACGGCACAGGGGACGAGAAACACCCGGAAACCATGACAAGTGTCTAGAACCCGTTTCCGCAGGTCAGTCGGAGCTTCGTCCGAAAGTGCAGGTCAGGAGACCGCCCAGTACGGATACCCTTGACAGGTGACCGACGCCCAAGAGACCGCAGCAGACAGCTCACTGCGAACCACCGGAGGCGCTCCTCCGGACGACGTCGAAACGGCGCCGATCCCGTTGCTCGAGCCCCGCGACGGAATTCCGCCCGTGATCGCCGACGACGCCTCGCTCGCCGAGGTGATCGCCGCGTTCGCCGCCGGGAGCGGCCCCGTCGCCGTCGACGCCGAGCGCGCCTCCGGTTACCGCTACGGCCAGCGGGCCTATCTGGTGCAGTTGCGCCGCGAGGGCTCGGGTACCGCGCTCATCGATCCCGTCGCGTGCCCCGATCTGTCCGGACTCGGCGAGGCGCTCTCCGGTGTGGAGTGGGTGCTGCACGCCGCCACGCAGGACCTGCCCTGTCTCCGCGAGATAGGCATGATCCCCAGCCGCATCTTCGACACCGAGCTGGCGGGACGGCTCGCCGGGTTCCCGCGCGTCGGCCTCGGCGCGATGGTCGAGGGCGTCCTGGGCTTCGTACTCGAAAAGGGGCACTCCGCGGTCGACTGGTCGACGCGTCCGCTGCCCGAGCCGTGGCTGCGCTATGCCGCGCTCGACGTGGAGCTGCTCGTCGACCTGCGGGACGCGCTGGAGAAGGACCTCGACCGTCAGGGCAAGCTGGAGTGGGCCATTCAGGAGTTCGACGCGATCGCCTCGGCGCCCCCGCCGGAGCCCCGCAAGGACCCGTGGCGCCGCACGTCGGGCATGCACAAGGTGCGCCGCCGCCGGCAGATGGCCGTCGTACGGGAACTGTGGCAGGCCCGGGACCGGGTCGCGCGGCGCCGGGACGTCTCGCCGGGCAAGGTGCTCGGCGACGCGGCGATCGTCGAGGCCGCGCTCGCCCTGCCGGCCAATGTGCACGCCCTCACCGCGCTGAACGGCTTCGGGCACCGCATGGGCCGACGGCAGCTGGAGCAGTGGCAGGCCGCCGTGGACCGCGCGAAGGCCCTGCTGGACTCCGAGCTGCCGCAGCCCGGCCAGCCGGTGACCGGTCCCCCGCCACCGCGCGCCTGGGCCGAGAAGGACCCGGCCGCCGCGGCCCGGCTCTCCGCCGCGCGCGCGGCGGTGTCGGCTCTCGCCGAGACCCTGAACATGCCACAGGAGAACCTGATCACCCCCGACACCGTGCGCCGCGTGTGCTGGGAGCCGCCCGCCGTGCCGGACGCCGACTCGGTCGCGGCCGCGCTCGCCGGACACGGGGCGCGGCCCTGGCAGATCGCTCAGGTCACCCCGGTCCTGGTGACGGCCCTCACTTCGTCGCCCCCCGAGTGAACCCGTTGTAGATGTAGCGCTGCAGGAACAGGAAGACGATCAGCGTCGGGAGGATGACGAGGACCGCACCGGCCGAGATGTTCTCCCAGTGCGCTCCGAACGGTCCCTTGAAGCGGAACAGCGACGTCGAAATCACGCCAAGGTCCTCGGACGGCATGTAGAGGAACGGTATGTAGAAGTCGTTGTAGACCGTGATGCCCTTGACGATGACCACCGTCGCGATCGCGGGCTTCAGCAGCGGGAAGATGATCTTTCGGTAGATCGTGAAGGCGCCTGCGCCGTCCAGCCGTGCCGACTCGTCCAGGGACACCGGGATGGACCGCACAAACTGCAGGAAGATGTAGATCGAGACGATGTCCGTGCCCATGTAGAGCGCGATCGGCGCCCAGCGGGTGTCGAACAGGCCGAAGCTGTCGACGATCTGAAAGGTCGCCACCTGGGTCGTGACGCCCGGGACCAGCGTCGCGACGAGGAACAGCGCGACGACGAGCTTCTTGAACCGGAAGGTGAAGCGGTCGATGGCGTACGCCGCCATCGACCCGATGATCACCGTGCCGGTGACGGAGAAGAGCAGGATGAACGCGGTGTTCCCGAACGCTGCCAGCATCTCGCCGTCCTGGAACGCCGTCACATAGTTCTCGAAATGGAGCAGGCTCTCGGGCAGTTGGAGCGCGCTGCTGTCGTTCGCCATCTCCTCCGAGGACTTGAGGGAGGTCAGCAGGACCACAACGAGCGGGAGCAGGACGACCACACTGGCGACGACCAGTGACAGGTAGGTGAGGGCACGGGCGATACCTCGACGGCTCATACGAGATCCACCTTGTCGTCCGGAACGAGCCGCCGCTGCACCCACGTCACCGCCAGGATGATCAGCAGCAGTACGACCGCGGCCGCCGAGGCGAGCCCCGTCTTGTTGAACTGGAAGGCCAGCTTCACCGTCTGGATCACGAAGGTCTCGGTGCCGGTCGCGCCGCCGGTCATGATGTACGGGATCTCGAAGACGGAGAGCGACCCGGAGATCGAGAGGATCACGCTCAGGCTCAGTACGGGCCGGATCCCGGGCGCGATGATGTACCGGAACCGGTGCCAGCGATTGGCCCCGTCCAGTTCGGCGGCCTCGTACAACTCCCCCGGTATGGACTGGATCGCGCCCAGGAAGAGGACGAAGTTCAGGCCCATGTAACGCCAGACGGAGACGCCTGCCAGGGAGGCGTTGGCCGACGTCGACGTGCCCAGCCACGCCCGGTCGGACTCGACGCCGAGCAGCCGCAGCACCGAGTCCAGGGTTCCGCCGTCCTGGAAGAAGTAGAGGAAGACGAAACCGATCGCGACCCCGTTGATCAGATACGGGAAGAAGAGCACGCCCTTGAAGAAGTTCCGGAAGCGGACGTTGAAGCTCAGGATCGTCGCGAAGTAGAGCGCGGCGGCGATCTGGACCACCGAGGCGGCGAGGTAGTAGCCGCTGACGAAGAAGACCTGGAAGAGCTCCCCCCTGGTGAAGATTTCGGCGTAGTTCTCGGCGCCCGTGTAGCTGAGTTCGGGGCTGACGCCGTCCCAGTCGGTGAAGCTGTACGCGACCATGTTGGCGACGGGCGCGTACGTGAAGGTGATCAGCAGGATCAGCGGGGCGGCGAGGAACAGCCAGGGCGTGAGGCCGCGCCGCAGTCGCACGTGGCGCGGGGCCTGGGTCTTGCGGACGGGCGGCGCGGCCCTGTGCGGCCGCGCCACCTTCTCGGTCGTCGTGTCCGTCATCACGAACCCGCGGTCTTGGCCGCCTCGGTCCAGCGCTCGCCGAGTTCGACCAGGAAGTCGTCGAGGCTCCCCTTCTTGGCGCCGCGCGCGAGGTCGACGAGGTCCTGGCGGTAGTCGGGCTTGTAGATGCCGACCTCCGACTGGTTGTCGATCTCCTTGACCGTCGCCCCCTGCGTGTCGTCGAGCTCGATGAGCTTCACGCCCGCTTTCTCGTACGGCTTCAGCACCTCGGGAAGCGGAGCGCCCTTGACCGGTGAGAGGGCCATGTTCGCTTCCGCGTAGCCGGACTTGTCGGTGAACCAGTCGATCCAGGCGCGGGCCGCCTCCTTGTGATCGGAGTTGATGTTGACGGCCTGGTTGTAGTCGGGCGACATGGTCGCGCAGAACGTGCCGTCCACCTGGGCCGGGAAGGGCATGAAGCCGATGTCGTCGGGGTTGGTGCCGGCCTTCTTCGCCGCAGCCTGGAACTGGACGACCGCCCAGGAACCGAGCCACATCGTGGCGATGTCGCCCTTCGCCAGCTTGGGCTTGGACGCTTCCCAGTTGGTGGTCGTGGGGTCCTTCTCGATCAGTCCCTCGCGCACGATGTCGTACAGCAGCGTGTCGCCGACCCGCAGGTCGGCGCCCTTGGCCCAGGGGTTGCCCTCCGCGAGCTGCGTGGTTGCCTGTGTGTCACAGCCGACCGAGCCGTTGACGCTCGTCCACTGGCTCAGCGGCCACATGTCCTTGAAGTTCGTGTAGTACGGGACCGCGTCGGTCCTGGACTTGACGGCCTTGAGCGCGTCGACGAACTCGGCGGGCGTGGTGGGCCAGTCGGTGATCCCGGCCGCCTTCCAGACCTTCTTGTTGTAGAGGAACCCGGGGACCGCGCCCATCGGGCTCTGTCCGTAGACCTTGTCGTCGACCATGGTGAAGTCGGTGAAGAGGTACTTCTTGCTGCGCTCGGCCACCGTTCCCAGGGAGGCGAAGAACTTGGGGTAGTCGTTCTTCTTGATCACGGCGGGGATCATCAGGACGTCGCCGTAGTTCTCCGTGTTCATACGGATCTTGACCTCGCCCTCGTAGTCCGTGAGGGCCTCGAACTCGACCTTGACCTTCGGGTAGGTCTTGTTGAACTCGGCGGCGTACTTCTTCAGCGTGCCGTCCTGCGCGAGGTCGGTCCGGTGGGTCAGGACCTTGATCGTCCCGGACACACTCTTCGGGTCGTCGGGGGCCTGGGCGTCCTCGCCCTTCGACGAGCCTCCGCTCCCGGTGCAGGCCGTGGCCAGCAGCACGGTGGCGAGAAGCGTTCCGGCGAGTGTCGTGCGGCGTTTCGTGCGGTGTGTGCGGTGTGTCGTGCGGCGGTTCATTGCACCAGCTCCGTTCAGGGACGGATGAGCACGAGTGGGATGGCTGGTTCGGCACTCTGGCAGCCGTTACTGAACCGGTAAAGTCCCTATTTCGCCAACGATGCCAAAAGTGTGTATCAGCCTGGCCTACTACGGGCCTATACCGGTTTAGGGAGTGCGCATGCTGGACGTCACACCGCTCACCGAGGGCTGGACCCTTCGCCATGACGGGGCCGCCCTCCCCGCGGCGGTACCGGGCTGTGTGCACACGGATCTGCTGGCCGCCGGGGTCATCCCGGACCCCTTCCTCGGCCTGGCCGAGGCCGAGGTGGCGTGGGTGGGGCGGCAGGACTGGACGTACGAGACGACGCTGGACGCGGCCGCGGGCGAGCACGAGCAGACCGACCTCGTCTTCGACGGGCTGGACACGGTCGCCGAGATCCGTGTCGACGGCCAACTCCTGGGCCGGGCAAGGAACATGCACCGCTCCCATCGCTTCGACGTCACGGGTCTCGAAGGCCCGCTCGCCGTACGCTTCCTCTCCGCCTACACCGAGGCCGAGGCCGTGCGGGAGCGGCTCGGCGAGCGGCCGAACGCGTATCCCGAGCCCTTCCAGTACCTCCGCAAGATGGCGTGCTCCTTCGGCTGGGACTGGGGCCCGACGCTGGTGACGGCCGGCATCTGGAAGCCGGTGCGGCTGGAGCGGTGGTCGACCGCGCGGATCGCCCGCGTGCGGCCGCTGGTGACGGTCGAGGAGGGACGGACCGACGGCAGAGCCCGGGGGCATGTCGAGTTGTACGTCGACGTCGAGCGGACCAGGGTCGAGGCGGAGCTCTCCGTGACGGCCCGGGTCGGCGGGGTGCGGGCGTCGGCGACGATCGACGGCACCAGCGGTCTGGTACGCCTCCAAGTGCCGGACGTCGCACTGTGGTGGCCCCGCGGCTATGGCGAACAGCCGCTGTACGAGGTGGAGTTGGAGCTGCACGGCGAGGCCGGCCCGCTCGGCACATGGCGCCGTCGCATCGGCTTCCGGAGCGTCGAGCTGGACCGGAGCGCCGACGCGCACGGCTCCGGCTTCACCCTCGTCGTCAATGGCGAACGCATCTTCGCCCGGGGCGTCAACTGGATCCCGGACGACATCTTCCCGTCCCGGATCACCCGCGAGCGCTACCGCACCCGGCTCACGCAGGCGGCCGAGGCCGGCGTGGACCTCGTACGCGTCTGGGGCGGCGGGATCTACGAGAGCGAGGACTTCTACGACGCCTGCGACGAGCTGGGCCTGCTCGTCTGGCAGGACTTCCCCTTCGCCTGCGCCGCCTACCCCGAGGAGCAGCCCCTGCGCGGCGAGGTGGAGGCAGAGGCGCGCGAGAACGTCGTACGGCTGATGCCGCATCCCTCGCTCGTGCTGTGGAACGGCAACAACGAGAACCTGTGGGGCTTCCGGGACTGGGGCTGGGAGGGGCGGCTGGCCGGGGACTCGTGGGGCGAGGGGTACTACCTGGGTGTCCTGCCGCGTGTGGTGGCCGAGTCGGACCCGACCCGGCCGTACACGGCGGGCAGCCCCTGGTCGGGTTCCTGGGACCACCACCCGAACGACCCGGCGCACGGCACGCACCACTCCTGGGATGTGTGGAACCGCCTCGACTACGCCGCGTACCGGGCCGAAGTCCCGCGTTTCGTGGCCGAGTTCGGCTGGCAGGCACCGCCCGCGTACGCCACGCTGCGGCGCGCGCTGCCGGGTGAGCGGCTCGCCCCCGACTCCCCCGGCATGCTGCACCACCAGAAGGCGGACGACGGGAACGGCAAGCTGGAGCGCGGTCTGGCACATCACTTCGCGGTGCCCGAAGGGGGCTTCACCGAAAGGGACTTCGACCGCTGGCACTACCTCACGCAGGTCAACCAGGCGCGGGCGGTCGCCACCGGGATCGAGTACTGGCGCTCGCACTGGCCGGTGTGCGCGGGCACGATCGTGTGGCAGCTCAACGACTGCTGGCCGGTGACGTCCTGGGCCGCGATCGACGGGGACGGGCGGGAGAAACCGCTGTACCACGAGCTGAAGCGGCTGTACGCGGACCGGCTGCTCACGCTTCAGACGCGGGACCGGCAGCTGACGGTGGCCGCCGTGAACCAGTCCGCGGACCCGTGGTCGTCGTCGCTCACGCTGCGTCGGATGTCCGTCGAGGGCGGCGTCGTGGCCGAGACGAACGCGAAGCTCGCGGCCGGCGCGCGAGCGGTCGCCCGCACGCCCGTGCCCAAGGAGCTGGAGCCCGTCGGTCCGAAGGAGTTCCTCGTGGCGGACGCCGACGGGCTGCGGGCGCTGTACTTCCCCGTGCCGGACCGTGAAGTCCCGTACCCGCGGCCGAGGTTCGACGTGAGCGTCGCGCCCGGCGAGGTCACCGTGACGGCCCGCACCCTCGTACGGGATCTGCTTCTCCAGGCCGACCGGCTGGCGCCCACCGCGACGACCGACCGGGGGCTGGTCACGCTGCTGCCCGGCGAGCAGGTGACCATGGCCGTACGCGGCTGGGAGACTCGGGGCGAAGCGGCCGCGGCCGCCGCACGAGCCGCCCTGTACTGCGTGGAGCCCACCCGATGACGACCTCGCCGACACCCCGCGTGACCATCAAGGACGTCGCCGCGCGCGCCGGGGTGTCCAAAGGGGCGGTGTCGCTCGCCTTCAACCACAAGCCGGGGCTGTCCGAGGCGACGAGGGACCGGATCTTCGAGGCCGCCCGGGAGTTGGGCTGGGCGCCGAACCTCGCGGCCCGGTCGCTGTCCAGCTCGCGCGTCGACGTGGTCGGACTCGCGATCTGCCGGCCGGCGCAGCTGCTCGGGCTCGAACCGTTCTACATGGAGTTCGTCTCCGGCGTGGAGAGCGTCCTGACCGAACGCTCCTGTTCGCTGCTGCTGCGGCTGGTCCGGAACGTGGAGGAGGAGGTGGGGCTGCAGGACGCGTGGTGGCGGGGGAAGCAGGTGAGCGGGTCGATCCTCGTCGACTTCCGCGCGGATGATCCGCGCGTGCCCGCGGCGGAGCGCCTCGGGCTGCCGGTCGTCGCGGTCGGGCATCCCTCCCTGACCGGCAGCCTCACCTCCGTGTGGACCGACGACGCGACCGCCGTGACGGAGGCCGTGGGCTATCTCGCCGCGCTCGGCCACCGGCGGATCGCCCGGGTGGGCGGCGCGGCGGCGCTCGGGCACACCTCGATCCGTACGGCCGCCTTCGACGAGGCGGCCCGGGCCCTCGGAATCGCCGGGGCCCGGCAGGTCGCCACCGACTTCTCCGGGGAGGCGGGCGCGCGGGCCACCCGGTCGCTGCTGAGCGCCGCGCGGCCGGACCGGCCGACCGCGATCGTGTACGACAACGACATCATGGCCGTGGCCGGGCTCTCGGTCGCCTCCGAGATGGGCCTCGGCGTCCCCGGCGACGTCTCGCTGCTCGCCTGGGACGACTCCCAGCTGTGCCGCCTCACCCATCCGACGCTGTCCGCGATGAGCCATGACGTCCACGGATTCGGGGCGGACGTGGCGCGCACGTTGTTCGGGGTGATCACGGGAGAGGGGCCCGGCTCGCATCCCGTACCGACACCGGTGCTGACCCCGAGGGGATCGACCGCGCCTCCGAAGGTGTGACCTTCACCGCTCCCGGCGGGGGGACTGTGCAGCATGGTTACTCGTAAGTAGCATGAGGGTGAGCGCGCGCTCAGGCGTGTGTGCCGCGCAGCAGTGCCATCCCGCATCTGGAGGAGAGCCATCGTGCCTCGTACCGTCAGGGACGTCGTCTTCGTCGACGGCGTCCGCACACCGTTCGGCAAGGCGGGCCCGAAGGGCATCTACCACGAGACCCGCGCCGATGACCTCGTCGTGAAGGCGATCCGGGAGCTGCTGCGCCGCAACCCGGGTCTCGACCCGAAGAAGGTCGACGAGGTCGCCATCGCCGCGACCACGCAGATCGGCGACCAGGGCCTGACCATCGGCCGCACCGCGGGCATCCTGGCCGGGCTGCCGCAGTCCGTCCCCGGCTACTCGATCGACCGCATGTGCGCGGGCGCGCTGACCGCCGTGACGACCACGGCCGGTTCGATCGCCTTCGGCGCGTACGACGCCGTCATCGCCGGTGGTGTCGAGCACATGGGCCGCCACCCGATGGGCGAGGGCGTGGACCCGAACCCGCGGTTCGTGAGCGAGAAGCTGGTCGACGAGTCGGCCCTGTTCATGGGCATGACCGCGGAGAACCTGCACGACCGCTACCCGCACATCACCAAGCAGCGCGCCGACGAATTCGCCGTGCGCTCGCAGGAGAAGGCCGCCAAGGCGTACGCCAACGGCAAGATCCAGGCCGACCTGGTGCCCATCTCCGTACGCCGCACCAACGAGGAGGCGGGTGAGACGGGCTGGGGCCTGGTCACCGCCGACGAGCCGATGCGCCCGGGTACGACCCTGGAGAACCTCGCCGGTCTCAAGACCCCGTTCCGCGTCCACGGCCGGGTCACGGCCGGTAACGCGGCCGGTCTGAACGACGGCGCCACCGCCTCGATCATCGCGTCCGAGGACTTCGCTCGCGAGAACGACCTGCCGGTGAAGATGCGCCTGGTCTCGTACGCCTTCGCGGGCGTCGAGCCCGAGGTGATGGGCTACGGCCCGATCCCGGCGACCGAGAAGGCCCTCGCCAAGGCGGGCCTGTCGATCGAGGACATCAACCTCTTCGAGATCAACGAGGCGTTCGCCGTCCAGGTCCTGGCCTTCCTGGACCACTACGGCATCGCGGACGACGACGCGCGCGTCAACCAGTACGGCGGCGCCATCGCGTTCGGCCACCCGCTGGCCTCCTCCGGCGTCCGCCTGATGACGCAGCTGGCCCGCCAGTTCGAGGAGCAGCCGCACGTCCGCTACGGCCTGACCACCATGTGCGTGGGCTTCGGCATGGGCGCGACGGTCATCTGGGAGAACCCGAACTTCGAGGGGGACAAGTGAGCGAGCGTAGCGAGCGAACAATTGAAAGGTGCAGCACGTGCGAATGCTCGACCGAGCGAAGCGAGGGAGCGGCATGAGCACCACCAGTGAGCTGTTGAAGGGTGCGGCCGAGCTGTTCCCCGACGAGGTCGTGACACAGGCGCACGTACGCCATCTCGACCTGCCGTCCAACGCGGGCCGTTTCGCGCTCATCACGCTGGACAACGGCCTCGACCACACCAAGCCGACCACCTTCGGCCCGGCATCGCTGGCGAACCTCAACACCGCCATCGACCAGGTCGAGAAGGAGGCCGCGGCCGGCGAGATCGTCGGTGTCGGCATCACCGGCAAGCCGTTCATCTTCGCCGTCGGCGCGGACCTCAAGGGCGTCGAGCTCCTGAAGAACCACGACGACGCGCTCGCCATCGGCAAGGGCGGCCACGAGGTCTTCAAGCGCCTCTCCGCGCTGGCCGTGCCGACCTTCGCGTACTACAACGGCGCGTCGATGGGCGGCGGCGTCGAGGTGGGTCTGCACTGCAAGTACCGCACGGTGTCGAAGGCGCTGCCCGCGTTCTCGCTCCCCGAGGTCTTCCTGGGCCTGGTCCCGGGCTGGGGCGGTTGCACCCTGCTGCCGAACCTGATCGGCGCGGACAACGCCGTCACCGTCATCATCGAGAACTCGCTCAACCAGAACAAGCAGCTCAAGGGCCAGCAGGTCTACGACCTCGGCATCGCCGACGCCCTCTTCGAGGGCGCGGACTTCCTTGAGCAGTCGCTGGTGTGGACGGCGTCCGTCCTCAACGGCGACACCGAGGTCACGCGCCCGGTCGTCGACCGCACCGAGGCCTGGGACCAGGCCGTCGAGCGGGGCCGCTTCATCGCGGACAGCAAGGTGCACGGCGCGGCGCCGGCCGCGTACCGCGCGCTGGACATCATCGCCGCGGCCAAGAACGGCGACCTGCAGCAGGGGTACGACGCCGAGGACGTGGCCCTCGCCGACCTGATCATGGGCGGCGAACTGCGCGCCGGTATCTACGCGTTCAACCTGGTCCAGAAGCGCGGCAAGCGCCCGGCGGGCGCCCCGGACAAGAGCCTGGCCCGTCCGGTCACCAAGGTGGGCGTGGTCGGCGCCGGTCTGATGGCCAGCCAGCTCGCCCTGCTCTTCCTGCGCCGCCTGGAGGTGCCGGTCGTACTGACCGACATCGACCAGGAGCGGGTCGACAAGGGTGTCGGTTACGTGCACGCCGAGATCGACAAGCTGCTCGGCAAGGGCCGGATCAACCAGGACAAGGCGAACCGCCTGAAGGCCCTGGTCACCGGTGTCCTCGACAAGGCGGAGGGCTTCTCGGACGCCGACTTCGTCATTGAGGCCGTCTTCGAGGAGATCGGCGTCAAGCAGCAGGTGTTCGCGGAGGTCGAGGCGGTCGCCCCGGCGCACGCGATCTTCGCCACGAACACGTCTTCGCTGTCGGTGTCCGAGATGGCGTCGAAACTCAAGAACCCCGAGCGGGTCGTGGGCTTCCACTTCTTCAACCCGGTCGCGGTTCTGCCGCTCCTTGAGATCGTCCGCGGCGAGCAGACCGATGACGCTTCCTTGGCCACGGCGTTCGCCGTCGCCAAGAAGCTGAAGAAGACCGCGGTCCTGGTCAAGGACGCCCCGGCGTTCGTCGTGAACCGCATCCTCACCCGCTTCATGGGCGAGATCCAGAACGTCATCGACGAGGGCACCCCGGTCGAGGTCGCCGAGAAGGCCGTCGAGCCGCTCGGTCTGCCGATGTCTCCGCTGGTGCTGCTGGAGCTGGTCGGCCCGGCGATCGGCCTGCATGTCTCCGAGACGCTGCACGGCGCGTTCCCGGACCGCTTCAAGGTCTCCCCGAACCTCGCCGCCGTCGTCAAGGCGGGCAAGCGCGGCTTCTACGTGTACGACAGCGGGAAGCCGGAGCTGGACCCGGAGGTCGCCGCGCTGCTCAAGCAGGGCGACACCGTCCTGACCGAGGAGCAGGTGCGGGCCCGGGTGCTCGACGCCGTCGCCCAGGAGATCGGGATCATGCTCGACGAGGACGTCGTCGCCGAGGCCCAGGACATCGACCTGTGCCTGATCACCGGCGCCGGCTGGCCCTTCCACCTGGGCGGCATCACGCCGTACCTGGACCGTGAGGACGTCTCCGAGCGAGTGAACGGGAAGCGGTTCCTGGAGCCGGGCGTGGCCAGCGTTCCCGCGTAGCGCTCGGCTTGAGCGGTCGGGAAACCGCGGGCCCGTCTGTGGCTGGTCGCGCAGTTCCCCGCGCCCCTGAAGTGCGCTGCTGCCCGGCACACCAACTGGTGTGCCGGGCACCGGTGTTACGTGAGGACGAAGCTGCGCCACGCCTGAAGGGCGAGCCCCGGCTCCGCCTTCCGGCGGGTCGTCAGCAACTCCCCGCTGCCCGGCTGGAGTTGCGCCGCCACGACCTTGCCCTCGTGGTCCTCGCCCAGCGACAGCTGTGTGTCCGCGGGAAGTTGGGGTCCCGACTCGGTCCACCAGGCTCCGGCGGATTCCTGCTCGGTCGGGTAGGCGGCGAAGGCGACCCGGCCGCTCGCGGAGCGCTGGGCGAGCAGCGTGCAGTCGATGCCGTCGAGCGTGAAGCGGAGGGCGGACACCGGGCCGGGTCCGGCGCACGGCAGCAGTTCGGCGGGCTCCGTGCCGGGCCTCCAGGCGCACAGCATGTCCGACTCGTCGGTGAAGAACACGGTCACGTGCTCGTCGGAGGTGGCAAGGGCCCGCAGGGTGCCCGGCCGGGCCGCCGCCTTCAGCGGTTCCTCGTCGAGCGCGGGTATGTGCCCCGGTCCCGCCTGCGTCCAGCGCAGGATCCCCGTCGGTGACGTCGCGTACAGCTCGACGCGCCCGGACGCCCGGGTCACGGCCGTCAGTTCGCCTTCCACCTCACGGCCCTTCAGATCACGCCAGGGGCCCCAGCCGCCGCGTTCCTTCTGGCCGCGCATGCTGACGCCGCCGCCCTTGTTGCGTACGAAGACGTGGGCGCGGCCCTCCGCGTCGACCGCGACGGCCGGGACGCCGGTCTGCTCCCCCTTCTGGTTGGGGTGCCCGAGCCGGTTCCAGTCGAGTGCGGCGAGATGCGGGCGGAAGTGCGTGGAGTGGACGAGTCCCGCCTCCCGCGCTCCGGTGGGACGCCAGGAGACCAGGTGGGCGTAACCATCGGTTCCCTGACCCACGGCCAGCACGGGGTGCACCCGCTGGTCGCCGCCCACCGTACGCGGCGCGCTCCACGGGCCTCCCGGGTTTCGCTCCGCCCAGCACCACACGGCATCGTCCCGGGAAGCGTAAGCGCTGAGTCGGCCGTCCCGGCCTTTCAGGAGCCAGGCGCCGTTCACTGTAGGGACCATCGACACTCCCCCACTGTAGTCGGGGCCGCGGGATCCGCCCCGTGCGACCCTGGCCTCATGAACGCCCCTCTCCTCGTGATCGTCGACGCCGCGAATGTGATCGGCTCGGTCCCCGACGGCTGGTGGCGGGACCGCCGAGGGGCGGCGGAACGCCTGCGGGACCTGTTGGTGCCGTACGCCGACGAAGGCCTGACGGGCTTCCCGGGTCCCCTGGAAGTCGTCCTCGTAGTCGAGGGAGCCGCCCGCGGAGTGCCCTCCGTCGCGGGCGTACGGGTCGAGTCGGCGCCCGGCAGCGGGGACGACCGCATCGTGGAGCTGGCCGCCGAAGCCGGGGAACGCCGCTGCCTGGTCGTCACGGCCGACCGCGAACTGCGGAACCGGGTAGGCGCGTTGGACGCCGAGGTGACCGGCCCGCGGACCGTACGCCCGTAACTCCCTGTCCTCGGCGTCGGCTTGGCAACGACTACGGCTACGGCCAGCGCTGCGGCACGCGTGCGTAGAGCACCGCTCCGTCCACGAGCCCCGCCCGCTCGTACTCGGCCGCCAGCAGCCGCCCCAGCCAGGGCAGGCGTTGCGGGGCGTACGGCTTGCCGCGCGAGTCGTCGACGAAAAGGGCCGGTGCGTGGGCCGTGAGCTCCTCGCGGAACACCGGCCACGCGCCCTCGACGGCGTACTTCTCGCCGACCCGGGGGCCGTCGCGGCCGCCGCTGTAGTTGGTGAGGAGACCGGCGGTGAGGTAGCGGGTGGCGGGGACGCGGTCGGCGAGCCAGTACGTCTCGGGGTGTATCCCCCAGACGAGGACCCGCTCGCCGGGAGCGGTGCGCTGGGCCACGGCCGCCGCGACGCGTGCCGCGTGCGCGAGGTCGGGGCGGGGAGCCAGCAGGCCCCAGGACAGGAACAGGGCGCAGCAGCAGGCCGAGGTGAGCAGGGCCGTCGCCAGACGGGCGAAGGGCAGGATCTGGAGGGCAGCCGTCGCCAACAGGGAGAGGGGCGGCGTCAGTTGCAGGAAGTAGTGGCCGAAGAAGTGGAAGCCGAGGAGGACCGCGACGGCCGACGAGGCCAGCCACAGCCACAGGTCCGCCGCTCCCGTGCGAGCGACCCGCAGCACGCGTACGACCGGCGGGATCAGACCCGCGCAGCCCACGCCCAGGATCGTGGTGTTGGTCAACGCCCGGCCCGCGATGTGGAGTTCGGAGCCCGCGAAGGACGCGTACGCGCCCGAGCCGGTGACCGTCCAGAACAGGAACCCGGCGGGATCGGTGACCAGCGCGGCGCCGAGTACCGGGAGCACGGCCCCGACGCCGAGGCGTACGAGGTCCTTTCGGGATCCCCCGCCGCGCCACAGCAGCCACAGCACGGGCACCACGACCGCCCCGCCGGTCTGCTTGGCCAGGGCCGCGCAGGCGACTGTCGCGCCCGCGGCGCCCCAGCGGCCCCGGTCCGCGCACCACATCGCGGCGGCCGTGCAGGGGAGCATGAAGATCTCGAAGGCGGCGGCCTGCGCGTCCTCGGGATGGAGCCCGATGGAGGAGAGCAGATACAGCACCCCGGCGAAGCGCCCCGGTCCGTCGCCCCAGCGGCGCCGGGCGAGGGACGCCAGTAGCACGGCGGTCAGCAGCTGCGCGAGGACCGCGCACACCCGCACGCCCGTCAGTGAGCCGTCGCCGAAGAGCGTGAACGCCCCCTGGTAGAGCCACGGCACGAGCGGCGGCTTGCGGTCCACCACCGTCTCGTACAGCGAGCCGCCGGCGGCCAGCAGCCGGGCCTGGACGGCGAGATAGCCCTCGTCCGGATTCCACAGCGGGAGCCGGAAGGAGGGGATCCTGGTGACGCAGGCCAGGACGGCCAGGGCCGGCAGCAGCCGGGTCCAGTAACCGGAGGGGCGGACGCCCGCGGGCTCGTATCCGGAGGGTGACGAGACGAGGGGCTCGGCGAGCATGCTGTGCACGCTATCCGGCCCCGCGACCTCTACCGAAGCGGAACATACGGGGATGAACCGCCCAATTCGAATGCGCCCGCGCGAAGACCGAGGCGGTTACTGCGTGTCGTTGGTTCCGGTTACCTCGTGTTGTCGGTCGGCGGCGAGGTCCGCGGTCTCCTCCATACGGCTGTGGGAGCGGCCGTAGAGGAAGTAGACGACGAAGCCGACCGCCATCCAGCCCGCGAACCGCACCCAGGTCTCGGCCGGCAGGTTGAGCATCAGCCACAGCGAGGCGAGCACGGACAGGATGGGCACCCAGGGGACCAGCGGGGTGCGGAAGGAGCGGTGGAGTTCGGGGCGGGTGCGGCGCAGGATGACGACGCTGATCGCCACGACGACGAAGGCGAAGAGCGTGCCAATGTTCACCAGTTCGGCGAGCTCGCTGAGGCTGGTGAAGCCCGCCAGTGTCGCGATCACCACGCCGAGCAGGATGGTCGGCCGGTGTGGCGTCTTGTACCGGGGGTGGACGTGGGAGAAGAAGCGGGGCAGCAGTCCGTCACGGCTCATCGCGAAGAAGACCCGGGTCTGGCCGAGCAGCAGGATCATGCAGACGGTGGTCAGGCCGACGGCGGCGCCGAAGCTGATGAACCCGGCGTACCAGGAGTGCCCGGTGGCCTTGAAGGCGTCGGCGAGCGGGGCGTCCACGGACAGCTTGCTGTAGTGCTGCATGCCCGTGACGACGATCGACACGGCGACGTAGAGCGCGGTGCAGATGAAGAGGGAGCCGAGAATGCCTCGGGGCATGTCGCGCTGCGGGTTGCGCGTCTCCTCGGCGGCGGTGGCGACGATGTCGAAGCCGATGAAGGCGAAGAAGACGACGGAGGCGGCGGTGAAGATGCCCATCACACCGAAGTTGGTGGGCTCGTAGCCGAACACCAGCTGGATGAGCGGCGCTTGGAGGTCGTTCCCCGCTTGCTGCGACTGCGCGTCGGGGATGAAGGGCTTGTAGTTGTCGGCCTTGATGAAGAAGGCACCCGCGATGATCACGACCAGGACCACGGTCACCTTGATCGCCACGATGATCGAGGTGACGCGCGCGGAGAGCTTCATCCCAAGGACGAGGATGGCCGTCAGGAGCAGCACCAGGCCGAAGGCGAGGATGTCGAAGCCGAACCCGTCGGCCACGTCCGGCCCGGCCAGCGCGTCCGGCAGATGCCAGCCGGCGTTGTCCAGCAGCGAACGGACATAGCCGGACCAGCCGACCGCGACCACCGCCGTGCCCAGCGCGAACTCCAGCACCAGGTCCCAGCCGATGATCCAGGCGGGCAGCTCGCCGAGGGAGGCGTACGAGAAGGTGTACGCCGATCCGGCCACCGGGACGGTGGAGGCGAACTCGGCGTAGCACAGGGCCGCGAGACCGCAGACGACGCCCGCGGCGGCGAATGCGATCGCGGTGGCGGGCCCGGCCACGTCCTTGGCCACCTGGCCCGTGAGGACGAAGATGCCGGTGCCGATGATCACTCCGACCCCGAAGACGGTGAGGTCCAGGGCGGAGAGCGACTTCTTGAGCGCGTGTTCGGGTTCCTGAGTGTCTCTTACAGATTGTTCGACACTCTTCGTCCGGAAGAGGGTGTTGCTCACAGGCATACCTCCCGCGCTTGTCGTCGTCGACATGAATGAGCGGTGGTCGTATGCCCCGACACCACGAGTTCACGCCAAAAAAGAGCCGGTTCCGACACCCTGCCGAGTGCCGGAACCGGCCCGTACGAACCTGTGGGGACGTCAGTCGCGCGCGGGCTCCACGGAGTCGACGGCGCCCGCGTCGGCGTCCGAGAAGCGGCCGTCGATCCTGGAGACGAGGCCGGTGACCTGGCGGGCGATGTCCGGCGCGGTCAGGCCGATCTCCGCCATGACCTCCTTGCGGGAGGCATGGTCGAGGAAACGCGGCGGGATACCGAAGTCGCGCAGCGGTACGTCGACGCCCGCGTCGCGCAGGGCCTGGGCGATCGTCGAACCGACGCCGCCGACGCGGGAGTTGTCCTCGACGGTGACGACCACGCGGTGCCGCTCGGCGAGCGGGGCCATGGCCTCGTCGACGGGCTTGACCCAGCGCGGGTCGACGACCGTGGTGGAGATGCCCTGCTTGTCGAGGAGGTCGGCGATCTCCAGGCACATCGGCGCCAGCGCGCCGACCGAGACGAGGAGGACGTCCGGGGTGTCGGTGCCCGGTTCGCGCAGGACGTCCATGCCGCCGACGCGGCCCACCGCGGGGACGGCCGGTCCGACCGCGCCCTTGGAGAAGCGCACCACGGTCGGCGCGTCATCGACCTCGACGGCCTCCCGCAGCTGGGCGCGGACCTGGTCGGCGTCGCGCGGCGCGGCGAGCCGGAGGCCGGGTACGACCTGGAGGATCGACATGTCCCACATACCGTTGTGGGAGGCGCCGTCGGTGCCGGTGATGCCGGCCCGGTCGAGGACGAACGTGACACCGCACCTGTGCAGGGCGACGTCCATCAGGACCTGGTCGAAGGCGCGGTTGAGGAAGGTCGCGTAGACGGCGAAGACGGGATGCAGTCCGCCGGTCGCCAGGCCCGCCGCCGAGACCGCGCCGTGCTGCTCCGCGATGCCGACGTCGTACACCCGGTCCGGGAAGGACTTGGCGAACTTCTCCAGGCCGACGGGCTGGAGCATGGCCGCCGTGATGGCGACGATGTCCTCACGCTCCCTGCCGAGCTTGACCATCTCCTCGCCGAACACGGAGGTCCAGTCGGCGCCGGAGGACGCGATGGGCAGGCCCGTGTCCGGGTGGATCTTGCCGACGGCGTGGAAGCGGTCCGCCTCGTCCTGGAGGGCGGGCTGGTAGCCGCGGCCCTTCTCGGTGAGACAGTGCACGATGACGGGACCGCCGAAGCGCTTGGCGCGGGCGAGCGCGGACTCCAGGGCCTCGATGTCATGGCCGTCGATGGGTCCGACGTACTTCAGGCCGAGGTCCTCGAACATGCCCTGCGGGGCGATGAAGTCCTTCAGCCCCTTCTTCGCGCCGTGCAGGGTCTCGTACAGCGGCCGTCCGACGACCGGGGTGCGCTCCAGGATGTCCTTGCCGCGGGCCAGGAAGCGCTCGTAGCCGTCGGTCGTGCGCAGCGTCGCCAGGTGGTTGGCGAGGCCGCCGATCGTGGGCGCGTACGAACGCTCGTTGTCGTTGACGACGATGACGAGCGGGCGGTCCTTGGCGTCCGCGATGTTGTTGAGCGCCTCCCAGGCCATGCCGCCGGTGAGGGCACCGTCCCCGATGACCGCGACCACGTGGTCGTCCCGGTCGAGGACCTCGTTGGCTTTCGCGAGGCCGTCGGCCCAGCCGAGGACCGTGGAGGCGTGCGAGTTCTCGATGACGTCGTGCTCGGACTCGGCCTGCGAGGGATAGCCGGACAGGCCGTCCTTCATCTTCAGCCGGGTGAAGTCCTGACGACCAGTGAGCAGCTTGTGGACGTAGGACTGGTGTCCCGTGTCCCACAGCACCTTGTCCTTCGGGGATTCGAAGACGCGGTGCAGCGCGATGGTGAGCTCGACGACACCGAGGTTGGGGCCGAGGTGGCCGCCTGTCTTGGAGACCGCCTCGACGAGGAAGGTCCGGATCTCCTCGGCCAGCTGTTCCAGCTGCTCCGGGCTGAGCCGGTCCAGATCGCGCGGTCCCCTGATACGGGTCAGCAGCGGCACCCGTGCCTCCTTGCAGTAGAGCTGTTCGAGCTTTGCCGGGCTCGTCGAGTCTAATGTTCCGCCTGTCACGGCGAAGCCCGGGCTCAGTGCCTTCTTTGTCACGCGATCGGCCCCGCGCCCCGTAAGGGGCGCGGGGCCGTGACATGGTGCGGCTCCGCCGCGTGGGCGCGACCAGCCACCAACAACTCCGCAGCTGAGGAACCACCGCAACCAACCACGGCGCCCCCTGCTCAACCGCTACGCGCGCCCCGCCGTCTTCTGCGTCTTACGCGTGACGGAGTCGATAACGACCGTGGCGAGAAGCACACTGCCAGTGATCATGTACTGGATCGGCGTGGCGATGCCTTCAAGGGCGAGGCCGTACTGGATCGAGGTGATCACCATGACACCGAGCAGCGCGTTCCACGTGCGGCCGCGCCCACCGAAGAGGCTGGTGCCGCCGATCACGGCTGCCGCGATCACGTTCATCAGAAGATCACCCGCGCCGGCGCTCTGGTTGGCGGCGGCGATCTTGGAGGCCCAGAACAGACCGCCGACCGCGGCGAAGAAGCCCGCCAGGGCGAAGACGGAGATCCGTACCGCCGTGACGTTGATACCGGCACGCCGGGAGGCCTCGACGCTGCCGCCGAGCGCGAAGATCTTGCGGCCGTAGCCCGTGCGGCGCAGCACGAAGTCGGTCGTCACCAGGACCAGCATGAACAGCAGCAGCGCGAGGGGCAGGCCCTTGTACTGGTTGAACATGATCGCGGCGGCGTACCCGACGATCGCCAGCAGGGCCGTGCGCAGCACGATCTCGCTGAGCGGCCGGGACGGGACGCCCGCGGCCTCGCGGCGTCGGCTGTCCAGGAGGGAGGTGACGAAGAAGACGACCACCGCGACGGTGGCGAGCCCGTAGGCGGCGGCGACGTCCGAGAAGTAGTACGTCGTCAGCTTGCCGATGAGACCGTCGCTGTCGAGGTTGATGGTGCCGTTCTCACCCAGGATCTGGAGCATGAAGCCGAGCCAGAACAGCAGGCCGGCCAGGGTGACCGCGAACGCGGGCGCGCCGATCCTGGCGAAGAAGAAGCCATGGATCGCGCCGATGAGCGCGCCGCCGACGAGGGCGATGACCACGGCCTGCCACTCGGTCATGCCGTGTGTGACGCTGAGGACGGCCGCGATGGCTCCCGCGACACCGCTGACGGAGCCGACCGACAGGTCGATCTCGCCGAGCAGCAGCACGAAGATGATGCCGACGGACATCATGCCGGTCGCGACCATCGCGACGGCGATGTTGTTGAGGTTCTCGGCGGACAGGAAGGCCGAGTTCAGGCTCTGGAAGATGGCGCCGATGACGATCAGGCCGACGACGACCGGGATCGAGCCGAGGTCTCCGGCGCGCAACTTGCGCTTGAATTCGATGATGTAGCCGGCGAAGCCGCGCTCACGCACGAGCAGTCGCGGGTCCACCGCGACGTCCGCGCCGACGGCCGCCTCAGGGTTCTCGACGACACCGCCCGAGGACTCCAGGGTGGCGTTCTTCGTCTTGTCGATGCTCACTTCTGAGCCTCCCCGTTACTGCGGGCCGCACGACGGGTGACGGCGTTGTCCGTGGCGCCCGTGATGGCGGAGATGATCTCTTCCTGCGAGGTGGACTTCACCTCGAAGACGCCGTTGTTGCGGCCGAGCCGCAGCACCGCCACCTTGTCGGCGACGGCCTTCACATCGGCCATGTTGTGGCTGATGAGGATCACGGCGTGGCCGCGCTCGCGCAGCCGCTCCACCAGGTCGAGGACCTGGGCGGTCTGCTCGACACCGAGGGCCGCGGTGGGCTCGTCGAGTATGACCAGCTTGGGCTCGCCGAGCATGGAGCGGGCGATGGCCACGGTCTGGCGCTGGCCACCGGAGAGCGAGGCGATCGGGATGCGCACGCTGGGGATGCGGATCGACAGCGTGGTGAGCAACTCGCGGGCGCGGCGCTCCATCTCGACCTCGTCGAGGACGCCGCGTCTCTTGAGCTCCCGGCCCAGGTAGAGATTGCCGACGACGTCGATGTTGTCGCACAGCGCGAGGTCCTGGTAGACCGTCGCGATGCCCAGGTTCTGGGCGTCGTGCGGCTTGTTGATCTGGACGGACTTCCCGTCCCATTCGATGACGCCCTCATCGATGGGGTGCACGCCGGCGATGGTTTTCACCAGCGTGGACTTGCCGGCGCCGTTGTCGCCCACGAGGGCGACCACCTCACCGGAGTGGACCTCGAGCTCTACGTCGGTGAGCGCCTGGACGGCGCCGAACCGCTTGGAGACCCCGCGCAACGCCAGCACAGGCGTAGCGGACACGTGAACCATCTCCTTCGCCGCCTGACCCGGCGGGAGGTTGTGCAGAAAAGTTGTAGAGGGGTGTTCCTGCCGGCGCCCCGCCCGAGCTTGCGGGGCTGGTTGTGTGCGGGGCGCCGGAGGGGCTTCGAGTACGCGAGTCCCGTACGGGAATTCAAGGACGAATTCCCGTACGTAGAAAGGGACTTGCGGTACTTACTTGAGGCCGATCTTGTCGCAGTCGGCCTTGAACTTGGGCGTGCAGATCTCGTCGACCGTGTAGATGCCGTCCTTGATGACCGTCTCGTTGATGTTGTCCTTGGTCAGCGAGACAACGGGCACGAGGACCGAGGGGATGCCCTTTTCGGTCGGGCTGTCGACATCTTCCTTGGCGATGGAGTCGAGCTTCTCGCCCTTGGCGAGCGCGACGGCCATCTCCGCCGCGATGTCCGCCTCCTGCGGGTAGGGCTTGTACACGCTCATGTACTGCTCACCCGCCACGATGCGCTGCACGCCGGCGAGTTCGGCGTCCTGGCCGGTGACCGGCGGGAGCGGGGAGACGCCGGCGGCCTTCAGGGCGGTGATGATGCCGCCCGCCATGCCGTCGTTGGCGGAGTAGACACCGACGATGTTGTTCTTGCCGATCGCGGAGATCGCGCCTTCCATGTTGGAGTTGGCGTTCTCCGGCTTCCACTCCTTGGTGTCGTACGACTTCGCGATGTCGACCTTGCCCTGGAGCTGGGACAGGGCGCCCTTCTTGAAGAAGGCGGCGTTGGGGTCGGTGATCGCGCCGTTCATCATGACGATCTTGGCGGAGGGCGTGGCCTTGTCGCCGAGGGCGTCCAGGAGCGCCTTGCCCTGGACGCGGCCGACCTCTTCGTTGTCGAACGAGGTGTAGCCGTCGATGGGCCCCTGGGCGAGGCGGTCGTACGCGACGACGGGGATGCCCGCGTCCTTGGCCTTCTTGACGGAGTTCTCGATGGCCTTGGAGTCCACCGCGTCCACGATCAGCACGTCCACCTTGTTGGTGATCATCGTGTCGACCTGCTGGTTCTGGGTGGTGGCGTCCTGCTTG
Organism: Streptomyces montanus; assembly: GCF_005786655.1. Lineage (NCBI taxonomy): Bacteria > Bacillati > Actinomycetota > Actinomycetes > Kitasatosporales > Streptomycetaceae > Streptomyces > Streptomyces montanus. The sequence continues at coordinate 34,198 of NZ_VBZC01000034.1, forward strand.
GCGTTGGCGTAGACGACCTCGCCCTTGTTGTTCGTGAGCTCCTTGACCTTCTTCTCGATCAGGGGCTTGTCGAACTTCTCGTAACGCGCGGTCTGGTTCTCCGGAAGGAGCAGACCGACCTTGATCGCGTCGCCCTTGCTCGCGGTCTCGTCGCTGTCGCCGCCGGACTCCGCGGCGCTCCCGCAGGCCGCGAGCGAGGCAGCCATCGCCCCTGCCGCGACGGAAATGGCGGCACGACGCATACGCGTGTTCACTTCAGAAACCTCCCTGACAAGGCCGCGACAGTGCGGCCGAGGTGGCTGGAAGTCAACTCGGCCCAATGTGCGACGTCAAGAAGTAAATCCTTAACGAGATGGCAACGGTGCCATCCGTTCTCTAAGTGAAGGCAGGTGCGGTCACCGAAAGGGTTCCGTCCAAAAGGGTCGAATCTCCCATCTCGCTGAGTGCGAGAGCGAGTGCCCCGAGGACCTCCGCCCGACCGCCAAGTGCCCCTGGAAGAACGGAAAGCTGACGCGCCGCACTGGGAATGGCATAGCGGCCGACCGACTCCCTTATGGGCCCGAGCACCAGCTCACCGGCCTCCGCGAGATCACCGCCGAGGACCACCCGGCTCGGGTTGAGCAAATTACAAAGGTTGGCGACTCCACTGCCGATGTGTCGGCCGACGTCGGCGATCACGCGACGGCAGCCAGGGTCCCCGTCCCGCGCCAGCCGCACGACAGCTTCCATCGTCAGATCCGTGCCGTGGCTGGACTGGAGGAGCGGCAGCACATAGCGCGCGGCCGCGAAGGTCTCCAGACAGCCCCGGTTTCCGCAGCGGCAGACGGGGCCGGACTCATCAAGAGTAATATGCCCGATTTCTCCCGCAGTGCCACCCGGGCCGCGGTAGATCCGGCCGTTGATCACCAGGCCGGCGCCGACACCGCTTGCCACCTTGATGTACGCGAGGTCCTTGACCCCCCGGCCGCTGCCCCAGACCAGCTCGCCGAGGGCACCGAGGTTGGCGTCGTTGTCCACGTGCACCGGCACGCCGAGCCGCGCCCGCAGCTCCTCGGCGGGCTTGGTACCGGTCCAGCCCGGCAGGATGGCTGTCGAGCCGAGCGTTCCGGACTCCACGTCGATCGGGCCCGGTACGCCGAGGCCCACGCCCGCGATCTTGGCACGGTCGACACCGGTGGCCAGGATCAGCCGGCTGACCAGCTGTTCGGCCCGGTCGAGGCCCTGCGCGGCGGAGGCGTCCACGTCCAGCGGCTCGGACTCCTCGGCGAGCACCTGATGCGCGAGGTTTCCGATTGCGACGCGCAAATGGGTGTGCCCGAAGTCGACCCCTATCACGATGCCGGCGTCGCCGCTCAGGCTGACGCTGCGGGCCCGGCGGCCGCCGGCCGACGTGGGCGTGACCTCGACCGTTCCGCCGTCCTTGAGTTCCCGGACGATATTGGAGACCGTCGCGGCGGACAGGCCCGTCGTCCTGGCGATCTCCGCCTGCGTGAGCGATCCGGCGAGGCGCACCGCACGGACAACCCGTTCGAGATTTGCTCGGTGCAGCGATGACTGAGAGCCCGGAGTCTCCACGACGACCTCCTGCGTACGGGGCCGCCGCGGCGAGGCCCCGCCTATGTCCAACTAGTGAACTCTAAGCTGAGCCGTTGCGGTCGCCTCCCGTCAAGAGGTTGAGCTGATCTGGAGCAACCGGCCCACCCGAACGAGGATCGGCCCCGAAAGCCCCGCGGCGCGCTTCTCGGCCGTGAACGAAAGTACGCCCGCGCGAACGGTCTGACCTCCTCGTCGTGGCCAAACGCGACAGCGCGGCTGCGGCCTGGAGCGGGCGGCGCGGCGCGCAGTCCTGTGCGCACGTCCGCCATGTGCTGGGGCCGGGCACGCTGTCCCGTTACCGCGCGGGGAGTCGGCATGGGTCATCGCACGCTGCTTTCTGCGTCGGCGTCCTGGGCCAGGGGCTCCGTGCCGACGTCGCCCGTGCTGAGGAACGTTCTGGGTATCCAGCGCAGGGCGATGGCTCCGAGTGCGCAGTGGAGGATGCCTGCGATGACGGCAGTAGCGTGCAGACCGGCGACGAAGGCGGTCTGCGCGTCGCCGATCACCCCGGGTACGAGGCCGGGGATCCGGAGTGTCGAACCGCGGCGACGGCGGTGTCGGCGACAACGCTGAAGGAGATGCCGTAGCCGATGCCGGCGACGACGGTGGATGCGATGTACCAACCGATCCCGCCGGAGACGCTGGTGGGCAACAGCAGGAGCAGACCTGCGGCGATGAAGGAGTGGCAGGTGATGAGCGCTGCTCGTGCGCCGGTACGCGCGACCAGTGCCGGTGTGACGATGCAGGTGACGGTGAGCACAGCGGCGCCGGGGAGCGCGACGAGAGCCGCGTCCAGGACGGTCAGTCCGAGGACGGACTGGAGGTAGATGCCGCCGAGGTAGGCCACTGCCGACCATGCGGCCAGAGGCAGAAGCCCGGTGATGGCCGCGATCGTGAACACCCGGTCGCGGAAGAGTCGGAAGTCGATCAGCGGGTGTTCGAGGCGGGGTTGCCGCCGGACGAACCAGCCCAGGGTGACGACGCCGACGATCCCCGTGTGCCGACGGCGCGGTGGTCGCGGATTCGCTGTGCGGGGCTACTTCAGGGCGCCCGCCGTCAGGCCCTGTACGACCTGGCGCTGGAAGACGATGTAGGCGGCGAGTACCGGCAGCATCGCCATCACGAGGCCGGCGAAGAGGCCGGACCAGTCGCCCTTGTAGCCCTGGCTGACGGCCAGTTGGACGAGGCCCTGGGTGAGCACCTTGCCGTCGGGTTCGGTGTTGAGGACCGTCGGCAGCATGTACTGGTTCCACTGGCCCAGGAAGTTGAAGATGCTGATGCTGATCAGACCGGGCTTGGCCATCGGCAGCATCACCTGGAAGAACGTCCTGGTGTGCGAGGCGCCGTCCACGAAGGCCGCCTCGGCCACCGAGGTCGGCAGCGTACGGAAGAAGGCCGTCATGAAGAACACCGTGAACGGCAGCGAGTACGCGATGTAGACCAGGATCAGCCCGGGCAGCGTGTTCAGCAGCGAGAGGTTCTGCATGACGTAGAACAGCGGGACCAGCGCCAGGATGATCGGGAAGCTCATTCCTCCGATGAAGAGGAAGTAGATGAAGCGGTTCCCGGGGAAGTCGAAGCGCGCGAGGACGTACGCCGCCATGGAGCCCAGCAGCATGGTGCCGACGAGCGAGAAGCCCACCACGATCACCGTATTGAGGAAGTAGTCGCTCATGTGCGCCTCGGTCCAGGCGCGCGACCAGTTGTCGAAGTGCAGCGTGTCGGGCAGCGCCCACGGCGAGCTGAAGATGTCCCGGTCCCTCTTGAACGAGGTCATCACCGCCCACAGCAGCGGCATCACGACCATGAACGCCCAGAGGATGAGCATGCCGTGCGAGAAGACATTGAGGGTCCTGCCCTCGGCGGACTTCTCCCGCGGCGCGGGCGCGCCCGTCGTCTTGGTGACGGGTGGCGGCTCCTCGGTGGCGTCGGCGGGAGGCGTGTCGGTCGTCTTCACTCGTGTCCTCCTCGCGACTCGGTCAGCTCGGTCGTCTCAGTCAGCTCGGTCGCCTCGGTCCGCCCGGTCAGCCCGGTCAGCTCCGTCCGCATCAGTACTCCAGCCGCTCGCGCCGGCCCAGCCTCATCACGACCGCCACGAACAGCAGCGTCAGGATGAGCAGGGCGACACCGATCGTCGTCGCGTAGGCGGCCTGACCGTCGCGGAACGCCTTCTGGTAGACGTACAGCGGCAGGACCGTCGTCGAATAGTCGGGGCCCCCGCCGTTCGGCCCCACCGTCATGATCTGCACGACCGCGAACGACTCCGCGCCGAGCGCCAGGATGCCCATATAGGCCCAGCCGGACTGCACCGTGTCCCAGAGCAGCGGCAGGGTGATCCTGAAGAACGTGGTGATGCGGTTCGCGCCGTCGAGCAGCGCGGCCTCGTAGTAGTCCTTGGGAATGGAGGCCATTCCGGCGGAGAACAGCACCACGAAGAATCCGACGGTGCACCAGACGAGAACCGCGAAAACACACCACAGGGCGAGGTCGGGATCGCCGAGCCAGTCGGGCTGGACGTTGTCCAGGCCCACCGCCTTCAGCGCGGAGTTGAGCGCGCCGCTATTGGGGTTGTAGGCGAACTGGAACAGCAGGGCGACGATCGCGATCGACAGTACCTGCGGGAAGAAATAGACGACCTTGTAGAAGGAGGAGCCGCGGACGCCCGCGATCGCGGCGTTCTTCCGGCGCCGTCCGCCGACATTCAGCATGAAGGCGAAGAACAGCGCCAGCGTCAGCGTCACCAGCGGCAGCAACACGACGAACATCACACTGTGCTGGAAGGACTTCCAGAAGACCTCGTCGTCGAGCAGCCTCGTGAAGTTCTTGAAGCCCACCATTTTGAACTCGGGGCTCAGACCGCTCCAGTCCGTGAACGAATAGTAGATGGACTGGATGAAAGGCCAGATCACGAAGAGGACGTAAATGGCCAGGGGTGCCGCCAAGAACCCCACGATGAAACGGTATTTGCCGTGTTGCATTCCTTCGGACCCCATCTTCTGGCGGGCGCTGCCGACACCGGCGCCGCACATCGAGAGCCTGGGGCCCCGGGTCCCGGCCCGGGGCCCCAGGCCGCGCTCACTGGTGCTTGTAGTGCTTGATGGTGTCGTCCTTGGCGGCTTCGTCGGCGTAGCCCTGGATCTTCTTGATGGCCTCGGCCGGGGTGAGCCGCCCCGCCATCATCTCGCCGAGGCCGCCGACGCCGATCTTCTCCTTCTGCAGCGCCACGTACCAGTCCTGGATGCGCGGGTTGACCACGTTGTCGCCGGCCTTCTCGAGGGCGGCGATCGCGGACGTCAGACCCGGAGTCAGCTCGATGCCGTCGGTGCCGCCGTCGAGCGCGGTCAGCGACTTGACGGACTTGGTGAAGTTCTTCGACGAGGCCTCGCTGAGCATGATGCGCAGCTGCTCCATGCCGCCGTCGGGGTTCTTGGCCTTGGCGGGGACGACGAAGGGCTCGCCGCCGGACGCCCAGATGGTGCCGAAGGGCATCTTGTCCGAGCTGTCGATACCTGACGGCGCCGACACCGTGCAGGCGAAGTCCTTCGGCATGGTCTTCGCCGCTTCGTTCTCCACCCACGAACCGTTGGGGATGAAGAGCGCCTTGCCCTCTGTCCAGGCGGTCTGGGACTGGATGTGGTCCAGGCCCGGGGTGCCCTTGAGGATGTAGCCCTTCTTGAAGAGCTCGTAGTACGCCTCGAAGCAGGTCTTGACCGCGGGGTGCTTCCAGGCGTTCGGCTCCAGGTTGTCGATCGCGTCGAGGACCTCTCGGCCGCCGACCTTGGCGATCATCGGGTAGAGCGAGAAGGGGAGGTAGTACGGGTGCTTACCGGCGTACGTCCAGCCCGCCATGCCCTTCTTCTTCGCCTTCGCGCAGACCGCGAGCATGTCGTCCCAGGTCTCCGGGTAGGTCGCGTCAAGCGACTCCAACGCCTTCTGGGAGTACCACACGCCGTAGACGGTGTACGCGTAGTACATGATCCAGATCGGGTCGCCGTCGAACTGGCCCATCTCGACGACGCCGGGGCGAAGAGTGTCCCGGACCTTCTTGCTCGGGTCGTCGACGGACGGCGCGTCCAGCAGCGGCGTGAGGTCGGCGAGCTGCTTCTTGCCAACGAGGACGCCCATGTCCATCTGCTCGGCACCGGAGTTGTCGATCAGGTCCGGCGGGGTGCCCTGGTTGAAGCGCGGCTGCAGGACCGACTGGATCTTCTGCGTCGACGAGAACTTGACCTTCGACTTCGGGAACTTCTGCTCGTAGACCGCCTTGGCGTCCTCGGCGTACTTCGTGCCGAAACCGCCGTCGAAGATGACGATCTCCAGCGGCGCGCTCTCGTTGACGGCGAGCGGGTTCTCCTTGCTCTTCTTGCCCTTGTCCACCTTTTCGTCGCTGCCACTGTCACCGCTGGCGCACGCGGACAGGAAACTCATGGTGGGCACGGCGATCAGGCCGAGTGCGGCGGACCGCTTGATCAGATCGCGGCGGCCGACACCCTCATGGTCACTGTGGGCGGAAGTGGATCCCATGCTCAAGTCCTCGCCTTCTCCAGGACTCAGGCGGTGAACCGGACCCTCCCCGGCACCGCGGTGTGGTGAAGCTGGTCTTGCACTTGACTGGAGGTCTTGCACATTTCAGCACCAGGATCAGCGGGAATGGCGGCAGTCGGCGTGCGCCGCGCCTCCGGTGTCCCCCTGCCCCTGTCTGTTGACGACCTGTTCGAACGGTCGAGCAGACGCCGACAGGTATAGTCCACTTCCCGTCCATGGAGCAAGATCGGGAGCCGGGTCGCCCCATCATCTTTCCCGAGTTGAGACCTCCCGGAAATATCACGCACCCGTCGCATTCCGCTGACAAAAAAATGGCCGAGAATGCACGGGACGGCACATTCGACAACCTTGACATCACCGGCAACTTGACCCCCTATTGAACCTTGCGCAACGAATTTGACAACGTTGTCCACGCGCAGGGAGGCTGCTCGCGCATGCAGCACAGACCTCGGCACAGATGGGCTTCCACGGCGGTCCTCGGAGCGACCGCCTTCGCACTGGTGATGACCTCGCAGGGCGCCGCCGTCGCCCGGCCCGGCGAAGCGACGGCCGCCGACCGCGAGTTCGCCTCCTCGTTCGAGACGGACGATCCCGCACCGGACTGGCTCAACACAGTCGATACGTCGCCTGACGGTACAAAACGATCGTCGGGCGTGGACGGCGGCTACAGCAGCGGCATCCCCGGCAACGTGACCGACCACGTCACGGACGTCCGGGCGAGTGGTGAGCACACGGGCGCGGGCGAGGTGAAGGAGAACCTCGTCGACGGTGAACCGAGCACCAAGTGGCTGACCTTCGCGCCCACCGGCTGGGTGGAGTTCGACCTGGACGCTCCGGTCAAGGTCGTCACCTACGCGCTGACGTCGGCCAACGACCACGACGAGCGCGATCCCAAGGACTGGACCCTGCGGGGCTCCACGGACGGCAAGGACTGGAAGACCCTCGACAGCCGCTCGGGCGAGGTCTTCGACAAACGATTCCAGACAAAGTCGTACGACCTCGCCGCCCCGGCCGAGTACCAGCACTTCCGGCTCGACATCACGCGGAACAACGGCGCCCCCGACGCCACGCAACTGGCCGACGTGCAGTTATCGACCGGCGGCGGCGAGGAGCCCGCACCCCGGGACATGCTCTCGCTCGTGGACCGCGGGCCTAACGGCTCCCCGACCGCCAAGGCGCGTGCGGGCTTCACCGGCAAGCGGGCCCTGCGGTACGCGGGCACGCACCGGACGGACGGCCGCGCCTACTCGTACAACAAGATCTTCGACGTGAACGTCCGGGTCGGACGGAACACCGAGCTGGCGTACCGGATCTTCCCCGCGATGGCGGACGCCGACCGCGACTACGACGCCACGAACGTGTCCGTGGACCTGGCCTTCACGGACGGCACCCATCTGAGTGACCTGCGCGCCACCGACCAGCACGGGTTCGCGCTGACGCCGCAGGGGCAGGGCGCCGCCAAGGTCCTGTACGTCAACCAGTGGAACAACGTCGTCTCGCGGATCGGCTCCGTCGCGGCCGGCAGGACCGTCGACCGGATCCTCGTCGCATACGACTCCCCGAAGGGCCCCGCGAAGTTCCGCGGCTGGCTCGACGATCTCACGCTGCGCGTCAAGAAGCCCGAGAAACCCAAGGCCCACCTGTCGGACTACGCCTCGACCACGCGCGGCACCAACTCCAGCAGCGGCTTCTCACGCGGCAACAACTTCCCCGCGACGGCCGTACCGCACGGCTTCAACTTCTGGACGCCGGTCACCAACGCGGGATCGCTCAGCTGGCTGTACGACTACGCGCGGGCGAACGACGCGGACAACCTGCCCACCATCCAGGCGTTCAGCGCGAGTCACGAGCCCAGCCCCTGGATGGGCGACCGGCAGACCTTCCAGGTGATGCCGTCGGCCGCGGCCGGCACACCGGACACCGGCCGCGCCGCCCGCGCGCTCGCCTTCCGGCACGAGAACGAGACGGCGCGCCCGTACTACTACGGGGTCCGGTTCGAGAACGGCCTCAAGGCGGAGATGGCGCCGACGGACCACGCGGCGGCCCTTCGCTTCACCTATCCCGGTGACGACGCGAGCGTGCTCTTCGACAACGTCACGGACCAGGCCGGGCTGACCCTGGACAAGGAGAACGGGGTCGTCACCGGTTACTCGGACGTGAAGTCCGGACTGTCGACGGGCGCGACCCGGCTGTTCGTGTACGGGGTCTTCGACGCGCCGGTGACCGACGGGAGCTCCTCGGGAGTCAAGGGCCATCTGCGCTTCGACGCGGGCGCCGACCGCCGGGTCACGCTGCGCCTGGCGACCTCCCTCATCAGCGTCGACCAGGCCGAGGACAACCTCCGCCAGGAGATCCCGGACGGCACGTCCTTCGACACGGTCATGTCACGCGCCCAGCGGCAGTGGGACCGGATCCTCGGCAAGGTCGAGGTCGAGGGCGCGACGCCGGACCAGCTGACGACGCTGTACTCCAGCCTCTACCGGCTCTACCTCTACCCCAACTCCGGCTTCGAGAAGGTGGGTTCGACGTACCAGTACGCCTCACCGTTCTCGCCGATGCCCGGACCGGACACGCCGACCCACACCGGAGCGAAGATCGTCGACGGCAAGGTGTACGTCAACAACGGCTTCTGGGACACGTACCGGACGACCTGGCCGGCGTACTCGCTGCTCACACCGGGGCAGGCGGGCGACATGGTGGACGGTTTCGTGCAGCAGTACAAGGACGGCGGCTGGACCTCGCGCTGGTCCTCGCCCGGGTACGCGGACCTGATGACCGGCACCTCGTCGGACGTGGCGTTCGCCGACGCGTACGTCAAGGGCGTGGGCTTCGACGCGAAGTCGGCCTACGAGGCGGCCCTGAAGAACGCGACCGTCGTCCCGCCGTCCTCGGGCGTCGGCCGCAAGGGCATGACGACCTCGCCCTTCCTCGGCTACACCAGCACCGACACCGACGAGGGCCTGTCGTGGGCGCTGGAGGGCTACCTCAACGACTACGGCATCGCGAGGATGGGCCAGGCGCTCTACAAGAAGACGGGCGAGAAGCGCTACCAGGAGGAGTCCGCGTACTTCCTCAACCGCGCGCGTGACTACGTCCGGCTCTTCGACCCCGAGGCCGGTTTCTTCCAGGGCCGCGACGAGAAGGGCGACTGGCGGGTCGAGTCGTCCCGGTACGACCCACGGGTGTGGGGTTACGACTACACCGAAACGAACGGGTGGGGGTACGCCTTCACCGCTCCCCAGGACTCGCGCGGCCTCGCCAACCTGTACGGCGGACGGCAGGGCCTCGCGGAGAAGCTCGACGAGTACTTCGCCACCCCCGAGACGGCCTCGCCGGAGTTCGTCGGCTCGTACCCCGGCGTCATCCATGAGATGACCGAGGCCCGTGACGTACGGATGGGCATGTACGGCCACTCCAACCAGGTGGCCCACCACGCCACTTATATGTACGACGCGGCCGGTCAGCCCTGGAAGACCCAGAAGAACGTACGCGAGGTGCTCTCCCGCCTCTACACCGGCAGCGAGATCGGCCAGGGCTATCACGGCGACGAGGACAACGGCGAGCAGTCGGCCTGGTACCTCTTCTCGGCGCTCGGCTTCTATCCGCTGGTGATGGGCAGCGGGGAGTACGCCATCGGCTCGCCGCTGTTCACCAAAGCGACCGTTCACCTGGAGAACGGCGAGGAGCTGGTCGTCAGGGCCCCGAAGAACAGTGCGAAGAACGTGTACGTGCAGGGGGTGAAGGTCAACGGCCGTACGTGGACGTCCACTTCGCTTCCGCACGCGCTGATCGCCCGCGGTGGGGTCCTGGAGTTCGACATGGGGCCGAGGCCGTCGTCGTGGGGCACGGGGGAGAACGCGGCGCCCGTGTCGATCACTCAGGACGACAAGGTGCCGTCGCCGCGGGGCGATGCCCTCGAGGGCGACGGAGCGTTGTTCGACGACACCTCGGCGACGGACGCGGCAGTCACGGCTTCCGTCGAACTGCCAACCACCCAGGACACCAAGGCGGTTCAGTACACGCTGACCTCGTCCGACCGCGCGAAGGCGCCCAAGGACTGGATCCTGCAGGGCTCGTCCGACGGCGGTGAGTGGAAGGACCTGGACCGGCGTTCCGGTGAATCCTTCACGTGGGACAAGCAGACACGGGCGTTCTCGGTCGGGTCACCGGGGACGTACCGGCACTACCGCCTGGTCCTCGACGGTGAGGCGACGCTCGCGGAGGTGGAGCTGCTGGCCTGAGGCAGGCAGGTTCCCCGCGCCCCGTGAGGGGCGCGGGGCCGTGACACATGCGGCTCCGCCGCGTGGGCGCGACCAGCCACAACGAACCCGCAGCCGAAACACGACCGCGGGGGCCTGGGGGCGAAGCCCCCGGTTTCGGGAAGGGGTGGGCTTGGGGAAAGAAGACCCTCCCCCGCCCACCCGCACCCGTCCCCGAAGATCAGCCAACCCTGCACGCAAGGCTGGTCGACGGATCACCTCCCGAGCCGGAGACGACGTATCCGAAGGTCGTGCTCCGGCCTGGCTCCAGCGAGCCGTTCCAGTTCGCGTTGTGCACCATCACGTTCTGCCCCTGGGTGGTCGCGGTGCCGCTCCAGAGGCTGTCGAGCCGCTGCCCGCTCGGCAGGTTCCAGTCGACCATCCAGCCGAGCATCGGCACGTTTCCGGTGTTGGTGACGGTCACCTCGGACTGGTAGCCGCCGGACCAGCTGCCCGTGGTGCGCCGGGTCGCGGAGCACTGGCCCGGTACGGGATCGGTGGGGTTGCCCGGCTCCTTGACGCCGGTCACCTCGCCGTTGCCGCCGTCGAAGACGACGTCCGAGCAGGAGTAGAAGGTCTCCTGGCTGTCGGAGCGCTGCCAGACCATGTAGACGATGTGGCGGCCCGACTTGTTGTCCGGGAGCTTGCCCCGCCAGGAGTAGTTGGCCTCGACCGTGCCCGGGCTGCCGTTCAGCGGCGGGTGGTCGACGCTCAGGAACGGCCGGTCCTCCATGTCGTTCCAGGTGAGCGTCTTGGTCGGGTCGAAGCCGTCCTTGGTGATGTACACGTAGAACCAACCCGGGTGCGCCGCCCACGCGTTGTACGAGAAGTCGACGGTCGCTCCCGACGTGAGGTGGGTGAGCGGCCAGTCCTTGCTGGGCGTGTTGAACCCGGAGAAGTTGGTGTTGCCGCCGCTGCACAGCTCGCCGTCGGGCACGAAGCCGCGGGTACGGCCGGCACCGTCCGAGCGGAGTACGGAGAACCAGTTGTAGAACGGCGTTGTGCCGCTGACCTGCTGCGCCGCCTTGCAGGCCGGGTTGACGGGCTTGATCTCACCGGTGTCGGTCAGTCCGTCCTGCCAGCACAGGAAGGTGCGGCTGCCCGGCTTCATGGGCGTGCCGTGCGCCTGGGCCTCGCCTCCGGCCGTGACGACCAGACCGAGCGCCGGGATCGTCGTGACGAGGGCGAGCAGGACGAGGAGGAGGGCTCTGTGACGTGCGGGCAGCAGCCCTAATCGCGTTTTTGTCACGTGCATGACAATTGCTCCTTGGTGTACGACCTGAAGGAACGTGCGCAGGTGATGTGCACGCATGGATGCGTACGCGTAGGTGTGAGGCGGGAGCGAACCCCGGGGGCGGGTTCCGGTCCACCCCGTATGGGAGCGCTCCCACCTCCCTCTTGTGAAGCTAGCGCGCACGGCAACCGCTGTAAACGCCTGACGCGGGTGCGAGTGCACAACCATCCCTGATGCATCTGTCGGCTTTGTCCATGTATGCGATTCTGGTGTGGGGTGCCCCGCCTCCTGAGCGGCGTGAACCGGCGCCGGGGTCGGCGCCGCCTGTGTTCCGGGGGGCCTCCACCGGTTGGCACCGGTGCACGGACAGGAGGTAGATGCGGACATGCCCCACTACGGCGGTGCCCAGGCCGGACTCTCGGGGCTGAGGACATACGGAGCAGGGGCGGAGGGGACCGGCTCGCCTCCTCCGGCGCCTGAGGACACCGCGAGCGAGCGGATCCTGGCGTTCGCCGGGGCGGCGCTGGCGGCGGTCTACGCGCCGGACGAGGAGAGCGAAGACCTTCGGCTGGTCGAAACGGCCGGAGACGCCCCCGCCCGGTACGGGCTGCCGGAGCGCAGCCCCGTGTCCAGTCGCTCCCCCATGGCCGACGCCTTCCGGGCCGGCGGGCCCCTGTGGCTGGGTCCCACGGCGCTCGCCTCGTACCACGAGGGCGGGGCGGCGGCACTGCGGCGCGGGGTGTCGCTCGGTGTCATGCCCCTCAGAGCGGAGGGCAGGCGGCTGGGCTGCCTCGTCGTCGTGGGGGACACCGCGGAGGACTTCGGAACCGAGCAGCAGGGCTTCCTGGAGCGGTACGCCGACGCGGTCGCTGACGTGTTCAAGGCCGGGGCCGACGGGTCCGCGCCCTCGCCGCTGCTGGGCCCCGCCCTGCTCAGGATGCGCGTCGGCTCGTTCCTCCTGGTCCCGGACACCGGTCTGATCGAGGCGGACGCGGTCGTGCTCGAACTGGTCGGCATCGCCCCGGACGACTTCGACGGCAAGGTCGACACCCTGCTCGCGCACACCGTCCCGGAGGACCTGCCCGCGCTGATGTCGGTCGTGGAGCCGTCCACGCAGGCATCCGAACGCCGGGAACTGGAGTTCCGCATCCGCCGCCCCACGGGTGAGCAACGCTGGCTGCGCCTGAGCTGCCGGGTGCTGAAGGGCACCGGCGACGGGGCGGAGCAGGTGCTGGGCGTGATGACCGCGGCCTCCGCGCTGCGGCAGAGTGCCGATGACGTCTCCAAGATCCAGTGGCTGACCGCCGCGCTCGACGACGCCACCACGGTCCGTGATGTCAGCCAGGTGGTCGTCGCCGCCCTGCGCGAGCCCCTCGGTGCCGACCGGGTGGCGCTCGCGGAGTTGCAGGAAGACCGGCTGACGGTCACCGTGCTGGATCCGCCGCAGCCCTGTGCCTGGCCGGAAGCGTGGCGTGCCGAGTGGCGTTCGGAGTGGCCCGACGCACCGGTCGACTCCCTGCCCACGCTGCAGTCGGCTCTGCGGGAGGGGCGCATGGGCCTGTGGCCCGCACAAGCCACGCTCGAACCCGGGCTCGCGGGCGTCGGCCCGGGAGGGCTGGCCGTCCTGCCGCTCCTGGCCAAGAGCCGGGTCGCCGGGGTGTGCCTGGTGGGCTGGGACGAGCCGCACGAGTTCGTACCCGAAGAGCGCTCCCTGCTCACGGCGACCGCGGGACTGGTCGGGCAGGCCCTGATGCGCGCGCACGTGCACGACGCCGAGCAGGAGCTTGCCACGATGCTGCAGCGCAGTCTGCTGCCGCGCCGTCTCCCCGAGCTGCCCGGCGGGATCGCCGCCGCCCGCTATCTGCCCGCCAAACGCGGGCTGCAGGTGGGCGGTGACTGGTACGACGTAATCGCCCTCTCCGAGGGGCGGGTGGCACTGGTCATCGGCGATGTGCAGGGGCACAGCGCCGGTGCCGCGACCATCATGGGCCAGATGCGCACCGCGGTCAGGGCCTACGCCGTGGAGGGTCATCCGCCCGACGTGGTCGTCTCGCGTGCCAACCGTCTGCTGGTCGGCATGGAGACCGACCTGTTCGCCACCTGCTGCTATGTCGAGCTGGACATGGAGGAGGGCAATGCCTGGTTCGTCCGTGCCGGGCACCTCTCGCCGCTGGCCCGGCATCCGGACGGAAGCACGGAGGAGGTCCCGGTCGAGGGCGGGCTCCCGCTGGGCATACTCGCGGACGCGGAGTACCCCATGACCGCGGTCGCGCTGGCGCCGGGCACCGTCCTCGCCATGGTGACCGATGGCCTGGTCGAGTCCGCCGCCCTGCATCTGGACGAAGGCATGCGCCGCACGCGCGAAGCGCTCTCCGCGGCCGATCCCACGGACCCCGGCCGGATGGCCGACGCGATCCTCGGCGACGACGGTCGTCGTGAGGACGACGTGGCACTGCTGCTGCTGCGGTACGACGGGATGCAGGTCCGGCCGACACGGGCCGGCTGGGTGGTGTGGCGGCTGCCCGACGCCGTCATGCACGCGCGCCGGTTCACCGCGCGCACCCTGCGCTCCTGGCAGGTCGCGGACGCGGCCGACACCGTGCTGCTGGTCGTCTCCGAACTGGTCACCAACGCCCTGGTGCACACCCAGGGCGCGGTCCGCGTCGACCTCATCCTCGCCGCGGACCGGGTGCGGGTCGCCGTGACCGATTCCTCGCCCCGTGCGCCCGCCAAGCCGGTGATCGTGGACTGGGAGTCGACCGGCGGCCGGGGCCTCCTCCTGGTCGAGGCGATGTCGGCGTCCTGGGGCTCCGTGCCGGTCGGCGCGGGCAAGCAGGTGTGGAGCGAGATCATCGTGCCACCCATCGACCGCGGTCTCGCGGAGGCCGGGCCCCGGACAGAACAAGGGGGTCTGACATGAGGACCCAGAGCACTCGTAAGACCCGTAAGACCCATAAGACCCTTGGGACCCGCAGGACCCGCAGGACCCGCAGGACCCGTACGTGGAACGCAGTCGCCGCCACCGTCGCGGGGCTCATGGCCGTCTCCCTGGCCGGCTGCGGAGACAACGGCGGGAGCGGGGCGAGCGATGGCGGCTTCACCGTCGGCCTGCTGCTTCCGAGCCGTGCGGTCCCTCGTTGGGAGCACTCCGACAAGCCCCTGATCGAGAAGAGGGTGAAGGAACTGTGCCCCGACTGCCGTCTGGAGTACGCCAACGCCGAGAACGACGCGGCAAACCAGCGGCAACAGATGAACTCCATGATCACCAAAGGAGTCGAGGTCCTGATCGTCGACGCCGCCGACACCAAGGCGCTGCGCTCCTCGATCCAAGACGCACGCGATGAGGGTGTCCCGGTCGTCTCCTACGACCGGCTCGCCGAGGGCCCGATCTCGAGCTTTGTCAGCTTCGACGGTGCGCAGGTCGGCCGGCTCCAGGGCGAGGCTCTCCTCAGGGCCATGGGCGACAAGGCGAAGGAGGGCCAGATCGTCATGCTGAACGGCGATCCGGCCAGCCCCAACGCGGCTTGGTACCGCGACGGGGCGATGTCCGTCCTCGAGAACAAGGTGAAGATCGGCAAGTCGTACACCACCCTGGGGTGGCGAGCGGAGAACGCCCACGACAACATGTCCGCCGCCATCTCCGCCCTGGGCCCGCAGCGGATCGACGGCGTCCTGGCGGCCAACGACACCATCGCCACCGGCGTGATCTCCGCGCTCAAGAGCGCCCGGGTCACCCCGCTGCCTCCCGTGACCGGCCAGGACGCCGACCTCAATGCCGTGCGCCGCATCGTCAAGGGGGAGCAGTACATGACCGTGTACAAGCCCTTCACGGCGGAGGCCGACTCGGCCGCCGCCATGGCCATCGCCCTGGGGCGCGGCAACGACGTCGGCTCCCTCACCACGACGACGGTGGACACCCCCACCGACGATGACATCCCGGCCGTCCTGCTCACCCCGATCGCTGTGACGGTCGACAACATCGAGCAGACCCTCGTCAAGGACGGCGTGTACACGATCGACGAGATCTGCACCCCGAAGCTCCGGCCCGCCTGTGACGAGGCCGGACTCACCCCGTAAGGCGGCGAACCCCAGTGAGGGGAGTCCAGTAAGGGAGGTGGTCCCCGTGGCGTACCCGCCCGTGCTGGCGTTGCGAGGCATCTCCAAGCGGTTCGGCGGTGTGCAGGCTCTCATGGATGTCGAGCTGCACATCCGGGCCGGCGAGGTGGTCGCGCTGGTGGGCGACAACGGCGCCGGCAAGTCCACGCTCATCAAGGTGATCTCGGGCGTCGGCCCGGCCGACAGGGGTGTCATCGAGTGGGAGGGCCGGGTCGTCCACATCAAACGCCCTCACGACGCCCAGGCGCTGGGCATCGCGACCGTCTACCAGGACCTCGCGATGTGCGACAACCTCGATGTCGTCGGCAACCTGTTCCTGGGCCGTGAGATCGACCGGCTCGGCATCCTCGACGAGGTGGAGATGGAGCGCCGCGCCCGGGAGCTGATGCGCACCCTGGCCATCCCCATCCCCGATGTGCGGACGCCTGTCGCCACACTGTCCGGAGGACAGCGGCAGGCCGTCGCGCTCTCCCACTCGCTCATGGGCGCACCCAAGGTCCTCCTCCTCGACGAACCCACCGCCTCCCTGGGCGTCGAGCAGACCAGCCACCTCCTCGACCTCGTCGAGGAGCTGCGTGACCGCGGCCTCGCCGTGCTCCTCATCAGTCACAACATGGGGGACATCAAGGCCATCGCGGACCGCGTCGCCGTCCTGCGCCTCGGCCGCAACAACGGCCTCTTCGACGTGAACACCACATCCCAGGAACAGATCATCTCCTCCATCACCGGCGCTGCGGACAACGCCGTGGCCCACCGCACCCCGGGCACCGAGGGGGCATGGCCGTGAGCGGAAGCGAAAGGGGCGCGTCCCGGGATTCGCGCTCCACCGGGACGGACGGCGGCGCCCGGACCGGGTCCGCCTCATCGGGTCGGCCCGCGCGCACCCGCGGGCGGAACATGAACGTCGGGAGATACGCCGAAACGGTCCGCGACAGGCTGCGCGGCGCCGAAGGCGGCCCGATCTTGGTCGCCCTCGGCCTTGTCGTCATCGGGGCCGTCTTCCAGGCCCTCGACAACAATTTCCTCTCGCCGCGCAACCTGTCCAACCTCAGCGTGGACATCGTCGGTACCGGCGTGGTCGCGGTCGGCATCGTCTTCGTGCTGCTGATCGGCGAGATCGACCTGTCGGTCGGCTCCGTCAGCGGCCTGTCAGGGGCCGCGTTCGCCGTGCTGAACGTGAACCTCGGTGTGCCGGAGTGGCTCGCCGTCATCGTGGCGGTGGTCTCGGGAATGGCGGTGGGAGCCGTCCACGGGGCCTTCTTCGCCTGGATCGGCGTGCCCTCGTTCGTGGTCACCCTCGCGGGGCTGCTGGCCTGGAACGGTCTGACGCTGTACCTGCTGGGCGCGAGCGGCACCATCAACATTGACGAGGAGGGCCTGGTCGCGTCCCTGACCAGCAACTACTTCGAAGACCCCGCGGCCGCGTACGGTCTGGCGGCGCTCGGCACGGCCGGTTACCTCCTGTTCGCCGCCTGGAGCAGGAGCCGCCGCAAGGCCACCGGTATGCCGTACCGGCCGCTGGGCGAGCTCTGGTTGCGCACAGGCCTACTGGCGGCGGTCACCTTCGCCGCCGCCTACACGCTCAACCAGTTCCAGGGCCTGCCGCTGGCTCTCCTGATCTTCCTGGTGGTCATCGTCGTCTCGGACTACATCCTGCGCCGGACCCGCTACGGGCGGCGGGTGTACGCGCTCGGCGGCGGCGTCGAAGCGGCGCTGCGCGCCGGCGTCGGTGTGATCCGGGTCCGGATCGCGATGTTCATGGTGTCGGGGACACTGGCCGCGATCGGTGGCCTGTTCGTGGCCTCGGAACTCACCTCGGCGAGCCCGACGACGGCCCGCGCCGCCGGCTCCGGCATGCTGCTGATCAACGCCATCGCCGCGGCTGTCATCGGGGGCACCAGCCTGTTCGGCGGGCGCGGCTCGACCTGGTCCGCGCTGCTCGGCGTGCTGGTCATCCAGTCGATCGCCTCGGGCATGGCGCTTCTGGGGGTCCGGGACGCCGTCCAGTTCATCATCACCGGTGCCGTGTTGCTGGCCGCCGTCGCCGCCGACGCGCTCTCCCGGCGCTCCTCGGCGGCGGCGCGCGGCCGCATCTGAGCGATCACTCTTATTTCGCTACACTTCGCATTAACTGCCCGTTACGTAATAAAGACGGATATATAACCAAGGGACCGAACGCCGTAGCCATCGGAGTCCCATGAAGCACAGGCGCCTCTTCCATGTGACCGTGAGCCTCGCGGCCGCGACAGGGCTGGCGCTCTCCGGCTGCGTCGGCACCGACTCTTCGTCCGGAGGGGCGCAGAGCATCAATGTGCTCACCACGGACGCGTCCCAGATGCAGAACCTGAGAAGGCTCACGAAGGAGCACTTCACCGCGGAGACCGGCATCACGGTCCGTTACACGCTCCTGCCGGAGAACGAGGCGCGGGCCGCCGTCAACCGCGAATTCGCGAGCCAGGCCGGACACTACGACGTGGCGAGCGTCAGCCCGTACGAAGCGCCGATCTTCGCGAAGAACGGCTGGCTCACGCCGACGAGCGCCTTCCTGGAGGACGAGTCCTTCGACCAGGACGACATCTTCCCTCGTCTGATCACGTCGCTGACGGCCGACGGCAAGCTCTACGCCGAGCCCTTCTACGGTGAGGGTTCCTTCCTGATGTACCGCAAGGACCTTTTCAGGAAGAGCGGGCTGACCATGCCGCAGAAGCCCACGTGGGACCAGGTCGCGTCGCTGGCGGCCAAGATCGACGGCACCGACGGTGCGAGCGGCATCTGTCTGCGCGGCATGCCCGGATGGGGCCAGAACCTGACCCCCCTCAACACCGTCGTCAACACCTTCGGCGGCGCCTGGTACGACATGAAGTGGAACGCCCGGCTCACCTCCCCGGCGTTCAAGGAGGCAGTGGGGTTCTACGTCGACCTGGTCCGCTCGCACGGCCAGCCCAACGCCCACCGGATGGGCGTCCAGGAGATCCTCGAAACCTTCCTGTCGGGCAGGTGCGCCATGATGTACGACGCCACTTCCCTCGCTTCGTCGATCGAGGCCGACGGCTCGGTGGTCAAGGGCAAGGTCGGCTATGTCCCGGCGCCGCACGACAAGACCGAGACGGCCGGCTGGCTGTGGACCTGGGCATGGGGCATCCAGGACGCCGGGACGAATAAGGACGCCGCCTGGAAGTTCATCTCCTGGGCCTCCTCCAAGGAGTACCAGCGGCAGGTCGGCACGGAACTCGGCTGGACCGCGGCGCCGGCCGGAAGCCGTAAGTCGCTCTACGCCAATCCCGACTACCAGATGGCGGCCGCGGCCTGGTACCGGCAGGAGTACACAGCGGAGACGAACGCCCCCGACCCGAAGAACCCGGGCGTCAGTCCCCGCCCCTACACCGGTATCGGATTCGTGGGCATCCCCGAGTACGCCGGCCTCGGCGACAAGGTCTCCCAGGAGATCAGCGCGGCCATCGCCGGCAGGCAGTCGGTGGACACGGCCCTGCAGAAGTCACAGGTACTCGCCCAGGCGGCTGCGGCGAAGTACCGCGGCGAGTGAGTCGCGTCTGGCCAGCCCGCTGATCAGGTCCTCCACATCGGCCATCGGTGGACCTGTACCGATCCGCTGCGGGAACCCTGTGTTCTGCCTGAGGCGCAGCCCGCGACTTACGTTCCCCGTGTTGAAAGAGGTCGTGTTGCAGGCGGAGTGGGCCGAGTTGTGGATGAGTGGCGTCTGTTTTGGACGGGGGCCGGTGAGCGCGAACTCGGCGATCGCAGCGCTGGGAGGACACTCCCGCGTCTCCCCTGCCTCCTCATCCAGCCCGTGCCGCATGTTGACGGGCGCCGGTCAGCTCAACCTGAAGCCGGCCGGTGACGCGGCCGATCAGTTCCCTGCTTGAGCTTGCGTCAGGAAACCGATCAGTTTACAGTGAGGCGAGGCGAAACCGATCGGTTTCCCAGATGAGTTCGGGAGTGCGTGATGACGACAAATCGGCCGGTGGCACTGGTGACGGGTGCGTCCTCCGGGATCGGCAAGGAAGCCGCGCTCGCGCTGGTCGCGGCGGGTTTCGAGGTGGCCGGTACAGGCCGGGACACCTCACGCGTCGCCCCGCTCCAGGGTGTGACGTTCTTCGACCTCGACGTGGTCAGTGACAAGTCGGTCACCGCCGCAGTCCAGCAGGTGATCGAGCGGTTCGGGCGGATCGACGTCCTGGTCAACAACGCCGGCATCGGCTCGATAGGTGCGGCCGAGGAAACCTCCGTCGCGCAGGCCCAGGGCGTCTTCGACATCAACGTCTTCGGGGTCATGCGCATGGTGAAGGAAGTCCTGCCGCACATGCGCGCCCAGGGACGCGGGCGCATCATCAACCTCTCGTCCGTACAGGGGTTCATCCCCGCTCCCTACATGGCCGTCTACGGCGCGTCCAAGCACGCGATCGAGGGCTACTCCCAGTCCCTGGACCACGAGGTGCGGCAGTACGGCGTCCGGTCGCTTCTCGTCGAACCCGCCTACACCAACACCGGGTTCGAGGCCAACAGCGCGAAGCCCGACATGTCCCTGCAGGTCTACGCGGACCAGCGGCACGTCTTCGACCGCCTGATGGCGGAGGCGATCAAGGGCGGTGACGACCCCGCCGTGGTCGCCAAGGCGATCGTCGCGGCAGCGACCGACGCGAAGCCGAAGCTGCGCTATGCCGCCGGCCCCATGGCCGGACGCGCGCGCCTGCTCCGCTTTGTTCCTGCCTGGGTCTTGGACAAGCAGATCCGCACGATGAACAAGCTGGCCGGCTGACCCCCGTCACCCGCAAACCCCATCGCGCCGTTGATACCGGGAGAGACCCATGTCCGAGACCCTGCACTCCGGCGCCGCTACTGTCGCGAGCTGGCGCGCCGCCTCAGAACGCGGTGACGTCGACGCCGCGGTCGCGTGCCTGAGCCGGGACGTCGTGCTCAGCTCGCCGCTCACCGAGCAGTTCCGCTTCGAGGGACCTGCCCAGCTGGGCGATTTTCTGACCTCGGCGTTCACGGCCGTTCAGGACATCCGCTTCCACACTCAGACCTGCGAGGGCGACGCGTACTCGCTGTTCTACCGGGCGCGGGTGGGAGCCCAGCCGTTCGAGGAGGCGCAACTGCTGCGGCTCGACGACGAGGCACGCATCAAGGAGATCACGCTCTTCGGGCGTCCGATGCCGGCCCTCACCGCTCTGATGATCAGCGCGGGGTCGGAGCTCGCCCGCAGGCAGGGCCGCCGGGGCGTCGCGGCGCTCATGCGCGCCAGCGCCGCGCCCGTGCACGCGATGGTCACCTTCGGGGACCGCCGCGTGGTCCCGCTGACCCGGCCGGCAGCCCGGCGGACCTGTTCCGGCCGATCCCCCCACGCGCCGAGGTGATGCGGGAACTCGCCGCGCCTTCCGGAAACTTGACCAAGCAGGAGACGCTCGCATGAAACGACGTACGTTCCTTACAGCGACCACCGCGTCGCTGGCCGCCACTCAACTCGCCGGGCCCACCTCCGCCTCCGCATCCGGTTCAACAGCCAAAAAATACGAGGTCGTTGCCCGCTTCTGGGGCGCGATGCCGACGGGTGTCACCGTCTCGCGCCGCGGCCGGGTCTTCGTCAACTTTCCCCGCTGGGGCGACGACGTCCCGTTCACCGTCGCCGAACTGCGGGGCGGCAAGCCGGTGGCCTACCCCGATGCCGAGGTGAACCGCGAGGACGCCTCCGACCTGGCCGGGCACTTCCGGTCGGTGCAGAGCGTCGTCGTCGACCCGGCCGACCGGCTGTGGGTCCTCGACACCGGAAGCCCGCTGTTCGCCGGGTCCTCCTACGGCGGTCCGAAGCTCGTGGCGGTCGACCTGCGCACCGACCGGATCGTACGGAAGATCCTCTTCCCGCCCGAGGTGGTGCCGGCGAACAGCTACCCCAACGACGTGCGCTTCGACCTGCGGCGCGGCGCCGAGGGCATGGCGTTCATCACCGACTCGGGCGGCTCGAACGGGGTGATCGTGGTCGACCTCGCCACGGGCCGCTCCTGGCGGCGACTGGCCGGGCATCCCTCGGCGCTCCCGGACGAGCAGTTCCTTCCGGTCATTGAGGGCGAGCCCTTCATGGTCCGCCCCGCGGGCGGTGAGCCCACGTACTACGAGACCGGCTCCGATGGCATCGCTCTCAGCGCCGACGGCACGCGCCTCTACTTCTGCCCGCTGTCCAGCCGCCGACTGCACAGCGTGTCCACCGACGCCCTCGCCGACCCGGACGCCACGGACGCCGAGGTGGCGGCGACGGTCGAGGACCTCGGGTTCAAGCCGATGGCCGACGGCCTGGAGAGCGACGACCAGGGGCGGCTCTACGGCGGCGACCTGGAACACAACTCCCTCTGGCGCAGGAGCCCGAACGGCACCTACCGGACCCTCGCCCAGGGGAGCGACCTGCTCTGGGTCGACACCTTGTCCGTCGCCTCGGACCGGCACCTGTACGCCATCGCCAACCAGCTCAACCGGCTGTCGCCCTTCCACGAGGGCACGGACCTGCGCCGCAAGCCCTATCTCCTGGTCCGCCTGCCCATCGACGCCGGGCCGGTCAGGCTCGTATGACCTCACCGCCCAGCACGCTGAGAGCGTGGGATCTGGCCGGTGTCCCCGATGGACCGTCTCACCGTCCAGGCAGTGCGTCGCGCCATGGGTCGGGGATCAACCCTGCCGCTGAGGTTCCTCGCGGCGACGGCCGCGCTCTACGGGCCCTCGACCATCGCTCACACCTCCAGCACCAACCGCTCTCCTTCCGGTGCACGCGAGACGCAGGGCAGCATGGCGCCCTCCGCGCGTTCGGTGGCCGTGAGCCGACGGTCACGATGATCTACATGGCCATGGGCCACCCGTACCCGGCAGGTGCCGCAAAACCCCTGGCGGCAGGAGAACGGCAGGTCCGGCAGGGCCTCGTGGAGAACATCCAGGGCGGAGCGGTCGTACGGCACTGGCAGAACCCGTCCGGTGTCGCCCAACTGAAGTTCGAAGGGACGGCCGTCCGTGATCGGGGCCGGGGCGAAACGCTCGAAGTGCAGGGCTGACGCGCGGCTGCCACCGAACGCGCGCCGAACGCCGTCGATCATGGGCGCGGGCCCGCAGCAGTACACCGCACCCGCCGCCGGGCTCAAGCTCAATAGATCGGCTGCTTCGGGTACGCCGGACTCGTCGTCAGGACGGATGGAGACCCGGCCAGGGGCTGCGGCTGCGAGTTCGGCCAGCTCTGCCGCGAAGGGCATCGAGCCGCGGGTACGGCCGGTGTGCACGAGCCTCCAGTCCAGCCCGCGTCGGGCGGCTTCCCGGGCCATCGGCAGGATCGGGGTGATTCCGATGCCGCCCGCGATGAGCAGGATGGATGCTTCGGCGGCGAAGGGGAAGGCATTCCGGGGCCCGGTGACGGCGACCCGCATACCGTCTCCGAGAGTGTCGTGCACTTCGGCCGAACCGCCTCCGCCGTTGGCGATGCGGCGCACCGCGATGCGGTACCGGTACCGGTCGGCAGGGTCGCCGCACAGCGAGTACTGCCGCTTGCGGCCGGAGGGCAAGTGCAGTTCGATGTGGGCGCCGGGCTGCCAGGGCGGGAGCGTTCCCCCGTCGGGTGCCGCCAGCCGCAGGCAGACGACATCCTCGGCCTCTTGGTGCTTGGCGGCGACCACCAGTTCCCGGATCGCGGGCATCTCGGTGGCCGGCGGTCGCCTGGGAGGAGTGCCGCGCCGCGCGAGCCGTGTGACCGAGTTGTCGCTGAAAGCCGCCAGCTTCTGCATGAAGGAGTCGCTGCACGGTCTGCCGTACAGGTCCGGCGGCCGAGTGAGGGGTGTGCTGATGTCCATGGGATGCCTCGCTGGTTGCTGGGTCATCGGGCAGCCGCTCGGGCAGCGGGGGACGCCGCCAGGTAGGCGACTGCCTGCTGGGTCGAGCCCTCCTGGGTCGGGTGGTAGTCGGGGCGGAAGTAGCGCAGCACCGAGCGGGCGAACGCGCCCGGTGGCGGCAACAGGTCCTTGCGGGCGGCGGCCAGGTAGTCGCGGAAGCGGACCTTGACCCGGTCGTCGAGTTCGGGGTCGGCGCTCATCAGGAAGCGGACTCCGCGGATCCACAGCCGGGTGAGCACCGGAGCAGTGACGAGCATGCCGACCACTCGGCGCCGGTACCGGGGATCGAGGTGCACCAGCAGGTCGAACGCGACCGAACGGTGTTCGACCTCCTCCGCGCCGTGCCAGCGGAACAGATCGAGCATCGCGGGGTCCGCACCGGCCCGGTCCAGGTGCCCGTTGCTGAGAATCCAGTGACCCATATACGCGGTGAAGTGCTCGAAGGCCGCGATGAGGGCGAGCCGTTGGAGGAGGTGCGCGTGTGTGGCGGCCGGCGTCAGATCCGGCCGGTCTCCGAGCACCCTTCGGAAGATCCATTCGGACTGCAGTGTGTACGGAGCCGGGTCCAGCCCCCTGGTGAGCAGGTGCTCCAGGACCTCCTGGTGCGCCTCGGCGTGCATCGCTTCCTGGCCGATGAAGCCGCGTACGTCCTCGCGCAGCCGGTCATCGGTGATCAGGGGCAGTGCCTGCTCGAAGGTGCGCACGAACCAGCGTTCGAGCTCGGGGAGCATGAGGTGGAGCACGTCGAAGGTGTGCGTCGCGAAGGGCTCACCGGGCAGCCAGTGCAGCGGGGTGGTGCCCCAGTCGAAGGTGACGTCCCGGGGTTGCAGCACCAGGTCGTGGTGGTCGATGGGCTCGGACGGACGTTGCAGGTGGGCATGTGCGGCTCGGAACATGACAGGTTCCTCCTCCGTCAGCGATCGGTGTGTGCGAAGGGGCGGTCAGGCAGCCGTCCAGTACTGCTGGTCTGTTGGGCTGTCAGATCGGGTGCGCGGTGTGGTCCGGACTGCGGCGGGAGCCGTCTTCGACGCGGTTGGCGAATTCCGTGATCCGGGACGCGATCTCCTCGGGGTGGCTGAGCTGTACCCAGTGCCCGGCGTCGATCGGGCGCCGTTGTATCTGGCGCGTCCAGTGCTCCACTCCGTAGGACAGCACCGGGGTGACGCAGAAGTCGCGGGTGGGGATGACGAGCTGAATCGGGACGGTGGTCGGCCGGTCCCGGGGACGCAGCAGGCGGGGCAGCATGTTGGCGCGGTACAGCGCGGTGCCGGACACGGCGTCGCGGGCCAGCGTCGGCGCGGGGTAGGGGGTGTGCCCGGGTACACCTTGGGATCCGGTGAGGAAGGCGCGCCAGCGGTGTCCCAGTGCTCTCCAGGTCAGGGCGGGCAGGAGCGGAAGGTGGAAGTAGGCGATGTACCAGGACCGTGCGGCCTGCCGCAGCATCTTCGGCAGATCTGGATGCCGCGGCCGTAGGCGGGCACGGATCAGGTGGCCGACGTGGTCCAGGCAGGGTCCGGAGATGGAGGTGAACGAGGCGATCCGCCCGGCCAGGCGGGTGCCGGTGACCGATTCCCAGGAGTGGATCGATCCCCAGTCGTGTCCGACCAGGTGCACCGGGCGGTCGGGGCTCACGGCGTCGAGAACCGCCTCCAGGTCGGCTTCCAGGCGGGACATCCGGTAGGCGCGCAGACCCCTGGGCCGGTGGGAGGCACCGGCTCCCCGCACGTCGAAGGCGGTGACGTGGAAGCGGTCGGCCAGGCGCTCGGCGACCGGGCGCCACACGGCGCTGGTGTCCGGATAGCCGTGGACCAGCACCACCGGAGGATTCGTGGACGCTCCCCATTGGTAGGCGGCCAACTCCACGCCGTCCGCGGAGATCCGGCGGGCGGCCGGGCCGGTCATCGGCCACCACCGGAAGAGGGCAGTTCGCCGTAGTTCAGACCGCCGTGGACGAAGCTGGGCAGCACCGGCCACTGCCGCTTGAAGGGGGCCAGCTCCGAGGAGGGCAGGATCTGCAGCCAGCGTGGATCACGTCGGCTGGGGTCGGCGAGGGTCTTCTCCTTGACCATGGAGTCGTACTGGTCGAGGGAGTCCTCCAGGGTGTTGGCGTTGGGCACCACCTCATGGCCGTAGAACGCGGCGTGGCGGCGCACGCCGGGAATGCGGGACAGCTCGGGCTGCCAGTTGTCGGCCGAGATGCCGTTCTCGGAGGAGACCCACACCCCGTCGGGGGTGTTCAGCACCAGGGAGTGGTTGCCGTCCGTATGGCCGGGGGTCCACAACAGGCTGACGCCGACACCGAGTTCGACATCGCCGTCGAAGGCGGTGATGCGCTCGCCCGGTACCCCGTCCATGCCGCCGTCGACGTACCAGGCCCACTGCATCGGATGCGTCGATTCGAAGGTGCCCAGCTCCCTGCGGTGCACCAGCAACCGGGCGCGCGGGAACAGCCCTTCGCGGGGCGCCCGTTCGCCGGGAATGATGCTGGTACTTCCCATGATCATGCGCACGTCCTGGACGTGCAGGTGGTCGAAGCTGACGAAGTCCACGTCCTCGGGTCGCAGACCGCAGGAAGGCAGGACGGTGTCCGGGTCCTGGTAGTAGCGGGCGAAGACGTGCTCGGTGAGAAAGTCCCCCGCCAGACGCTTGAGCTGGGCGTAGAACGGCGCTTGAGCCGTTCCGGCGGCGACGGTCGGCTCCCACACCAGTATTTTCGGCTCACCATCGAAGCCGTCGAACTGCACGACGAGCATCCGGTTGACGATGCTCACGAACGGGTTGACGGCGAGCGCGGCGCCGTGGAAGCCGAACCGGGTCGGGTACGGGGCGGCGGCGATGTCGAAACTGCGGACGGCGTGGATGCGGCCCTGCTGGACGAACCGCTCACGGTAGGTGGCCGCGGCGCGGCGCACCGCGCGCAGCCGGTCACCGCGGGGCCATACGTCGTGGACACCTTCGAATTCGGGGATGGGACGCGGAGCGGCGGCGTCCTGGGCCTCCGTCGCGCTGGGCGCCGGCTTGGGCGTGGTGGTCACGGGCTCATCCTTCGGGATGGCGGGCGGTCCGGGTGCGCTGCTCGTAGGCCGCGCGCACCGACCGGTCGGACAGGGCGGCGAGCTGGTCGGGGACAAGGAGGTGATGTAGGGCGTCGCGGGCACGGCCTGGCAGCAGCGCAGCCAACCGGGTCAGGGCGCCTACCTGGCGTGGAATGAAGACCTCGAACCGCGGGCGCAGCATGACGTCGAGCACCGCGTCGGCCACCTGATCTGTCGTCAGGCTTCGGGTGGGGCCGGTCGCGGTGCCCACGGCCAGCTCGGTGTCCACGACGCCGGGCATCACCAAGGACACGTGCACGCCGGTGCCCCGCAGTTCGGCGCGGACGGCAGTGCTGTAGCCGTGGACGGCGTGCTTCGTCGCCGCATAGGTCGCCTCGCCGGCCGGGGCGACCTTGCTCGCGGCGGAGGCGATGTTCACCACGTGGCCGCGACCGCGTTTCCGCATCCGCGGGATCACGAGTTTCATCCCGCGCAGTACGCCGTGGACGTTGACGTCGAACTGGCGCAGGGCGGCTTCCTCCGATTCCCCCTCGAAGGGGCCCACCCACATGATTCCGGCGTTGTTGATCAGTACGTCGATCGGCCCCAGTTGGGTCTCGACGGTGCGCAGAAAGTCTTCGAAGGAATGTGTGTCGGTGACGTCGAGAGACAGCCCGACCAGTCGGCCACCGGGATGCGCGCCGATGGCACCAGCCGTCTCCATGGCAAGCTCCGCGTCGAGATCGCCGATCGCCACGGCGGCTCCGGCTGCGGCGAGCCGGGCTGCGACGGCACGCCCGATTCCGCGGCCGGCCCCGGTGACCGCGATCACTCGGCCGGTCAGCCGTTGTGTGCGGGGGAGCCTGTCTCGGTCTCTTCGGCTGAGCGTGTACGGGTACCTGGGCGGTGCTGCCACGGTCGAGCTCCTTCCCTGCCCTGAGCATGAGCGGAACGCTGAACGGCAAGCGGCCCCCACGCATTTCTGACACGATGCCATGTCAGATGAACTGACAAGCTAGAGTGTCAGTTCGGAGCACACCGGTGTCAACACCTCTGCGAAGGGGAGAAATGACCGGCACACAGACCGCCGGGCGGCGCTACGGCGGACGCGATGCGGCGCAACGACAGCAGGAGCGCCGCACCCGCCTTATCCAGGCGGGCCTCGACCTGTTCGGCACGGTCGGATACGCCTCAACCTCCGTCAAGCAGGTGTGCTCGCATGCCGGACTGACCGAGCGCTACTTCTACGAGTCATTCCGCGACCGCGAAGACCTTCTCGCCGGGGTCTACAACGAGCTGATCACTACGATCAGCGCCGAAACCGCGCAGGCCGCAGCCGCTGCCGCACCCGATGTCGACGCCCAGCTGCGCGCCGGCCTCGAAGTCTTCATCCGCACACTGGCCGGCGACGCCCGCATCGCCCGCCTGGTGCTCATCGAGGTCGTGGGCGCCAGCCCCCGCCTCGAAGTGCGCCGCCGTGAGGTCCTGCACGAATTCGCCGCGATGGTCGCCGCCGTCGTCGGACCGCTCCCTGGCCCGGAAGCCTCCTCCAGCCGGCTCACCATGACCGCGATGAGCCTGGTCGGCGGAGTCAACGAACTCCTCGTGGACTGGACGCTCGGCCACCAGAACGCCACCGTCGAAGAACTGATCGACCTGTGCTACACCCTGTTCATCGCGGCCTACCGAGCCATCAGCGATCAGCCCTGATTGCGCAGGCCCGGATTCCTCGGCCTCCTCGGTCCACACCTTCGCAGTACCGGTGACGACCACAGAGCCCACGGTCGTGCTGTACATCGTGTACGGAGCCAACGTCAGCTTCACCGACGAGGGCCAGTTCCACTCGGTTCTCGACGCCGTCACCGTCCAGAAGCTGACCGAGGACTGTGCACGGGCGCAGGGTCTCGGCGCCATCAAGTACCTGACCGGTGGGACGGCGAAGTTCAGCGACGCGTAACCAAGAGACCGGCGGTGCGGGCATCCACACTGTCCATGCGCGCACGCTTCATGGCCCTGCTCTTCGACTCGCTCAACCCCGCCAGTGCGTCCCCTCTCCCGCCGGCACGCACGGAAACGGAAGATGACGACCTCCGCGCCGCGGTCAGCCTCGGCTCCGGGACTGACTCCCGGAGCCGAGGCTGACCCCACGGGCGCCCGAGTCGCAGAGAGGCCGAGGAGCCCCTCCACCACTGTCGCGCCGCTGGATGACACGTGACCCATCGGTCGTTCGGGCTGGCCTCGATCGTCTGAGACATCGAGCCCCGAAGGACGCCACCGGTGAAGTGCCGGCATCGATTCTCGCCGAATGCAAGAAGGGGCCCGACGGCAGGGATGGCGCCGGCAGGAGGCTTCCTGACGCTGCCGGGGGCATGGAGCAGCGCTTCGAACTTGGAATCTGGAAACCGAACGGTTTACGATGCTTGAAACCGACCGGTTTCATTGGCCGGAGCCCCGGCAGGTCGTTGCACCCACCTCTGATTCCGCGTCGGGCGGCCGTGCGTGCCGAGGTTGAACGTTTCGAGGGCCGCCGGCCTGCAATGAAGCTGTCCGGTCTCCTCTCGATATGACTGTGTTGTCCGAGACCGGAGTAAGTCATGAGTGGCAATCACCCGTTCCGTGTCCTGCGTGCCAAACCTCTGTGGGTCGGCAACGGCGTCATCACGGGCGTGCTCGCGCTGCTGTTCACCGTGTTCTACGTCGGTGCCAACATCGATCCGGTCGATCACATGGAGAAACTGCCCGTCGGCCTGGTCAACGCCGACGAGGGAGCCGTTGTCGGCGGCGAGCAGGTCAACCTGGGGACACAGATCGCCGAGTCGATCAGGAAGTCCACCGCGAGCGGGGACAAGATCGACTGGAAGGTGATGGACGAGAAGGGGGTGAAGGAGGAGCTCGGCGAGGGCAAGCTGTACGGCGCGCTCGTTGTCCCCGCCGACTTCACCTCCGCCACCGTCGCCCTGACCGGCACCGCGACCACCGAGACCCCGGCCCGCCCGACGCTGACGGTACTGACCAATCAGTCCGCCGGCAGCGTGGGCTCCAGCCTGGCCCGGACGGCGACGACACAGGCGGCCGAAAGCGCCTCGCTCCAGGTGGGCAAGGAGCTCACGGCTCAGAGCGGGACAGGGCAGGCGAAGCCGCCCGTCGCGGCGCGCGTCCTGCTGGCCGATCCGGCCACCGTCACAGTCAAGGACGGCCATCGGCTCGCCTCGCACAGCGGTCTGGGACTGACGGCGTTCTACTACGCGCTCGTCCTCGTGGTCTGCGGCATGCTTTCCGCCAATGTCATCAGCGGGCAGGTGGATCACGCCCTCGGTTACACCCACAGCGACATGGGTCCGCTGCGCCGCCATCGCCCGCTGGTCCGGGCGACCCGGGTGCAGACGCTCGCCATCAGCAGCACTCTCATGATCGGCTTGTCCCTGCTGATGGGAACCCTGGTCATGGTGGGTGCGGTCGGCATCATGGGCATGGCCGCCGCCCATCTGCCACTGCTGTGGCTGTTCTCGGTGTGTGCCATCGCGGTCTGCGGGATCGGTGCGCTCAGCCTCCTCGCTGTCTTCGGCACGCCCGGCATGCTGGTGGTCACGCTGGTCTTCATCGGCATGGCGGTGCCGACGGCCGGCGCCACCACTCCCATCGAGGCGCTGCCCGGCTTCTACCGCTTCCTGGCGGAGTTCGAGCCGCTGCGGCAGCTCACCGGCGGTCTCCGCTCGATCCTCTACTACGACGCCCAGGCCGACGCGGGCCTGACCCGGGGCTGGGCCATGATGGCCGTCGGCCTCGCACTGGCCGCACTCTTCGGCTTCGGCGTGACGGGCTGGTACGACCGCAAGGGGCTGCACCGCATTCCCGCCGAGACGAAGCCCAAGAAGACCGCTGCCCCGGCGTAGCGGAACGCGGCTCACTCAGGACGGGGCCATTACCCGAAGTGGGGCCCACGCGTGTCGCCCCACGGGGAGGGGAGTTGCGTACAGCGTGACGGCTCGGCGACGGCCTCTCCCCCAAGGCCGTCGCCGAGCCTCTGAGTGGCCTTCAGGCGTCCGCACGGCGCCGGACATCTCCCCCGACACCCCCTGGAAACCGATCGGTTTCTATTTCGTCCGATTCGAGTTAACCTCGCCGTATGATCACCGAAGTGAAGCAAAGCCCCCGGGAGCGGCTGCTGGAGGCTGCGGCCACGCTCACCTACCGAGACGGTGTCGGCATCGGCGTCGAGGCGCTGTGCAAGGCGGCGGGGGTGTCGAAGCGCTCCATGTACCAGCTGTTCGAGAGCAAGGACGAACTGCTGGCGGCGAGCCTGAAGGAGCGTTCCGCTGCCTTCGTGGCGAGCCTCCTGCCCCCGGCGGACGATGGCCGCTCAGCCCGCGAGCGGATCCTGCACGTCTTCGAGCAGGTGCAGTCGCAGGCGGGTGCGCCCGAGTTCCGAGGCTGCCGGTACCTGGCTGTGCAGATCGAGCTGAAGGATCAGACCCACCCTGCGAGCCGGGTGGCCCACCAGATCAAAGCGAACCTGACGGCCTTTTTCCGTTCCGAGGCCGAACAGGGTGGCGCGAGCGATCCCGACCTGCTGGCCCGGCAGCTCATCCTGATCTTCGACGGCGCCAGCGCCCGCGCGGGAATCCAGGCCGACGACTTGACCGGGCTCATCGCACCCACTGTGGCCGCCCTGCTCGACGCGGCAGACATGCGCTGACGCGCCACGTCTTCGAGCAGGCCCGGCGACCGGAGCGCTCTTCCGGGTTGATGCCCGTCTCCGGCAGCCGGAGCAGCGCCCACGGCTTCACGCCCCTGCTTCCCGACCGTCGAAGGAAAGCCCGATGGCCGTAAGGGTGTTGCCGAGCATGCCGCAGGCAAAGAAGCATGTGGTCTCGTGGACGTCGGCACCCAGCGACAGATGCACGGCTTCCCCGTCAGGAGCGTTCCGGGGCGCGCCGAGGTCAGCCGCGCGTACGCGTCCAGCATGACCTGATAGGCCTGCTCGCCGCCCTCTGCGCCGTCGGCCGCGCGCTCGAGAGCCAGGCGGGCCACGATCTGCGGCGGCGCCCACACCGCCAGCGCCCCTCCCCGCATCGAGCACGCACACGATCGTCGCCGTGGGCGACCGCGACCGCGGGGTGGTGGTACGGCGCACCGCCCCTCAAGTCACTCCGCTGAACTCCGGCTGACGTCCAGCCAGGCCACGTCGATCACTGTCGGCGGCCTCGCGGCTTCACCGGCCTGCGCCGGGCGAGTACGGACTCCGCCGATGGATACGAGGCCGGCCCCCAAAGCCTGAGCTCCGCCCGATTCCACCTCGACACCGCGCGCCGCAGTCATCCGGTGCTCAACCCGACTTGCAAGATGAAACCGATCGGTTTACGGTGATGAAAACCGATCGGTTTCATCTTCGTGGAGGTAGTCATGACAGCGATCAAGGGCGCCAACGTCTTCGTCACCGGAGGCAGCCGTGGTATCGGCAAGGTGCTGGTCGAGGAGCTCTACGCACGCGGTGCCGGCAAGGTCTACGCCACGGCCCGTGACCCGCGCACGGTGACCCACCCCGGTGCCGTTCCGCTGGCGCTCGAGGCCACTGACCCGGCATCCGTGGCAGCCGCCGCCGAGCAGGCCCAGGACGTCACCATCCTGATCAACAACGCCGGGGCCTCCGTCCGCGCTTCGTACCTCGACTCCCCGATGGAGGACGTGCGCCGGGATCTGGAGACCAACTTCTACGGGCCGCTGCTGGTCACCCGGGCCCTCGTGCCGATCATCGAGCGCAACGGCGGGGGCCACATCCTCAACGCCCATTCCGCCCTGTCCTGGCTGGCCGACGGCACGCCCTACGGCGCCTCCAAGGCCGCCCTGTGGTCGCAGACCAACTCTCTGCGCCTGGAGCTGCAGCCGCGCGGCATCGCGGTGACCGGGCTCCACATGGCCTACGTGGACACCGACATGACCTCGGGCGTCGACGCACCCAAGGCCGACCCCCGCGACATCGCCGTGGCCGCACTCGACGGCATCGAGGCAGGTGCGCACGAGGTGCTGGCCGACGACACCACCCGCTGGGTCAAGTCCCAGCTGTCAGCCGACCTGGAAGCCATGTACGCCCAGCTGGCGAAGTAGTAGCACGCACCTACGCCGGCGAGCATGCGTTCACCGGAGCCTTCAACTGGTACCGGAACCTCGAGCGCAACAACGAACTGCTCGCTGCGTTCCGGGGGCACGGGATCGACGTCCCCGCGCTGTACGTGGTGGGAGACCGTGACATGGTCACCTCGTTGCGCGGCCCGGACGGGGGCAGATCGCTGAGCGAGATTCTCCGAGGCGCGGGCGGGGCGGGCAACCCACTGAGCGCTGTCCCGCAACTGCATGACGTGGTGGTGCTTCCGGGCTGTGGCATTGGACGCAGCAGGAGCGTCCCGCGGAGACCAACGCCGCACTCCTGGACTTCCTCGCCCACATCGACGGCCCTTCGCCCCGATGACACTGCGCAGAATCCGCCTGGCCGGCACGGTTCGGCGGGAGGAGGGCCCAAGGCCCGCGTAAAGGCGGCCATCGAGCTCAACGGCTTCGCCGTCATCGACCGCTTCCGGCGGGCATGGTCACCTCCGCGAATGCGACCGAGACCCTGGCCTGCCACCACGCCGAGCGACGGCATAGACAGCCCAGGCGACCGAGACGGCCAAAACGATCGCCGGTCACATCCTGTGGCTTTCCGTACAGCTGACTCACCCCGACCAGCCAGAGGATTCATCGATGTCAGAGCGCAATCCCATCCTGATCACCGGAGCCGCAGGCCATATCGGCGGTGTGAGCCGAACGATCGTCGACATGCTTCTGGAACAAGGGCACCCGGTGCGCGCGTTCGTGCGGCAGGACGACGACCGCGCGCAGGCGCTCCGCCGGGCCGGGGCCGAGGTCTTCGTCGGTGACCTGCTCACCATCGCTGACGTGACAGCCGCGCTGAAGGGATGCCGACGCGTCTACTTCAGCATGAGCCTGTCGCCGTACTACACCGACGCCGTCAGCCTGATGGCCGCGGCGGCGCGGGCCCAAGGTGACATCGAGGTCTTCGTCAACATGTCCGAGTTCGAGCAGTCGTTCATGACGTTCGAGAAGATGACCGCACCAGAGGAGGAACGGCGTTCGTGGCTCGGCGGACTCGTCACGGACTGGTCGCCGCAGCAGCGCGCCCACTGGGTCGCCGAGCGGGTGCTGGAGTGGTCCGGCCTCCCGACCGTCAACGTACGGGCTGCCATGTTCGTCGAGAACCCCCTGATGACCTGGCTGGCACTGGGCCCGCTGAGCAACGGTGAACTGCGCCTGCCCTTCGGCACCCACCAGCTCGCACCCATCGCGGGTTATGACGTGGCCGAGGCGTGCGCGAAGATCCTGGCCGACCCGGCGCCGCACATCTCGAAGTCCTACGAACTCAACGGTCCAGAGCTGAAGGACATGCACGGGTTCGCGGAGGACTTCGGGGCCGTGCTGAGACACCAGGTCACCTACGTTCCCGAAGAGGTCGAAACCTGGAACGAGACCTACGTGGACGCTGCCCTGGCCGAGTTTCCGCACACCGCGGAGCACCTGAAGACCCTGACCCGGCTGATCGGCGGCGGCGGGTACCGCGGCGTCACCGACCAGTTGGAGACGCTGCTCGGGCGCCCGCCGAAGACCGCGCGGTGGGCTCTGGAGAACCATCCGCGCATCCAGAAGCTGGCGACTGGCTGAGTCGCCGAGCGGTCCAGGGAGGAAGCCGGTCTTCCACTCCACCGCTACCCGTTGGAGGAGACGGCGAGTGCCCAGTGCGCGGTGCAAAGCAACGCCGTGAGCAAGGTGCTCGTGCGGAGTGGCTGTGGCCGACTGATCACATGCTGGTGCCACGGCTGGCACACGCTGCTGCACGACTGTAATCAACTGCGGTCATGAGCGAGGAGACGAGCGGTGATGGTGCCGGGATCTGTGGACGAACAACCTTCACACTGGCGGTTGGAACGCGTCGACTTGGGAGAAGTACCCTACGCTGCGGCGCAGGCGGACATGGCCCGCTGGGTTGAGGAGCGCAAACAGGGCCTCGCCGCCAACCGGCTCTTCCTGCTCACGCACCCTGCGGTGATCTCCTACACCGCCCGGACTCCGAACGATCAACTGCCCGACGCGGCCTCGCCCATCGCCCTGGTGCGGACAGACCGCGGCGGACATGCCACCTACCACGGTCCCGGCCAGCTCATCGGCTACCTCGTGCTCAACGTGCGCGAGCTCGGTGCCCGTGGACTGATCCGCCGTGTCGAGCAGGCGCTGATCGACGCACTGGACAGCCTCGGTTTTCCAGCGGTCCGCCGTGAGACGCCGCCGGGGTCGGAGAGCCTGGTGGGCGTGTGGACCCCCGACCACCGCAAACTCGCCTCGATCGGCATGCGTATCAGCGGGAGCGTTTCCAGCCACGGCTTCGCCCTCAACATCGACCCCGACCTGAGCGTCTACACCACCTTCACCGCCTGTGCCCTGCCCGGCGTCCGGATGACCTCCCTGGCCGAACTCGCCGCCGAACGCGGCCTGCCGACCCCTACCCATACCGAGGTGCGCGACACGGTCGCACGAGCAGTCACTGCACACCTGACATCACGTTAGAAAACAGGAAAGGATGCCCGATGGCCAGAAGGAACAAGCTCGACGACCATCCCACCGTCGTCAAAGTCCGCCAACGGCGCGACCGCGGCTCCACCCGGCCCGCCGAGCCGCTGGATGCGGCATGGCTGCGCAAGCTATGTCTCGACGCGGGTGCGGACGACGTTGGCTTCGTCGAGATCGACCGGCCGGAAATCGCCGACCAGCGAGCGGACCTGAACGCCGCGCTGCCGGGTGTCCGAATGTTGATCAGCTTCGTGGTCCGAATGAACCGGGAGAGCATCCGCACTCCGGCACGCTCGGTGGCCAACCTGGAATTCCATCACACCGGTGACCACACCGACGAGGTGGGCCGGCAAGTGGTGGCTGAGCTGGAGGCGATGGGCGTGCGCGCCCTCAACCCCGCAATGGGTTTTCCGATGGAGATGGACAAGTTCCCCAGGAAAACATGGGTCGTCTCGCACAAGCCGGTCGCCGTGGCGGCCGGGCTCGGCAAGATGGGCATTCACCGCAACGTCATCCACCCGAAATTCGGCAACTTCATCCTGCTGGGCACCATTCTGATCGACGCCGAGATCAGCGACCCCTCCCAGCCCATCGAGTTCAATCCCTGCCTGGAATGCAAGTTGTGCGTGACCGCCTGCCCGACCGGGGCGATCGCCTCCGACGGTCACTTCAACTTCTCCGCCTGCTACACGCACAACTACCGCGAGTTCATGGGTGGCTTCGGCGACTGGGCCGAACAGGTCGCTGAAAGCAGCGACGCCGACGACTACCGCTCACGGGTGAGCGACGCCGAGAGCGCGTCGATGTGGCAAAGCCTCTCCTTCGGCGCCAACTACAAGGCCGCCTACTGCATGTCGGTCTGCCCGGCCGGCGAGGACGTCATCGGCCCCTGGCTGGACGATCGCAAGGCACATCTGACCCAGGTCGTGCGCCCACTGCTGGACAAGGAAGAGTCCGTCTACGTCGTCCCGGGTTCCGACGCCGAGCAGCACGTGGCCGACCGATTCCCGAACAAGCGCACGAAGCATGTAGCGATGAGCTTGCGCGCGAACAGCATCGACGGCCTGGTGGAAGGCCTGCCGCTGATCTTTCAGCGCGAACAGGCCAAGGACATGTCCGCCACCTACCATTTCACCTTCACCGGCGACGAGTCTCGGCAGATCACCGTGACCATCCGCGACCGCGAACTCGATGTCGCCGACGGACATCACGGTGAGCCGGATCTCAGGATCACCGCCGACACGCGCACCTGGCTTCGTTTCCTCAGCAAGCCGTCAATGTTGGCGTGGGCACTGGTGCGTCGCCAAATCAAGCTGCAGGGCTCCCCCCGACTGCTGCGCGAATTCGGCCGCTGCTTCCCGTCCTGATCGGCCAGAAAAGAACGCAGCACCGAATCATCACTGTAGGAAATGGAAGGCAGATCATGAGCACTCTCAGCACCGAAGTCGAACTCGACCTCGTGTTGGAACGCAAGGAAACAATGGCCGAAGGTGTCGTGCTGCTGACGTTGCGCGACCCGGGAGGCCGTCCACTGCCAAAATGGCAGCCGGGAGCCCACATCGATCTGGTACTGCGAGCCGACTTGGTCCGGCAGTATTCACTGTGCGGGGACCCGGGGGATCGGTCCCGCCTTCAGGTCGCGGTGCTGCGTGAACCGGAAAGCCGAGGCGGGTCGAGCTACGTGCACGACGTGCTCACGGAAGGTGAGTCGATATGCATCCGCGGGCCACGCAACCACTTTCCGCTCGTGAAGGCCAAAAACTACCTGTTCATCGCAGGCGGAATCGGGATCACCCCCATCCTGCCCATGGTGGCAGCCGTCAACGCGACCCGCGCCGACTGGCGCCTCGTCTACGGGGGCCGCACCCGAGCTTCGATGGCATTCGGTGAGACTTTGCAGCGGGCCTACGGAGAGCGGGTGAGCCTGCGGCCGCAGGATGAATACGGGCTGCTGGACCTGCCTTCGCTGCTCGGCAAGCCGCAACGGAAGACAGCTGTCTACAGCTGCGGTCCGGAACCGCTGCTTGCGGCGGTCGAGGCCGGCTGCAAGAAGTGGCCGAGCGGATCTCTGCACCTGGAGCGCTTCGCCCCGAAGAAGGACGCCACCGCCCGGCCACAGAACAGCTTCGAGGTCGAGCTGACCCAGTCCGGCAGGACGCTGCTGGTCTCTGAGGACATGTCCATTCTTGAGGCCGTCGCAGATGCCGGTGTGCCGGTGATGACGTCGTGCGAGGAGGGAATCTGCGGAACCTGCGAGACGAAGGTGTTGTCCGGGGAGATCGACCACCGCGACTCGGTGCTGGACGACCAGGAGCGCGCCGCAGGCGACACCATGATGATCTGCGTCTCCCGAGCCAAAGGCGACCGCCTGGTCCTCGACCTCTGACCCACTGTAGAACCACTCCGGATGCTGCGTCAGCTACCCCGTCCGATCGTTGCAGGCCACTGCGCCAGGGCGTCAGGCCCTTGGGTGGCTGTCGCCACCGGAGGGCAGGGAGTTCGCCAACCGCCGTGGCCGAAGGGGGCATTGGCACTCACCGGCCACGGGAATCCCTTGAGTCGCTTTCCGCACGGCGCTCACCCTGATCACTGGCCTCCGGTCACCAGGCCGGGAGCCTTGTCAGCGTTCAGGGGAGGACGCCCACTCATGCGAAGACTCCACGCCCTCTGGGCCGTGGCAGGAGCGGCCGGACTACTCGCGGGGGCTATCACGCCCGCGGCGGCCGGTCCCGGATCCCCGGCCACCGGTCCGGACGCCACGCTCGTGCAGACCGGCGACAAGAACCCGCGGAGCGCCGTCAAGACCGGCGGCGCCGGCACGCAGACCGTCACCCTCATCACCGGCGACACCGTGTCGCTCACCGCGGGCCCGGACGGCAAGTCCGCCGTCGACGTCCGCCGCGGAAAGGGCCGTGAGGCCGCCACCTTCCTGTCGAGCGAACGCGACGGCGAGATCAGCGTCTTACCGGCGGACGCGGTCCCGCTGCTGCGGGCGGGCCGCCTCGACCCGGCCCTGTTCAACATCACCCAGCTGGTGAAGCAGGGCTACACCGACGCCAAGACCGGCTCCACCCCGCTCATCGCGACGTACACGAAGGGCAGCGCGACCCCCGACGGCGCACGCCGGACCCTCGCACTGCCGGGGATCGACGGCGCCGCGCTGAGCGCCAGGAAGTCGACCGCCTTCTGGGCGGACATCGCCCCCGCGCTCGGCACCGAGCCCACCACGAAGGCCGCGCGGCAACTCGGCGAGGGCATCGAGAAGGTCTGGCTCGACGCCAAGGTGAAGGTGTCCCTCGACGCGAGCGTGCCGCAGATCGGCGCGCCCGAGGTGTGGGAGTCGGGCTACGACGGCAAGGGTGTCGAGGTCGCCGTCCTGGACACCGGCGTGGACACCGGGCACCCGGATCTCGCCGGGAGGATCGCCGGGACGAAGAGCTTCGTGCCCGAGCAGACGGTGCGGGACGGCCACGGTCACGGCACCCATGTGGCGTCCACCATCGTCGGCTCGGGCGCAGCCTCGGAGGGTAAGCGCAAGGGTGTCGCGCCGGGTGCGGAGCTGCTGGTCGGCAAGGTGCTGGCCGACGACGGCCGCGGTCAGACCTCCTGGATCCTCGAAGGCATGCAGTGGGCGGCGCACTCCGGCGCGAAGGTCGTGTCGATGTCGCTGGGCGGTGCCGCGTCGGGCCCCTCCGATGTGCTGAGCGAGACCGTGGACGAGCTGTCCGCGTCCACGGGCGCCCTCTTCGTGATCGCAGCCGGCAACACCGGCCCGTCGGAGAAGACCATCGGCACTCCGGGCATCGCGGACTCCGCGCTGACCGTGGGCGCGGTCGACAAGTCCGACCAGCTGGCCTCGTTCTCCAGCCGCGGCCCGCGCCTCGGTGACTCCGCGGTCAAGCCGGAGATCACCGCACCGGGCGTGGGCATCACCGCGGCCCGTGCCTCCGGGACCAGCATGGGCACGCCGGTCGACGCCAACTACACGTCGGCGAACGGTACTTCGATGGCGACCCCGCATGTCGCGGGTGCGGCGGCGCTGGTCGCGCAGGCCCATCCGGACTGGACGGGACAGCAGATCAAGCAGGCCCTGGCGACCACCGCGAAGACGAACACCGTCAACTCCGTGTTCGAGCAGGGCGACGGCCGGGTCGACGCCGTACGAGCGGTCCGGCAGGGCGTGTTCGCGACCCCGGCCCTGAGCTTCGGGACGTACGAGGACGACGACACCGAGGTGGCCACCAAGGACATCACGTACACCAACACCACTGACAAGGCCGTGGAGTTGAAGGTCTCGTCAACCCTCGCCGAGGTCGCGCCGGGAGCCGGGACGGTGACCGTGCCCGCGAAGGGCACCGCCACGGTCCCGGTCAGCGTGGACCCGTCGAAGCAGGCCCAGGGCCGGTACGCGGGGCACATCACGGCGAGCGCGGACGGCGTCCTGGTCACCACGGGCGTCGGCTTCGAGAAGGCGCCGAAGACGTACGACCTCAAGGTCTCGCTCGTGGGCCGGGACGGCAAGGCGTCCACCGCGGCGGCGCTCTACACGCTGCAGGAGCTGAACGGCGCGTACCCCGACGAGTACGGGTTCATAGGCGATACCTGGACCTGGCAGGTTCCGGCCGGTACGTACTCCATGGCCACCTGGATCCCGGACCGGGACGCGGGCGGCGTGGCCGTCGGCACCTCCGTGGTCGGCAATCCGGAGATCAAGGTCGACAAGGACACCGAGGTCGTCCTCGACGCCCGCAAGGCGGTGGAGATCAAGCCGAAGACGAAGCAGGACTCCGAGTTCCAGGGCTTCAGCACCAACTGGCACCGTGAGGGGCCGGGCAGCAAGTGGGGGCTGACCTACAGCCAGGGCTTCTGGACGGACCACATCTATGTGGCACCGACCCAGAAGGTCACCGAGGGAACCCTGGAGTTTTCCGCCAAGTTCCGTCTGTACGCGAAGGAGGTGACGGCGAGCGTCACCAGCCCGGAGAAGTCCGCTCTGTCGTCGCTCTACTACGCGCAGACGTACAACGGCTTCCCGCTGAAGATCACCGGTGACCGCACCGTGCAGGCGGTGGACGCGGGCGGCGGTACCGCGGCCGACTTCGAAGGGCTGGACGTCAAGGGCAAGGTGGCGGTGGTCGGGCTCGGCGCCACGGAGGTGGCGGACGAGGCACTGGCCAACGCGACGAAGGCAGGTGCGGGTTACGTCATCGCGTACCGCAAGAAGCCCGGCTTCTGGATCGCCGCGGTGGACCGTGCGACGACCACCCCGCTGATGATCGCCACCGGTGAGGAGGGCGCCAGGCTCACCGACCTGCTGAAGACCGGCAAGAAGGTCAGGCTGAAGCTGGGCGGCACACCGGTCAGTCCGTACGTCTACAACCTGCTCGTCGCCCAGAGCGGCTCCATCGCCCAGAACCAGACGTACCGCATGGACAGCTCCAACACGGCGAAGAGGAAGGCCCGTTACTACGGGGCCAAGGCCGGCGAGATGGGCGCGGACGCCCTGTACACGTTCCGCCCCTGGCAGCTCTTCGGCATCGAGAACAGCAAGTACATGCAGCTCGGCACGGAGCGCACCGAGTACTACTACGTCGACCCCGACACCCGTACCTGGGACACGGTCTATCCGAACTGGGAGGCGTCGAGGGGCCAGTGGAGTCCCCTGCGGACCTACAGCAAGGCGACCACGGAACCCACGGAGAACTGGCTGCGGCAGGTCGTCCGCCCGGGGACCAGCGAGGAGTACGGCCTCTCCGAGCGGACCGGTGACAAACTCACCCTTCAGGTGGCGGAGTTGAGCGACGCCACACCGGGCCACTACGGATACATCGACGGCACCCAGGACACCGCGAAGGGCAAGCTGTACGCGGATGGTCAGCTGGTCGGCGACTCCGTCCGCGGCGGCTACGGCACGTTCGACGTGTCGCCGGACAAGGCCTCGTACCGCTTCGAGCTGGACGTACAGCGCCGGGCACCCTGGGCGGCGTACTCCACGAGCACCCACAGCGAATGGTCGTTCGCCTCGGCGCACACCGACACCAAGACGGCGCTGCCACTGCTCACCGTCGGTATCGCCCCGAAGGGCCTCGACCTCCTCAACCGTGCTGAGAGCCGGCGGGATTCGGTGGTCGACCTCACCGTCGGGAATCAGCTCGGGAGCGTCCGGGCCAGCAGCCTCAAGGCCTGGGTCTCCTACGACGACGGCACGTCCTGGAAGGAGGTGAAGGTCAAGCACGACGAGGCGAGGTTCAGGCCCGCGAAGGGCGCGGAGTCCGTGTCGCTGCGTGTGCGGGCCACCGACCGGGACGGCAACAGCGTCGACCAGACCGTACTGCGGGCCTTCGGCCTGAAGTAACCCCCGCTCCAGACCGTTGCCACGTCCTTAACAAAGATCCTCTAACGTGCCGGGCCATGGTGAACACGGCATACGACACGGCAAGACAGACCCCTGCCGCGAGCCCCTGGGCCGCGGTGGGGGTCTCCGCCTTCGACGAGCTGGTGTACCGGACGATCCTTCATCAGCCCGAGGCGGGCGCGGCCGGCTGGGCGCTGCTGACCGGCGCCGGCCCGGCCCGGGTCCGCGAGTCCTGCAACCGGCTGCTCGCGCTCGGTCTGCTGCAACCGCCCGACTCCATGGGCGGGTTACGGGCAGTGGACCCACGGGTGGCGATCCGCGCGCTGATCCGGCGGCGCGAGACGGAGTCCGAACTGCTCGCCGCCACCGCCGAGGAGATGGCCACCGCGTACGAGGCCGGGCTGCTGCGCGAGGAACCGGCCCGGCTCGTCGAGGTCGTCTCCGGCGAGGGTGCCAACGCGGCACGCCTGGAGGAGCTGTACGCGCGCGCCGAGCACGAGGTGTGCCTCTTCGACGCTCCCCCCTATCTCGCCCCGCGCACCCCGCAGTTGGACCTCCAGGCGGATCTGCTCAGCCGCGGGATCGTCTATCGCGCCGTCTACGCGGCTACCGCACTGGAGGATCCGGACGTCCTCCTCCATGCCTGGAGGATGGTCGAACTCGGCGAGCAGGCACGGGTGTTGCCCTCGGTACCGGTCAAGTTGCTGGTGGTCGACGGACGTCGGGCGATGCTCCCGCTGACCGCCTCCGCGGCGGGCGGCTACTGCTCCGC
This sequence comes from Streptomyces montanus, assembly GCF_005786655.1. NCBI lineage: Bacteria > Bacillati > Actinomycetota > Actinomycetes > Kitasatosporales > Streptomycetaceae > Streptomyces > Streptomyces montanus. The sequence goes on from NZ_VBZC01000034.1 coordinate 76,603, forward strand.
GGTCGTACGGCACTCGGCGGTGACCGAGGCCCTGCAGAAGCTCTTCGAGCTGGCCTGGCAGCAGGCGACTCCCCTCGGCCAGGCGCCCGGCGATGGTGAACTCTCCGAGGGCGAACGGACATTGACCCGGCTGCTGGCGGCCGGCATGAAGGACGAGGCGGTCGCCCGCCATCTGGGAGTGAGCCTCAGAACTCTGCGGCGCCGGGTGAGCGAACTCCAGGAACGGCTCGGCGCGGCGAGCCGGTTCCAGCTGGGGGTACGGGCGGCACAGCGCGGCTGGGTGTGAGCGGACACCGGTGAGCACGGCGAAGGGCCGCGCCCCTCGCTAGGGAGGAGCGCGGCCCTGGCCGCCTTACCCGACCGCTTACTTCTGGATCAGGTTGCGCAGCACGTACTGCATGATGCCGCCGTTGCGGTAGTAGTCCGCCTCACCCGGGGTGTCGATGCGGACGACCGCGTCGAACTCGACCCCGGTGTCCGTGGTGACCTTGACCGTGCGCGGGGTGCGGCCCTCGTTCAGCTCGGTCACGCCGGTGAAGGAGAAGGACTCCTCGCCGGTCAGGCCGAGGGTCGCGGCGGAGGCGCCCTCCGGGAACTGGAGCGGGAGGACGCCCATGCCGATGAGGTTCGAGCGGTGGATGCGCTCGTACGACTCGGCGATGACGGCCTTGACGCCGAGGAGCGCGGTGCCCTTGGCGGCCCAGTCGCGGGACGAGCCGGAGCCGTACTCCTTGCCGGCCAGGACGACCAGCGGGATGCCCTGCTCGATGTAGTTGCGGGAGGCGTCGTAGATGAACGACACCGGCGCGCCCTCGACAGTGAAGTCACGCGTGTAGCCGCCCTCGGTGCCCGGCGCGATCTGGTTGCGCAGGCGGATGTTGGCGAACGTACCGCGGATCATGACCTCGTGGTTGCCGCGGCGCGAGCCGTAGCTGTTGAAGTCGCGACGCTCGACACCGTGCTCGGTGAGGTACTTGCCCGCCGGGGTGTCGGCCTTGATCGCGCCGGCCGGGGAGATGTGGTCGGTGGTGACCGAGTCGCCCAGCTTGGCCAGGACGCGGGCACCGGAGATGTCGGTGACCGGAGACGGCTCGTGCGCCATGCCCTCGAAGTACGGGGGCTTGCGGACGTACGTGGACTGCGGGTCCCACTCGAAGGTGTTGCCGGTCGGGATCGGCAACGCCTGCCACTGGGCGTCACCCGCGAAGACGTCGGAGTAGGACTTGTTGAACATGTCCTCGCCGATGGCGTTCGCGACGACGTCGTTGACCTCGGCCTCGGTCGGCCAGATGTCCTTCAGGTAGACCGGGTTGCCGTCCTGGTCGGTGCCCAGGGCCGCCTTGGTGATGTCCACCTTCATCGAGCCCGCGATGGCGTACGCGACGACCAGCGGCGGGGACGCCAGGTAGTTCATCTTGACGTCGGGGTTGATGCGCCCCTCGAAGTTACGGTTGCCGGAGAGCACCGACGTGACCGCCAGGTCGTGCTCGTTGACCGCCTTCGAGACCTCCTCGGGCAGCGGGCCCGAGTTGCCGATGCAGGTGGTGCAGCCGTAACCGACCAGGTTGAAGCCGACCTTGTCGAGGTAGGGGGTCAGACCCGCCTTGTCGAAGTAGTCGGTGACGACCTTGGAGCCGGGCGCCAGCGTCGTCTTGACCCAGGGCTTGCGGGTCAGGCCCTTCTCGACCGCCTTCTTGGCCACCAGCGCGGCGGCGACCATGACGTACGGGTTCGAGGTGTTGGTGCAGGAGGTGATGGCCGCGACGGTCACGGCGCCGTGATCGATCTCGTAGGTCGAGCCGTCGGGGGCGGTGACGGTGGTGGGGCGGCTCGGGGCGCCGTTGGGCGCGACGGCCGGGGCGTCGGAGGCCGGGAAGGACTCCTGGCCCGCCTCGTCCACGGTGTCGACGTAGTTGCGGACGTCCGTCTTGAACTGCTCGGCGGCGTTCGCGAGGACGATACGGTCCTGCGGACGCTTCGGGCCGGCGATCGACGGGACGACCGTCGACAGGTCCAGCTCCAGCTTCTCGGAGAAGTCGGGCTCGGCGGCCGGGTCGAGCCAGAGGCCCTGCTCCTTGGCGTACGCCTCGACGAGCGCCAGCTGCTGCTCCGAACGGCCGGTCAGCTTCAGGTACTTGATGGTCTCGGCGTCGATCGGGAAGATCGCGGCGGTCGAGCCGAACTCCGGCGACATGTTGCCGATGGTGGCGCGGTTCGCGAGGGAGGTGGCGGCGACGCCCTCGCCGTAGAACTCGACGAACTTGCCGACGACGCCGTGCTTGCGGAGCATCTCGGTGATGGTCAGCACGAGGTCGGTGGCGGTGGTGCCGGGCTTGAGCTCACCGGTCAGCTTGAAGCCGACGACGCGCGGGATGAGCATCGAGACGGGCTGGCCGAGCATCGCGGCCTCGGCCTCGATACCGCCGACGCCCCAGCCGAGCACACCGAGGCCGTTGACCATGGTGGTGTGCGAGTCGGTGCCGACGAGGGTGTCGGGGTAGGCCTGGCCGTTACGGACCATGACCGTTCGGGCCAGGTGCTCGATGTTCACCTGGTGGACGATGCCGGTGCCGGGCGGGACGACCTTGAACTCGTCGAACGCGGTCTGGCCCCAGCGCAGGAACTGGTAGCGCTCCTTGTTGCGGCCGTACTCCAGCTCGACGTTCTGGCCGAAGGCCTCCGCCGTACCGAACTTGTCGGCGATGACGGAGTGGTCGATGACCAGCTCGGCCGGGGCCAGCGGGTTGATCTTCGCCGGGTCGCCGCCGAGCTCCTTGACGGCCTCACGCATGGTCGCGAGGTCCACGACACAGGGCACGCCGGTGAAGTCCTGCATGATCACGCGGGCGGGCGTGAACTGGATCTCCTGGCTCGGCTGGGCCTGCGAGTCCCAGCCGCCCAGCGCCCGGATGTGGTCGGCGGTGATGTTCGCGCCGTCCTCGGTACGGAGCAGGTTCTCCAGCAGCACCTTCAGGCTGTACGGAAGGCGAGCCGAGCCTTCCACCTTGTCCAGCCGGAAGATCTCGTACGACTCGTCGCCCACGCTCAGCGTGGCGCGGGCGTCGAAGCTGTTCGCCGACACGACAGTCTCCTTCATTCATGTGCGCGTACCACCGCATCCTGCCGCCACGTCGGTTGGCCGATCAGCTAAGGTAAGGCTAAGTTAGGTAACCCTTACCGGTCTGGCGGCTGAGGTACGCCTCGGCAGATATCTCGATGTCGAGATAACTCTAGTACATGACCGCTGCCCGGTCATGCCCGGAGGTCGGTGGCCCCCGTCACCCGTACGGCGTGGTGCGCCACTTCCGGGGTACCCGCTCGCGGACGAAAGGAGCCATTCATGGCCCTCACCTTCCGCAAAAGCTTCCGGATCCTGCCGGGGGTGCGCCTGAACATCAACCGGCACTCCTGGTCGATCACCACGGGCGGCCGGCACGGACCACGGCGCACCCACAGCAGCACCGGGCGCCGGACCACGTCGATGGACCTGCCCGGGCCCTTCGGGTGGCGCAAGACGCACACCGTCACCAGGCGCCGCCGCGGCGGCCTCCTCGCCGGGCGCCGTCGGGGCACCACCCTCCTCACCAGGCGCCACAGGGGTCACTCCTGAGGGACCGTCACCCCAATGGACCCTCCGAGAGGCGGAATCTCATATCTGAGATAGCCTGCCTCTATGGCAGACGACTACCTCGTACGCATCGGCAAGCTCATCCGTGACGCCCGTCAGCACCGTGGCTGGACACAGACGCAGCTGGCCGAGGCGCTCGGCACCAGTCAGAGCGCCGTGAACCGCATCGAGCGCGGTAACCAAAACATCAGCCTTGAGATGATCGCCCGAATCGGTGAAGCCCTGGACAGCGAAATCGTCTCGCTGGGATACGCGGGTCCGATGCATCTGCGCGTGGTCGGCGGCCGTCGGCTCTCCGGCTCCATCGACGTGAAGACCAGCAAGAACGCATGCGTGGCGCTGCTGTGCGCCACCCTCCTCAACAAAGGACGCACCGTGCTTCGCCGCGTCGCCCGCATCGAGGAGGTGTACCGCCTTCTGGAGGTGCTCGGCTCCATCGGCGTACGCACCCGGTGGATCAACGGCGGGGTGGACCTGGAGATCGTGCCCCCGGCGGATCTCGACCTGGACACCATCGACGCGGAGGCGGCCCGCCGTACGCGCTCGATCATCATGTTCCTCGGCCCGTTGCTGCACCGCTTGGACCACTTCAAGCTGCCGTACGCGGGCGGCTGCGACCTCGGAACGCGGACCATCGAGCCGCACATGATCGCGCTGCGCCGGTTCGGCCTGGAGATCGCCGCCACCGAGGGGCTCTACCACGCCCAGGTGAACCGGTCGGTCTCCCCCGGCCGTCCGATCGTGCTCACCGAGCGCGGCGACACAGTGACCGAGAACGCGCTGCTCGCCGCCGCCCGCCACGACGGCGTGACCATCATCCGCAACGCCTCCTCCAACTACATGGTCCAGGACCTGTGCTTCTTCCTGGAGGCGCTGGGCGTACGCGTGGAGGGCATCGGCACCACGACACTCACCGTGCACGGCATGCCCACCATCGATGTGGACGTGGACTACTCGCCCTCGGAGGACCCGGTCGAGGCGATGAGTCTGCTGGCCGCCGCCGTCGTCACCGAGTCCGAGCTGACAGTGCGTCGGGTACCCATCGAGTTCCTGGAGATCGAGCTCGCGGTGCTGGAGGAGATGGGCCTCGACCACGACCGTACGCCGGAGTACTTCGCGGACAACGGCCGGACGCGACTGGTCGACCTGACGGTCCGGCCCTCCAAACTGGAGGCGCCGATCGACAAGATCCACCCGATGCCGTTCCCGGGACTGAACATCGACAACGTCCCGTTCTTCGCGGCCATCGCGGCCTCGGCCCAGGGCAAGACGCTGATCCACGACTGGGTCTACGACAACCGTGCGATCTACCTGACCGATCTCAACCGACTCGGCGGACGTCTCCAACTGCTCGATCCGCACCGGGTGTTGGTCGAGGGCCCGACCCGCTGGCGCGCCGCCGAGATGATGTGCCCGCCCGCCCTGCGGCCGGCCGTCGTCGTCCTGCTGGCGATGATGGCGGCCGAGGGGACATCGGTACTGCGGAACGTGTACGTCATCAACCGCGGCTACGAGGACCTGGCCGAACGGCTCAACACGGTCGGGGCGCAGATCGAGATCTTCCGGGACATCTGACAAGCAGGGCAGGACTGCGGCAGGACACGTGAAAGTCCCCGGCCAGGACGTGGCCGGGGACTCGCCTGCCGGGTGCCCGGCAGTGGATCAGCCGCAGTGACCGGTCCCGAGCGTGGAATAGGTGGTGATGCCGCCTTCCCACGTGACGCACTCTCCAGGGGCCTTGAGATAGACAGGCCCGGCATACGTCGTGAACTGACCGCCCTCGGTGGCCTTGCCTTCCTTCTCCGAGCTGAGCGAGGCGAACATGTACACCGGCGCCCCAGGGTGGGCGCGGACGGTGACCACACAGTTCTCGCCGGTCGCCTTGTTGTACGTGAGGAAGGTAGTGCCGAGGTTCTGGATGTCGGCGGAGTCGATGACCTTGTGGCCGGTGCCGCAGGCGCCGTTGTACTTCGCCACCGGGACAGCCGACTCGGCCGCCGACGCGGGCACGGCAGCGGCGACAGTGAGGACACCTCCACCGACGACGACGGCGACGGCGGCTGCGTGACGTGCGAACTTCATAACGTTCCCCCAGTTGGTGTGGTCGTGAATCCGTGTTCGGGCGGCATGGCCGGCTGGTCAACCGGCGCTCGCCCACACGCATGGTGAGACCAGAGAGCCTCTGGGTTGGTTGTGGCCCCATTTGTCACTGTTCTGTCACCGGACCGCTGCCCACGGAGCGGCGCAGACAGGTCGCCTGATCCGAGTCGGTCGCCGCCCGTGCCGGGTCGGCGGCGTGGATGAGCTGGCGCAGTGCCCCGTAGTAGACCTCGTGGTCGACCACGGCGGGCACGATCGCGGCCAAGTGGCCGGTGAGCGCCGGGAAGTCCTCGGGATCGAGCGCGGCCAGCGCGGTGCGGGTGGCTGCCTGGGCGGCCTTGGGCTCGCGGTGGTCCACGAAGCTCGCGCTGCCGAGGGTGAGCAGATACATCCGCCGGTAGGAGGTGATCGCCTCCTCGGGGGTCATCCCGGCCGCGAGGTTGTCGGCGAGCTGCGGCTCGGCCAGACGGGCCAGCAGGTTCGGGCCGAGCCAGGGGCGGGTACCGCGCAGCGCGACCAAGCCCGGATGGGCAGCCAGCAGCCGGTACAGCGCGGTGAACCGCGTCTCGGTGGCGGTGGCCCAGTCGGTGCCCGGTTCGATGTCGGGCAGACGGGCGGCCAGGTGGTCGGTGCACAGGTCCAGCAGCCCGGCCAGGTCGGTGCAGCGACGCTGGAGCGAGGCGAGGGAGATGTCCAGGCGCGCGGCCAGGGCGCGGAAGGTCAGCGCGTCGGGACCGCCCTCGTCGACCAGCGACAGGGCGGCCTCGGCGATGCGGCCGGGGGTCGCGCGGTCCAGGGAAAGGGAGTGCCGTGGCATGCGGTTCACTGTACGATACGGTGTATCGAAACGGTAGGCACACGGTCGGCAGGAGCTCCGCGATGGACCAGCTCACCTACGGCGACATCAAGGCCGCCACCGAACGGATCGCAGGGCGCGTCCGCCCCGTCGCACTCGCCCCCGTCGATCCCGGTGCGATCCGCACCGCCGGCGGCGGGCCGGAACCGTGCGAAGCCTGGCTGGCGCTGGAGTACATGCAGCACACCGGCTCCTTCAAGGCCCGCGGCGCACAGAACTTCATCCAGGCCCACCGCGACGCCGGCGCCCTCCCCGACGCCGGGGTGACCATCGCCTCCGGCGGCAACGCCGGACTGGCCTGCGCCTGGGCCGCCCAGCAGCAGGGCATCACGGCGACCGTCTTCCTCCCCACCACCGCTCCCGCGGTGAAGGTGGCCAAGCTGCGCTCCTACGGCGCCGACGTCCGCCTGGTCGGCACGGAGTACGCCGAAGCCCTCGCCGCCTGCCAGGACTTCGCCGCCACCACCGGCGCGCTCTCCTCGCACGCCTACGACCACCCGCTGATCGCCGCCGGGGCGGGCACGCTACTGGAAGAGATTCACGAGCGGATCCCCGGCCTGGACACGGTCGTGGTCGCTGTGGGCGGCGGCGGACTGTTCACCGGCGTGGCCACCGCCGCCCGGCACCACGGCATCCGCACCATCGCCGTCGAGCCGGAGAACTGCCGCGCGCTCAACGCCGCCATTGAGGCCGGCCGCCCGGTCGATGTCACGGTGGACTCCATAGCCGCCGACTCTCTCGGCGCCCCCCACACCTCCGCGATGGCGCTGCACGCCGCTCAGCAGGACGGTGTGCACTCCGTCCTCGTCACCGACAGCGAGATCATCCGCACCCGTCAGGCCCTGTGGGACCACCGCCGAGTGGCGGTGGAGCACGCCGCGGCGACCGCCCTTGCCGCGCTCACCGGCCCCGACGCCGCGTACCTGCCCGGCCCCGGCGAGAGGGTCGCCATAGTCCTCTGCGGCGCCAACACCGACCCCGGCGACCTGGTCCACTGACCCGGCACCGGCCGGGAGGCACCGGCCGGCGACCGCATGGGATGCCGGCCCGCCCGCCTCAGGGGCCGGTGTCGGTGGCGGCGGCACGCGCGGAAGGGCGCGCGAGTGCCGCCCACACGGCGTTCCCCCCGGTGAACGAGGAACGTTCGGCGCCCCATCTCTCGGCGATGTGCTGAACGAGTAACAGGCCGCGCCCGCATTCGTCGTCGGGGCCGGGGTTGCGTGGGGGCAGGCTCCGCGGCGTGATGGCCTGATCGTGCACCTCGAGGTGGACCGATCCGTCGGCGGTGAGCCCGACGCGGCAGTGGATCCGGGAACTGGACGTGTGGCGTATCGCGTTGGTGACCAGTTCCGACAGGATCAGGACCGCGTCCTGGCACACCTCCTCGGGGAGCCGCCATCTGCGCAGTTTCTCGCCCATCACGCAACGGGCTTCACGCACGCCGGCCTGGCGGGCGGGGAGTTCGAACCAGTGGACTCTGTCGGTGGCAGCCCCTCCCGGGAGTTGGGGGGAAGGAGGGGACGTGAGGGAGGGCACGGTGGTCGCCTTCCGTCGAGGGACGGGCAGTGCGAGGAGCTGTGGGGGGGCCTCGCCGGGCCGGCGTGGGGGCCGGTGGGCGCGGCAGCTGGTGCCGTTGCCGACCACGGTGACACGTGCCAAATCCCGGAGTGGCTCCGGGTGTTGGCGGAGACTGCCGTCGCGGTCGGTGAGATCGATCACGCTGTCACTATGCTTGCTGTTCCGTTCAAGGTGCAACCTCTCTCCTGATAATTTCAGGAAGCCGATATCTGTCTGGTGCCATCAGCAAGTCCCTGTCACAGTCAGCATGGGTGACAGCTCGTCAGGAGGTACACCGTGAGCGAGGCGCGTTCGGGCAGCACAGGCACCAGCGCACCCACCGTTCTCCGCATGATCCTCGGCAAGCGGCTGCAGGAAATGCGGCAGGACGCGGGTGTGTCTCTGGACGCCGCCGCGAAGGCCCTGCGGGTGAAGCCTCTGACCATCCGCCGCCTGGAGAAGGCGGAGGTCGCCCTGAAGCCTCTCTACGTCGAGAAGTTGCTGCAGACCTACGGGGCCGGTCAGCAGGAGATCGACGAGTTCGTCGTCCTGGCCGAGCGGGCCAACAAGCCGGGCTGGTGGCACACGTACCGCGATGTGCTGCCCAGCTGGTTCACCGCCTACGTGAGCCTGGAGACCGGCGCCAAGACCCTGCGCACCTATGAACCCCACTACGTCACGGGGCTGCTGCAGACGCACGGATACGCGCATGCCCTCCTGCGTGCGGGCTTCCCCCGCGACAGTGCGGCGGACCTGGAGCGGCGAGTCGATCTGCGGCTGCGGCGCCAGAGCCTGTTGGAGAGATCCGACGCGCCAACGCTGTGGGTGGTGATGGAGGAGGCCGTCCTGCACCGCGAGGTGGGCGGCGCCGAGGTGATGCGGGGACAGATCGACCGGCTCCTGGAGGTCTCGGAGCTGGACCACGTCAGCGTCGACATCGTGCCGTTCTCCGCGGGTGCCCACGTCGGTGCGTGCGCTCCCTTCACCTACTTCCGGTTCGAGGAACCGGAGCTGCCCGACATCGTCTACAGCGAGATCCTCTCCGCCTCCATGTACCTCGACCAGCGCTCCGACGTCGCAGCCCATCTCGAGGCGCACAGCCGGTTGTCCTTGCAGACCTCGTCCGCGGACAGCAAGGCCCTGTTGAACCGCATGCGCAAGGAGTACTCATGACGATCACCGACCGCCGTGTCTACAACGGGATGCCCGCATCGGACCTCGGTGAGCAGGGCTGGGAGTGCCCGTGGAGCGGTCCCAACGGGGGCCAGTGCGTGGAGACGAAGCAGCTCGCCGACGGCCGCGTGGCCCTGCGGCAGTCGAAGGATCCCGCAGGCCCTGCGCTGATCTACACGCCGGAGGAGATCACCGCGTTCGTCGCCGGGATCAAGAAGGGCCTCGCCGATCATCTGACGGCCGGCTGAACCAGGCCGGCCACCAACGGGTGGGAGGCGGGCCGACCCTGGCCACGACCTGCCCGGCACGCCTACGCACACCAGGAAAGGGACACCATGAGCACCCCCCACGCCGCTCGTGACATCGACACCAGCAGGCCGCACTCCGCGCGCATGTACGACTACTACCTCGGGGGCAAGGACCACTTCGAGGTCGACAAGGAGGCGGCCGAGACCGTCGCGGCGGCGTATCCCGGCATCTTCGTGTGCGCACGGGAGAACCGGGCGTTCATGCACCGGGCCACCCGGGTCCTCGCGCAGGAGCACGGCATCCGGCAGTGGCTGGACATCGGCACCGGCATCCCCACCGAGCCGAATCTGCACCAGGTGGCCCAATCCGTGGTCCCCGAGGCCAAGGTGGTCTACGCCGACAACGATCCCCTCGTCCTCAAGTACGCCGAGCGCCTGATGCGCAGCACTCCCCAGGGGCGCACCACCTACATCGAGGCGGACGTCAACCAGCCCGAGGGGCTCCTGGACGCCCCCGAGCTGGCCGAGGTCCTGGACCTGAGCCAGCCGGTGGCGCTGTCCCTGAACGCCCTCATGCACTTCGTCACCGACGCCCAGGACCCGTACGGAATCGTCGACCGGCTGCTGAGCGCCCTCCCCTCGGGAAGCGCCCTCGCCCTGAGCCACTGCACGCCCGACTTCGACCCGTCGACCTGGGAGAAAGTCACCGAGATATACACGAACGCCGGAACGCCCGTGCAGTTCCGCTCCCAGCACGACGTTGGCCGCTTCTTCGCCGGCCTGCAACTGCTGGAGCCCGGCATCACCGTCGGCCACCGCTGGCGCCCCGACACCCCGGATGGCACCACCCCGGACGGCACCGCGACGGTGACGGACCAGCCGACGGACGCCCAGGTCAGTCTGTGGACCGGGGTGGGGATCAAGCCGTAGCACCGTAGCGCCATCTTCGTTGGCTCCACTTTCGTGCGGAGGGGGTGAAACCAGTTGCTCCCTCCGGACACCGCTGACAGGCTCTTCGGCCATGCCCACCTTCTCCGCGTATGACGGAACCAAGATCGCGTACCACGTATTCGGAGAAGGCCCTCCGGGGGTCCCTCCGGTGGTCTGTCTGCCCGGAGGACCGCAGGACTCCGTATACCTCGGTGACCTCGGCGGCCTGTCCGCGCACCGGCAGTTGGTCATGCTGGATCTGCGGGGCACGGGCGGGTCCGCGATGCCGGCGGACCTCGCCTCCTGCCGCTGCGACCGGCTCGTCGAGGACGTGGAGGCGCTGCGCGAGCACCTGGGCCTGGACCGGATGGACGTGCTCGCGCATTCCGGCGGCGCGAATCTGGCCGCGCTCTACGTCGGCCGCCATCCCGGACGCGTCGGGAAGCTCGCGCTGATCGCGCCGAGCGTCAGGGCCGTCGGGATCGCGATCACCGGAGAGCTCCGGCTGGAGGCCGCGCGGCTCCGCCAGGGCGAGCCGTGGTTCCCGGCGGCGTTCGCGGCCCTGGAGGCGATCGTGGCGGGCCGGGCCACTGACGACGCCTGGCAGGCCGTCGCGGCGTTCTCCTACGGCCGCTGGGACGAGGCGGCGCAGGCCCATCACGCCGCCGAGGACGAGCAGATGAACAGCGAGGTCGTGGCCGCCTTCGGCGCCGAAGGCGCTTTCGATCCGGACGCCACGCGCACGGCGCTCGCCCGGTTCGCACCGCCCGTGCTGCTGCTCGCCGGGGAGGTCGATCCGGGAGCCCCGCCTCGCGCGGTGGCCGAGTTCGCCGGGCTGTTCCCGAACGCCGAGCTCGTCGTGCAGTCCGGAGCCGGACACTTCCCGTGGCTCGACCACGCCGACCGCTTCGTGGCAACCACCGCGGAGTTCCTGGGGCAGACACCCGCCCGGCGCCTGTGAGCTGAGCACCGTGGGCAGGTGACCGCCCGGCCGTCCGTGAGCCTGAGCATTGCTGAACTCGGCGGCGTCTCAGACCGGGAGCCAGTGGTCGAGATAGGCGCGCAGATCCTCCAGTTCGGCTCCGCGTGCCACCAGGCCGAGGTAGCCGTCAGGGCGTACGAGGCCGTGGGCGACGCCTGGCCACGGGCTCTGTGTGCCGAGCCGGTGCACGGTGACCAGGCTGTCGCGGCCGCGCAAGAGTGGGGCCAGCCGCTGCTCGGGCCAGAAGCCGGCGGGCCCGGCCAGCAGCAGGTGCCAGCCCGGCCCGGCGACCTTGGCCTGGAGCCCGCGCGGCAGGTCGGGCAGCCGGTCCCCCGCCCTCGGGCCCCTGGCGGGCGAACGCGAACCCGCGCGGGAAGCCGGGCTGCGCCGGTAGTGGATGCCCAGCTCGGAGACCGTACGGAACACGCGCCCGCGCAGAGCGGTCGCGCGCAGCGCCAACGGAGCCAGGCGCGGGGCGAGTCGGATGCGGGCCAGGCGGATGACGGGGTTGCCGCTGGTGCCGATGGTGAAGGCCCGGTCGGTGAAGCGCCGGACGTTGCGGCCGACCGGGGCGCGCTCGGCCTCATACGTGTCCAGCAGTTCCTCGGGCGCGACGCCCCGGCAGACGAGGGCGAGCTTCCAGCCCAGGTTGAGTGCGTCCTGGATACCGGTGTTCATGCCCTGGCCGCCGGCCGGGCTGTGGATGTGGGCCGCGTCCCCGGCCACGAAGCACGGCCCCGCCCGGTAGTGGGCGGCACCGCGGTTGTGCAGCCGGAAGTCGGTCATCCAGACGGGATCGCGCAACACCAGCCGGTCAGTTCCGGCAGTCCCGGCGGTCCCAGCAGTCCGGGCGGTCCCAGCAGTCCGGGCGGACCGGGCAGTACGGGCCGCCTTGCGAGCGTTTCCAGCTGTGTACCGGTCGACGATGTCCTGCAGGAGCTCCAGCCTCACCTCGGCATCCGGCGTGCCGGGAGGCCGCATCGCGAGCATGCGCCAGCCTGCCGGCGTACCGAGCGGGAAGAAGAGCAGCATCCCGGCCACCGTCATGTACGTATGCACGGACCCCGGCTCCAGTCCGTCGACCTCCAGATCGGCGAGCAGGAACGTCTGCGGATAGGCGTATCCCTCGAAGCCGATGCCCGCCTGATCTCGCACGGTGCTGTGGGCACCGTCGCAGCCGACGACATAGCGGGCGCGCACGGTCTCCTCCGCACCGTCCCGGCCCCGCAGCCGGCAGTGGACGCCCCCGTTCTCGCGCTCCAGGCGCACCAGCTCCGTACCGCGCTCGACCGGCACGTCGTGCGCGGCCAGATGCTCCACCAGGACGCGCTCGGTCTCGGCCTGCGAGAGGAACAGCAGGAACGGGTACGGAGTGTCCTTGCAGCCGATGTCGAACAGGGGCAGCCGCACCTCGCGCCCCGGCAGATGCATCCGCACCCGCATCGCCGGATTCCCCCGGGCGACCAGTTCGTCCGTCACCCCGAACCCGGCCAGCGCCTCCAGCGTGCGGGGCTGGACGGCCAGTGCCCGCGACTCGTGCACGCGGTCGAGCGAGCGGTCGACGATCCGGAACCCGGTCCCGTGGGCACGCAGTTGCGCGGCGAGAGCGAGGCCCGTGGGCCCCGCGCCCACCACCAGCACATCTGGCGATGGCCTCATGGGTCCACGGTAGTGCGGGAGCCGTGCGCGTGCCGAAACGCCTGGGAGCCGCCGCCCCTCATGGGTGAGGGGCGGCGGCTCCCGTATGCGGCCTCGGCCGGACGTGACCTCGGCCGGAGGTGGCCTCAGCCGGAGGTGGCTTCGGCCGGACGTGACCTCGACTCTGACGGCCCTCAGCTCTGGCTGAGCACGATGATCTGCGTTCGGGTGGCGTGGACGTACGGCACCGGGAAGGGCCAGCCCCCGACGCCCAGTTCCAGCACGGCGGCATCGACGCGGGCCGAGCCCGGCTGGAAGCGGCCACGCCCCGTGCGGGCGGTGTTCGTCCAGCGGTGTTCCTCACCGTCGCAGACCGCGCGGGTGCCGCCGATTCCTCGCCGTACACCGTCCTCGCCCTGGCGCAGGGCGGTGGTCACGAAGACGGGGCCCTGACTGTCCGTGCAGCGGTAGGTGCCGGTGAGCGTGACGGTGCCGTGGCGCGTGAGGGTGCCGACCCGGTCGACGGTCACCGATTCGTCGGGGGCGGCGAGAGCCTCGGCGGACGGGGCGGGGAGCATCAGCAGCGCGGACCCGGCGGCCACGCCGGCGATGTGACGCAGGGACATCGGAGTACCTCCTTGAGCGGGGGCTCCACTCAACCGGGCAGGGGTCGTCACGGCCGTGACCGTCACCTGATTGGTGGCGTGTCCGCGTCGTCCGTCTCGGCGACGTCCGGGAGTTGTCCGCGTGTTGTCACGCTTCACGGACAGCGGTTCCGATGAGTCCGCGGCAGGAGCATCGTCTACCTATGAGAGGCGGTGACAACGCCGCCGAACCCGTCGCACGTGGAGGTGCGCCATGTGTTCTCGCCGGCCTTCTTGTCCGTCGCCCGACAGCCTCGACCTCTCCGGCCGCGACACCGCGCACATCGTCGCCGCCCACCCCGAGCAGGGCTGGTACCTGCTGTGCGACGGCGCGATCGTCTTCGACGACACCGGCGCGCTGCTGCCCGACGGCCGTGTCGTCGCCCCGCATCGCGTGCCCGTCGAGCAACTGGGCATGGCTGCCTGAGGATTGACCTGGCCGGTCGACCACCTGACTGAGGTCGACGATTTGGCTGCGGTCAGCGATTCTCGCCGATGAACTCCCGCAGCGCGGAGGCGAGTTGCTCCGGCTGATCCTCGGCGATCAGTGTCCGTGAGTCCTCGATCTCCAGCAGACGCCCCCGCGGCAGGAGTTCGGCCAGGCGCCGACCGTGCTCGCGCGGCATCATCAGATCCTCGGTCGCCCAGACGACGAGCGCGGGCTTGTCGAACTTCCGCAATCCTTCGGCGGCTTCGAGGAGTTCGTTCTTGCGGATGGTCGTGCCGTAGCGGCGGAAGTCCCGGCGGATCGCCTTGTCCGTCCGCAGCGGTCGCAGCCAGCCGTCGACGATCTCGTCCGGCACGGGCCGCTTGGTGAGCGCGCCGATCCCGACGGGCAGCCGGCGCAACGGCTTCAGTCCCAGGGTGCGGATCATGAGCGGGATGCCGCCCGGCACCTTGCAGGCGAGCGCGATCATCTTTCCGGGCAGGCCCGGCGGGTAGTTGTCGAAGGCCTCGCAGGAGATGAGTACGAGCCGCGCCAGGCGCTCCGGGTGGCGCGCGGCCACGGTCTGGGCGCGGCCGCAGTCGCTCTCCACGAGCGTGACGTCCCGCAGATCCAAATGGTCCAGGAACTCCACGACCATGTCGTTGACGACGTCCGGCGAGATCGGACGGTCCATGGGCCGGCGGTGAGCGCCGTACGGCAGCGTCGGGGCGATGACCCGGTGGTCCGCGCGCAGGTCCGCGATCACCTTGCGCCAGACGGTGGCATCGTGGACCAGGCCGTGCAGGAGGACCACGACGGGGCCGGGGCCGCCCGTGTCCTCGTACTCGATGGTCCCCGCGGTGAGTGCGATGTCCGGCATGCTCGAAGCTCCCTCAGGTCTATGGTGCGCAAGCCGCACCCAGCCGCACCCCCAACCCCCTCGGCCCCTCGTCGGCCCAAGACACGCGGAACGTCAGGGGAGGACGGCGACCCCGTCAAGCTCTACCAGGGCCTGTGTGTCCCACAGTCGTACGACTCCGATCACCGCCATCGCCGGGTACTCGCGTCCCGCCGACGTCCGCCAGATACGGCCGAGTTCGGGGGCGTGGGCGCGGTAGTCGTCGACGTCGGTGGTGTAGACGGTGACGCGGGCGAGGTCGCCGGGGTTGCCTCCGGCCGCGCGCAGGGCGGTGAGGAGGTTGGTCAGCGCGCGCTCGAACTGCTCGGGGAGCGTGGTGCCGACGATCTTTCCCTCGGTGTCGAGTGCGGTCTGGCCCGCGAGGTAGGCCACGCGGGAGCCGGTGGTGACGACGGCGTGCGAGAAGCCGGTGGGCGGGGAGAGGTCGGGTGGATTGACGCGCTCGGCGGTCATGCGTGCTCCCCTTCCGCGCCGCCTTCGGCGCGCCGCTCCTCGCGGTACAACTCCTTGGCGATGACGGCTCGTTGGACCTCGCTCGCGCCCTCGTAGATCCGGGGTGCGCGCACCTCGCGGTAGAGGTGTTCGAGCAGGTGGCCGCGGCGCAGTGCGCGGGCGCCGTGCAATTGGACGGCCATGTCGACGACGTACTGGGCGGTCTCGGTGGCGAGCAGCTTCGCCATCGCGGCCCGTTTCGGCACGTCCGGGGCGCCCTCGTCGTACGCCGCCGCTGCCGCGTAGACCATCAGGCGAGCCGCCTCCGCCCGCAGAGCCATCTCGGCGACCTGGTGTGCCACGGTCTGCAGGTCGCTCAACGTGCCGCCGAACGCCTCCCGCCCAGCCGTGTGCCGGAGGGTGGCGTCCAGCGCGGCCTGCGCCATGCCGACGGCGAAGGCGCCCACGCTCGGCCGGAAGAGGTTGAGCGTGTTCATCGCGACACGGAAGCCGCGGTCGGGTTCACCCAGCACGTCGTCCGCGCTCACCGGCACCGCGTCGAAGACCAGGGCGCCGATGGGGTGCGGGGAGAGCATGTCGAGGGGGGTTCCGGTGACCCCCGGGCGGTCGGCCGACACGAGGAAGGCGGTCACCCCGCGGGCGCCCGCGTCGGGTGTGGTGCGGGCGAAGACGGTGTAGAAGTCGGCTTCGGGGGCGTTGGAGATCCAGCACTTCTCGCCGGTGAGCCGCCAGCGGTGGGTGCCGTCCGGCTCGGCGCCCACGGGGGCATCCGTAACCGCCCGGAGGGCCAGCGCCGCCGCGTCCGAGCCCGCGCCCGGCTCGCTCAGGGCGAAGGCCGCCACTGCCGTGCCCTCGGTCACGCGCGGCAGCCAGCGGTCGCGTTGGGCGGCGGTTCCGTGGGCGTGGACCGGGTGGGCGCCCAGACCCTGGAGGGCGAGGGCGGTTTCCGCCTCCGTGCAGGCGTAGGCAAGGGACTCTCGCATCAGGCACAGTTCGAGCGCTCCGGACGTGAACAGGCGCTTCAGAAGCCCCAGTTGGCCCAGTTCGGCGACGAGCGGGCGATTGACGTGGCCCGGCTCGCCCTTCTCGGCCAGGGGGCGCAGACGGTCGGCGGCGAGCGCCCGGAGCTCCGTGCACCAGGCGGTGTGTGCCGGATCCAGTGAGAATGCGGGCATTTTCGATCCCCTCTCCCCTGTCGGGCCGGGCCACACCGCGAGGCTATCGCGAACCATTGACTGTCGTCACCAACACGATACGCTCGATGCGCGAGCCCACCACGACGAGGGGGCGACCCGCCATGGACCACACGGACCCCAGGGACACGACAGAGGCCGCCCGCACCCCCGGCGCCCACGTGGACACCTTCGCGCGCGACCACCTCCCACCTCCCGACCAGTGGCCCGAGCTCCGCTTCGAGCTCCCCGAGCTGCGCTACCCCGAACGGCTGAACTGCGCCGTCGAGCTCCTCGACCACGCCGCCCCGGAACGCCCGGTCTTCCGTACGGCCTCCGGTGACGTCTGGACGTACGGCGAACTGCGCGCCCGCGTCGACGGGATCGCGCATGTCCTGACCTCCGGCCTCGGTGTGGTGCCCGGCAACCGCGTCCTGCTGCGCGGGCCCACGACGCCATGGCTCGCCGCGTGCTGGCTGGCCGTCCTGAAGGCGGGCGCGGTCGCCGTCACCGTCCTCGCCCAGCAGCGCCCCCACGAGCTGGCCACTATGTGCGAGATCGCGCGGGCCGGGCACGCGCTGTGCGACATCCGGGCCGTGGACGACCTCGCGAAGGCGGAGATCCCCGGGCTGCGGATCACGACGTACGGCGGGGACGCCCCCGACGACCTGCTGAACCGGATGCGCCGCGACGCCCCCGACGAGCCGTACACCGCCGTGGACACCGCGGCCGACGAGGTGGCGCTGATCGCGTTCACGTCGGGAACGACCGGGCGCCCCAAGGGGTGTCTGCACTTCCATCGCGATGTGCTGGCGATCGCGGACACCTTCTCGGCCCATGTCCTGCGGCCCCACGCCGACGACGTCTTCGCGGGCAGTCCCCCGTTGGGCTTCACCTTCGGACTCGGCGGTCTGGTGGTCTTCCCGATGCGCGCGGGAGCCAGCGCGCTGCTGCTCGAACAGGCCGGCCCCAGGCAACTGCTGCCCGCGATCGCCGATCACCGTGTGTCGGTGCTGTTCACCGCGCCGACCGCGTACCGCGCGATGCTGGACGAGCTGGACACGTACGACACCTCCTCACTGCGGCGTTGCGTGTCCGCGGGCGAGAACCTGCCCGCCGCCACCTGGCAGGCCTGGCACGAGCGCACCGGCCTGCGCATCATCAACGGCATCGGTGCCACCGAACTGCTGCACATCTTCATCTCCGCGGCCGACGAGAACATCCGCCCGGGGACGACGGGAGTTCCCGTACCCGGGTGGCACGCGCGCGTGCAGGACGAGAACGGCCTCCCGGTGCCCGACGGCGAACCCGGACTGCTCGCCGTGCGCGGCCCGGTCGGCTGCCGCTATCTCGCCGACCCGCGCCAGTCGGAGTACGTACGCGGCGGCTGGAACATCACCGGTGACACGTATGTGCGCGACGCCGACGGCTACTTCCGCTATGTCGCACGCGCGGACGACATGATCATTTCCGCCGGGTACAACGTCGCGGGCCCGGAAGTCGAGGACGCGCTCCTGCGTCACCCGGACGTGGTCGAGACGGCGGTCGTCGGCCTGCCCGACGAGGCGCGTGGCCAGGTCGTGGTGGCGTACGCCGTGCTGCGGCCCGGAGCGCACCGGGACCCCGAGGCGCTGCGTGCCTTCGTCAAGTCCGAGCTGGCGCCGTACAAGTGCCCGCGCGAGGTCGTCTTCCTGGACGCGCTGCCGCGTACGGCGACGGGGAAGCTGCAGCGCTTCAGGCTGCGTGCGGGCGTCGGCCGAGGTGATCCCGCGTGATGCCGACGAACTAGAATGATCAACGTGTCCGAGCAGCACACTCCCCGGTCCCTCATCGTCACCTTCTACGGCGCGTACGGCCGCTTCGCGGCCGGCCCCGTGCCGGTCGCCGAGCTGATCCGGCTGCTGGCCGCGGTCGGCGTGGACGCGCCCTCCGTGCGCTCGTCGGTGTCCCGGCTCAAACGCCGCGGGCTGCTCCTGCCGGCGCGTACGGCGACGGGCGCGGCCGGCTACGTACTGTCGCCGGACGCGCGGCAGCTGCTCGACGACGGCGACCGCCGGGTCTACTCGACGGCTCCCCCGGAGGACGACAGCTGGGTGCTCGCCGTGTTCTCCGTGCCGGAGTCCGAACGGCAGAAGCGGCATGTGCTGCGCTCCCGTCTGGCGGGCCTCGGTTTCGGAAGCGCCGCCCCCGGAGTGTGGCTCGCCCCGGCCCGTCTCTACGAAGAGACCCGCCATACGTTGGAACGGCTGCGTCTCGACGCGTATGTGGAGCTGTTCCGCGGCGAGCACCTGGGCTTCACGGCGACGGCCGAGGCGGTCGCCCGCTGGTGGGACCTGGCCGCGATCGCCAAGCAGCACGAGGCGTTCCTGGACCGCCACGCGCGCGTGCTGCACGACTGGGAGGCACGGACGGACACTCCTCCGGAGGAGGCGTACCGCGACTACCTGCTCGCCCTGGACTCCTGGCGCCACCTCCCGTACGCCGATCCCGGGCTGCCTCCCGCACTGCTGCCGCGGGACTGGCCGGGGGCCCGTTCGGCGGCCGTCTTCCGGGCGCTGCACGAGCGCCTGCGGGACGCCGGAGCGGTGTTCTCCGGTGTGGATCACGCACTGCGCTGACCTCAACTCCCCAGTGTGAGCCGGGGCTTCGGAGCGTCCGTGCGTCCCGTCCGCGGGGGCCGGCTGCCCGCCCGATAGGGCGCGGGCCAGTCGACGCCCGGACCCGTGTACCCCTGCTCGGCCGCCGCGTGCAGCGTCCAATGGGGGTCGTACAGGTGAGGGCGGGCGAGGGCGCACAGGTCCGTACGGCCCGCCAGGATGAGTGAGTTGACGTCGTCCCAGGAGGAGATCGCGCCGACCGCGATCACCGGGATGCCGGTCTCGTTGCGGATCCGGTCGGCGTACGGCGTCTGGTACGAGCGCCCGTACTCCGGCCGCTCGTCCGCCACCACCTGCCCCGTCGACACATCGATCGCGTCGGCACCGTGCGCGGCGAAGGCCCGGGCGGCGAAGACGGCGTCGTCGGCCGTGGTGCCGCCCTCGGCCCAGTCGGTGGCGGAGATCCGTACGGTCATCGGCCGGTTCTCGGGCCATACGGCGCGTACGGCGTCGAAGACTTCGAGCGGGAAGCGGAGCCGGTTCTCCAGGGGCCCGCCGTAGGCGTCCGTACGGCGGTTGGTCAGGGGTGAGAGGAAGCCGGAGAGCAGGTAACCGTGCGCGCAGTGCAGTTCGAGCAGATCGAAGCCGCAGTGGGCGGCCCGCCGGGCGGCTGCCGTGAACTGGTCCCGGATCTCGGCCAGTTGGGTTCGGGTGAGTTCGTGCGGCGTCTGGTTCTCCGGCCTGTACGGGACGGGGGACGCGGCCACCAGCGGCCAGTTGCCCTCCTCCAGCGGCTCGTCGATGCCCTCCCACATCAGCTTGGTGGAGCCCTTTCGGCCGGAGTGGCCGAGCTGCACGCCCAGGGCGGTGCCGGGTGAACGTGTGTGCACGAAGTCGGTGACGCGCCGCCAGGCATCGGCCTGTTCGGCGGTGTAGAGCCCGGCGCAGCCCGGTGTGATCCGGCCCGCCGCGCTCACGCACACCATCTCGGTCATCACCAGACCGGCGCCGCCGAGCGCCCGCGCGCCCAGGTGGACGAGATGGAAGTCGCCGGGTACGCCGTCCACGGCCGAGTACATGTCCATCGGCGAGACCACGACCCGGTTGCGCAGGGTCAGGTCGCGCAGCCGGAAGGGCGTGAACATCGGAGGCGTCCCGGGCGGGCAGCCGAACTCGCGCTCCACGCTCTCGGTGAAGTGCGGGTCGCGCAGCCGGAGGTTGTCGTGGGTGACCCGGCGGCTGCGGGTGAGCAGGTTGAAGGCGAACTGGCGGGCGGGCTGGTCGAGATAGAGGCCCAGGTTCTCGAACCACTCCAGGCTGGCGCGCGCCGCCCGCTGCGTGGACGCGACGACGGGGCGCCGCTCCTCCTCGTACGCGGCGAGGGCTTCGCCGAGACCCGGCTGCTCCTGAAGGCAGGCGGCGAGCGCCAGGGCGTCCTCGACGGCGAGCTTCGTCCCGGAGCCGATGGAGAAGTGCGCGGTGTGCGCGGCGTCGCCGAGCAGCACCACGTTCCCGTGCGACCAGCGTTCGTTGACGACGGTGCGGAAGGTGGTCCACGCGGACTTGTTGGACGCGGACCGGTTGGACCTGAGCGCCCGTCCGCCGAGCGCGTCGGCGAAGAGCTTGGCGCACCGCTCGACGGACTCCTGCTCATCGAGCTCCGCGAAGCCCGCCGCCTCCCACACGTCCTCGCGCATCTCGACGATGACGGTGGAGGAGTCGGCCGCGTACGGGTATCCGTGGAGCTGCATCACCCCGTGCTCGGTGCGCGCGATCTCGAAGCGGAAGGCGTCGAAGGCGAAGTCGGCGGCGAGCCAGATGTAGCGGCACCGGTGGCCGGCCACCTGCGGCTTGAACACCTGGGCGTACGCCTCACGGGTGGTGCTGTGCACCCCGTCCGCCGCGATGACGAGGTCGTACGCCCGCGAAAGGCGGTCCACGTCCGGCGCCCGCGTGCGGAAGCGCAGCTCGACGCCGAGCGAGCGGCACCGCTCGTGCAGGATCTCCAGGAGCCTGCGCCGGCCGAGGGCGGCGAAGCCATGGCCGCCGGAGGTGTGGCGGACGCCCCGGTGCACGATGTCGATGTCGTCCCAGCGCACGAACTCGTCGCGCAGCGCCGCGTACACGACCGGGTCGGCGTGCTCGATGCCGCCGAGTGTCTCGTCGGAGAGGACGACGCCGAAGCCGAAGGTGTCGTCGGGTGCGTTGCGCTCCCAGACCGTGATCTCGCGGGCGGGGTCGAGGCGCTTGAGGAGGGCGGCGGCGTAGAGGCCGCCGGGGCCGCCGCCGATCACCGCGACCCGCGTCGCTCGCATGGTCACCGCCCCCGCCATTTCGGCGGCCGCTTCTCCGTGAACGCCGCGTGGAACTCCGCGTAGTCCTCACCGTTCATGAGCAGGGCCTGGGTCGAGGCGTCCAGCTCCACCGAGGCGGCGAGCGGCATGTCCAGCTCGGCGGTGAGCAGGGCTTTCGTCTGCGCGTACGCGAGTGCCGGACCCTCGGCCAGGCGGCGGGCCAGCGCCTGGGCGGCCTCGTCCACGCGGCCCTCGTCGGTGAGCTCGCTGATCAGCCCGATCCGCTCGGCCTCGGGTGCCCGCACCGGCTCGCCGAGCATCAGCAGCCGGGTCGCGTGGCCGAGCCCGACGACGCGGGGCAGCAGATAGGCGGCGCCCATGTCGCCGCCGGAGAGTCCGACGCGGGTGAAGAGGAAGGAGAAGCGGGCGCTCGGGTCGGCCACCCGGAAGTCGGCCGCGAGAGCGAGGACCGCGCCCGCCCCGGCCGCCACCCCGTGCACCGCCGCGACCACCGGGAAGGGGCATTCGCGTACGGCCCGTACGACCTGCCCGGTCATCCGGTTGAAGTCGAGCAACTGGGACGTGTCCATCGACAGCGTGGCCCCGATGATCTCGTCGACGTCACCACCGGAGCAGAAGCCGCGCCCCTCGCCGGCCAGCACCAGGGCGCGTACGGACTTCTCGCGGGACAGCTCGGCGAGCAGGTCGCGCAGGTCGGCGTAGGCGCCGAAGGTGAGCGCGTTCAGTTTCTCGGGGCGGGCCAGGGTGACCGTGGCGACTCCGTCGGCGACTTCGCAGCGCAGATGCTGCCAGTCGGGCGTGCGGGTCGTGGAGCCGGTGAAGGGACTCATGAGGTGCGGCCTCCTCGGGCGGGGGCGGCGGGCTGCGCTGTCCCATGAAGTTATCACTCATCTGTGACTGTCGTCATGAGTGCGCGATACAGCCGCGCGGATCCGTGACCGTGAACGGACCCCGCGGTCACGGAGTCACGGGTCCGCGATAGAGCCGTAACAGTGGGAGGCCGGGGTCGGGTCGGGTCGTTCACCTGGGTACATACGCAGTCCGGTAGTTCGAAGTCCCGAAAAAACACCCGGTGCACGACCCTGCCCGGTAGCGCCGTACGATCCCTATTGTTGAAAGCAGGACAACCTGCTCCATGAACGGACCCGCCTTGCACGAGCCCCCTGCCCCAGCCTCCTGGCGCATCGCCCTGCCGCACTCCGCCGCGGCCGTGCCCGTCGCCCGCGCACTGGTCCGTACCGCACTGGCCGAGATCGGCCATGCCGCCGACAGCGACACGGCGGAGCTGCTCACCGCCGAGCTGGTGGCCAACGCCGTGGAGCACACCAGGAGCGACGCGCCCATAGAGCTCGTCGTGGAGCTGCTGCCGAGCGGCTGCAAGGTCGAGGTCCACGACCCGGACCCGACGCCACCCGGCAATCTCACCCGCCCCGTCCCGGACGACCCGGACCCCTGGCAGGAGCACGGGCGCGGCCTGCTGCTGATCCGCGCCCTCAGCTCGTCCTGCGGCCATCACCGCACGAAGTCCGGCAAGGCGGTCTGGTTCAGACTGCCGGTGGTGCCGCAGCAGCGCAGACCGATGGAACCGACGTAGGGGTCGGGCGAGGATCGTAGAGGTCGGGCGAGGGTCGTAGGGATCGGGCGAGGTCAGGGGCGGGCGAGTGTCGCCACGAGGACCGCCTTGATCGTGTGCAGCCGGTTCTCCGCCTCGTCGAAGACGACCGAGTGCGCCGACTCGAAGACCTCGTCCGTGACCTCCAGCGAGTCCAGGCCATGCCGCTCATGGATCTCGCGGCCCACCTTGGTGCCCAGGTCATGGAAGGCGGGCAGACAGTGCAGGAACTTGACGTCCGCGTTGCCGGTGGCGCGCAGTACGTCCATCGTCACCGCGTACGGGCCGAGGGCGGCGATGCGCTCGTCCCACACCTCCTTGGGCTCACCCATGGAGACCCAGACATCGGTGGCGACGAAGTCGGCACCCGCGACCCCTTCGGCGACGTCTTCGGTGAGCGTGACGCGCGCCCCGCTGCGCACGGCGAGCTCGCGCGCCCGCGTCACGATCTCCTCGGCGGGCCAGTACGCCTTCGGCGCGACGACACGTACGTCCATGCCGAGCAGCGCGCCGGTGACCAGGTAGGAGTTGCCCATGTTGAAGCGGGCGTCGCCCAGGTAGGAGAAGGTGACCCCGCCCAGCGGCTTGGCGGTGTACTCGGTCATCGTGAGCACGTCGGCGAGCATCTGTGTGGGGTGCCAGTCGTCGGTCAGACCGTTGTAGACGGGCACGCCCGCGTGGGCGGCCAGTTCCTCGACGCCCGCCTGACTGTCTCCCCGGTACTGGATCGCGTCGTACATCCGGCCGAGCACACGCGCGGTGTCCTTCACGGACTCCTTGTGGCCTATCTGTGAGCCGCTCGGGTCGAGATACGTGGTCGACGCGCCCTGGTCCGCGGCCGCCACCTCGAACGCGCAGCGCGTGCGCGTCGAGGTCTTCTCGAAGATCAGCGCGATGTTCCGCCCTCGCAGACGGGGGGTCTCCGTCCCGGCCTTCTTCGCCGCCTTCAGCTCGGCGGCGAGCTCGATCAGGCCGCGGAACTCGCCTTCCGTGAAGTCCAGCTCCTTCAGGAAGTGACGGCCTGCGAGGGCGTTCGCGACTGTCGCCATGGGGGCGCTCCAGGGTTGCGTAAACAGGGGACGCTTGGAACTCTATACGATCGTCCACATTTCTATACAGCCTCAGTTCAGCGGACCGGATCCCGCTGGACCGGACAGCTCATACAGCGCGGCCCGCCCCGGCCCCGCCCCAGTTCGCTGCCCGGGATCTCGATCACTTCGATGCCCTGCTTGCGCAGGTGCGTGTTCGTGGTCGCGTTCCGCTCGTACGCGACGACGACGCCCGGCTCGACCGCGAGGACGTTGCAGCCGTCGTCCCACTGCTCGCGCTCGGCCGCGTGCACGTCCTGCGTGGCGGTCAGCACACGGATCTCGCTCAGCCCGAGCGCCGCGGCGATCGCTCTGTGCATATGCTCCGGCGGATGGTCGGTGACCTTCAGTTCCTTGTCGCCCACGCCCGGTTCGATGGTGTACGAGCGGAGCATGCCGAGTCCGGCGTACTGCGTGAAGATGTCGCCGTCGACCATCGTCATCACCGTGTCGAGGTGCATCAGGGCCCGCCGCTTGGGCATGTCGAGCGCCACGATCGTCGTCGCCGAACCGGCGGCGAACAGCTTGTGGGCGAGCATCTCCACGGCCTGCGGGGTGGTGCGCTCGCTCATGCCGATCAGTACCGCGCCGTTGCCGATGACGAGGACGTCGCCGCCCTCGATGGTGGAGGGGTAGTCCGCCTGCCCCTCGGACCAGACATGGAAGTCCTCGTCCCGGAACAGCGGGTGGTGCCGGTAGATGGCCTCGAAATGCACGGTCTCGCGCTGCCGCGCCGGCCAGCGCATGGCGTTGATGGAGACCCCGTCGTAGATCCAGGCGGAGGTGTCCCGGGTGAAGAGGTGATTGGGCAGCGGCCGGAGGAGGAAGTCGTCGAGGTCCATGACGTGGAAGCGCACGGACATCGGCTCCGGGTGTTCGTCCAGGAACTCCCGCTTGGTCATCCCGCCGACCAGGGCCTCGGCCAGCTCCCCCGCCGCCATGGCCTCGAAGGCGTCCCGGAGGTGGTCCGTGGCGAGCGGCCCGTACTCCTTCTCGTCGAAGACCCGGTCCAGTACGAGGTTCCTCGCCGCCGGGACCGCCAGGGCCTCGGCCAGCAGGTCGCCGAAGAGGTGGACGGTGACCCCGCGGTCGCGCAGCACGTCCGCGAATCCGTCGTGTTCCGCGCGCGCCCGGCGCACCCACAGGACGTCGTCGAAGAGGAGGGCGTCCTTGTTGCTGGGGGTGAGCCTTTTGAGCTCAAGATCCGGCCGGTGCAGGATGACGCGGCGCAGCCGCCCGGCCTCGGAGTCGACATGGAATCCCATGTCTCCATCCTGACCACCCGGACGCGTGTTCACCCACCGTTCGACACGAAGCCGCGGCGGACGTGGCGGGCGCGAGAGCCACCTCGGCGGTCGTCCGCCGCGGCGGCCCGGCCCGGTGCCGTCCGCCGGGCCGCTGTCGCGGCGGCGGTCGCGGTCACGAGCCGGGCGTCCCCCC
>NZ_VBZC01000035.1:0-100551 GCF_005786655.1 Streptomyces montanus
GGGCCAGCCCCCGGACCCCCGCTCCTCAAACGCCGGAGGGGCTGAATTACCGCGGCTCGGGGGTCTGGGGGCGGAGCCCCCAGGAACGGGATGGGACGGGTAGGGGCGGCGGGGGCGAAGAAAGCTCTCCTACGCCCAGAGTTGGCCCTGCAGCGCCTCGATGGCCGCCTCCGTCGTCGGGGCCGTGTAGACGCCCGTCGACAGGTACTTCCAGCCGCCGTCGGCGACGACGAAGACGATGTCGGCCGGCTCGCCGGCCGTGACCGCCTTCCTGCCCACCCCGATCGCGGCGTGCAGCGCCGCCCCCGTGGAAACGCCCGCGAAGATCCCCTCCTGCTGCAGCAGCTCACGCGTGCGCGTCACCGCGTCGGCGGAGCCGACGGAGAAGCGGGTGGTCAGGACGGAGGCGTCGTACAGCTCGGGAACGAAGCCCTCGTCCAGGTTGCGCAGGCCGTACACCAGATCGTCGTACCGCGGTTCGGCCGCGACGATCTTCACGTCCGGCTTGTGCTCGCGCAGGTAACGGCCGACGCCCATCAGCGTGCCCGTCGTGCCCAGACCCGCCACGAAGTGGGTGACCGAGGGGAGGTCGGCGAGGATCTCGGGACCCGTCGTGGCGTAGTGGGCGCCCGCGTTGTCCGGGTTGCCGTACTGGTAGAGCATCACCCAGTCCGGGTGCTCGGCGGAGAGCTCCTTGGCGACCCGTACGGCCGTGTTGGAGCCGCCCGCCGCCGGGGACGAGATGATCTCGGCGCCCCACATGGCGAGCAGGTCCCGGCGCTCCTGCGAGGTGTTCTCGGGCATGACGCAGACGATGCGGTAGCCCTTGAGCTTGGCCGCCATCGCCAGGGAGATGCCCGTGTTGCCGCTCGTCGGCTCCAGGATCGTGCAGCCCGGCGTCAGACGGCCGTCCTTCTCCGCCTGCTCGATCATGTACAGCGCGGGGCGGTCCTTGACCGAGCCGGTCGGGTTGCGGTCCTCGAGCTTCGCCCAGATCCGCACGTCGGCGGACGGCGAGAGCCGCGGCAGGCGCACCAGAGGCGTGTTGCCGACCGCTGCGAGCGGGGAGTCATAGCGCATCAGAGATCAGCGGCCCATCAGGCCATGCCGCCGGCCACGGCCGGCAGGATCGTCACGTTGTCACCGTCGGTGAGCTTGGTGTTGATGCCGTCGAGGAAGCGGACGTCCTCGTCGTTGAGGTACACGTTCACGAAGCGGCGCAGCTCGCCCCCGGCGGCTTCGTCCACGATGCGGGACTGGATGCCCGTGTGGCGGGTGTCGAGGTCGGCGAAGAGCTCGGCGAGGGTCTTCCCGCCACCCTCGACGGCCTTCTGGCCGCCGGTGTAGGTGCGGAGGATGGTGGGGATGCGGACCTCGATGGCCATGGTTGCGGGCTCCTGTCGGGAGAAGTCAGTCAGTGGGCGCGCGGCAGCGCGGAATTGCGTGGTGGTGTTACGCGGGTCTGCGCCGCGGCTCACGGCCGTACGGCGGCAGGGGTCAGCACGGACAGAGGGCGCTGTTCAGCCTGCACAGGTCGACGTGCAGCCGCGCCACGAGCAGCATGCCCGGCGTCTTCTCGCTCACGTCATGGGAAACCATGGGGTCATCGTATCGATTCCCCCGGGGCCCTCCGGAGTGTGATTCCACATGGTGGACGCGTTTCGACCGACAGGTGAGATTCAGTAGGCCTCCACGACCTTGACCTCCTCCTCCGTCACCTCTCCCTCCACGATCCGGTACGAGCGGAACTGGAAGTCGCCGAGCCCGTCCGTGTCCGCCGTCGACACCAGTACGTAGTGGGCGCCCGGCTCGTTCGCGTACGAGATGTCCGTGCGGGACGGGTACGCCTCGGTGGCCGTGTGGGAGTGGTAGATGACGACCGGCTCCTCGTCGCGGTCGTCCATCTCCCGGTAGAGCTTGAGGAGATCGCCCGAGTCGAACTCGTAGAACGTGGGCGAGCGGGCGGCGTTCAGCATCGGAATGAAGCGCTCTGGACGGCCGGAGCCGGCCGGGCCCGCGATGACACCGCACGCTTCGTCGGGGTGGTCCTGGCGGGCGTGGGCAACGATCTGGTCGTGCAGGGCCCGGGTGATGGTGAGCGACATGCGGCAAGGATACGAAAGGCCATACGAAGGGCCCGCCCGGCGGTCTCCCGTTCCGGTGCGGGCCCTTCGCAGGGGCCGGTGCGGGCTTACTTGGGGTCGAGCGCCAGGTCCCTGTCCGACGAAGCCTTGCGGTGGGACAGTCGGTAGCCGATGGCGAGGACCACGAGCCAGACGGCGAACACATACAGGCCGAGCCGGGTGTCGCCGTCGGACGCCATCAGGCCGACGACGGAGGCGAGCGCGGCGAGGGCGATCCAGTTCGTGACCGGGGCGCCGGGCATCCGGAAGTCCGCGGCCGGGAGGAGTCCGGCGCGGACCTTGGTGCGGTAGCGCAGGTGGGCGGAGAGGATCATGGCCCAGGTCCACAGTCCGGCGCAGGTGGCGACCGAGGTGATGTACAGGAACGCCTTGTCCGGCGAGACGATGTTGACGATCACGCCGATGCCCATGACGAGCGCGGAGGCGACCAGCGCGGGCAGGGGAAGCCGGCGGCCGCTGAGCCTCGCGGCCGCCTTGGGGGCCTCGCCGTTGACGGCCAGGCCGCGCAGCATGCGGCCGGTGGAGTAGATGCCCGAGTTGCAGGAGGACAGCGCGGCGGTGAGGATCACGAAGTTCATGATCCCCGCGGCGCCGGGGATGCCTACCGCCGCGAAGACCTGCACGAAGGGGCTGACACCCGGGGAGTACTTCGTCCAGCTGTAGACGGACAGGATGACGATCAGCGAGCCGACGTAGAAGATGCCGATGCGGACCGGGAGCGTGTTGATCGCCTTGCGGAGGGTCTGCTTGGGGTTCTCGGCCTCCCCCGCGGTGATACCGACCAGCTCGACGCCGAGGTAGGCGAAGATGACGCCCTGCATGGCGAGCATGGCCTGCCAGGCTCCGTTGGGCGCGAAGCCGCCGTCCGCCCACAGGTGGCTGACGGAGGCGGTGTCACCGACGGAGGAGAAGCCGAAGGTGAGGATGCCGACCCCGATGACGATCATCGCGACGATCGCGGTGACCTTGATCGTCGAGAACCAGAACTCCAGCTCGCCGAAGATCTTGACCGAGACCAGGTTCGCGGCGAAGAGCACGACCAGCGCGACGGCGGCGGTCGTCCAGACGGGCACGGAGGGCCACCAGTAGTTGATGTAATGGCCGGCCGCGGTCACCTCGGACATGCACGCGGTGACCCACAGCGCCCAGTACGACCAGCCCGTGACGAAGCCCGCGAAGGGGCCGAAGAACTCACGGGCGTAGTCGGCGAAGCTGCCCGAGGTCGGACGGTAGGTGAGCAGTTCGCCCAGGGCCCGCATGATGAAGAAGATCACGACGCCGGCGATCGCGTAGCAGGCGATCAGACTGGGGCCGATGTTCGCGATGCTGGTGCTGGATCCGTAGAACAGACCGGTACCGATGGCGCCGCCGATGGCGATCATCTGGACCTGACGACCGTTGAGCCCGCGCTGGTACCCCTCTGCGGGGGCGTCGCCACCCAGGGCCTCACTGCCGTCGTGCTGCTCGTCGACCTGCGACGAGGTCATGTTGGTACGCCTTTCTCCATGCCGATCCGAGCCGTCCGTGCGACTTCGGATCGGGTCGCGATCCCCCCGGATTGATGGAGCGTGTGCCTGACCGGCGATCCGCCGGCTCCGGTGGCGCACCCGACCGGACATGGGTGGTGTCCCGTCGGGCGGTCGTGAAGATCTATCACGGCAGCATCGGCGGTCGGACACGGGACACGTGACGCACGACACGAGGAGGAGAGGACAAAGTTCCCCTCGGCCCGCAAAGCCGACCGCGGCGGTGACATGATCGTTATTCGGATTTGAGCACCTCCTGAGCGAACGCGCCCGACATGAGCGAACACATCGGATTCGTTCGCGAGCGCGAACGAAAAGCTCAGATCTTGATCAATTCGATGGCCTCCGTCCCTCCAAGATCTATAGCGTCTTGCCCCGTGAGAGCCCGCGATGCGGTGGCCGACCAACCACCGGGGTTCTCGCGCAGAGCAAGCAACTCAAGGGGATTCAATGAGGCTCAAGCTCGTTTCCGTCGCCGTTCTCGGCTCGCTCGCACTGGGCGCCACACCGGCAATCGCGCAGACGCAGGCACAGGAGACCGGTCCGGCGTCCTCGAAGGCGATAAACACTCCGAAGATCGACACCTGGCAGGACATCGCCGCCGGCAAGTGCTACTACGGCGACCAGGAATCCTGCGAACTGCTCATCAAGGGCCTCAAGATGAGCAAGAAGACCAAGAAGTGCCTCGTCAACGCTTCCGTTGCGGCCGCAATCCAGCTCGTCGTCGGCCGCTTCAACAAGGAGCTGGCGAGCAAGGTCTCCAAGCAGGCTGTCGGCGCGGGGGCGACTGGCTGCATCACCGCTCTGGTCAACTGAGCGGACCGTACGCACCGAGCGGGCCCCGTCGCACTCCGCGACGGGGCCCGCTCCGCGTGTCTCGTGATGAACGCGTCCGCCGTCGGACGCCATGACCGCGTTCGGTGGCGGACGCCGGTCCTCACTGCATGAGTGTCTCGACGAGCGTCTCCTGGAGTCCGCCCAGCCACAGGTACGCCATCACCATCGGCTTGCGCGGATCCTCGTCCGGCAGCCGGTAGAGGAGATCGGTGTCCTCCTCGTCGACGACGTCGAGCCGGGAGCCGATCGCCAGGCGCAGGTCGTTGAGGGCGCCGAGCCACTGCTTCGCGTCCTCCTCGGACAGCTTGAGGACCGCGCCGCCCCCGCCTTCGCCCCCTCCCCCGCCCTCGACGGTCAGCGCGTCCAGGGAGCGGATCACGGCGAGGGCGTTCTCGCGCTTGCCCGCGCGCAGATCGTTCTCGGTGAAGCGGCGGAACTCCGCGGAGTGGACACGCTGCTCCTCCACCTGCTCGGGCGAGGTGGCCTCGACCTCGGGGCCGCTGTAGGCGTCCGGGAAGAGACGCTGCAGTACGGGGTCGGAGGGCGGCTCGCTCGGCCCGTCCGCGAACAGTTCGGCGAGCGGGTCGTCGGTAGCGTTCTCCGCGGGCCCCGGGCCGATGAGCTCCAGGAGCTGGACGGCGAGCGAGCGGATGATCGAGATCTCGACCTCGTCGAGAGCGACGGCCGCGCCGCCGCCGGGGAGCGGTTCGAATTGTCCTGGCATGGAGTGAGTTCGCTACTTCCGGTACTGCTCGCGGTTGCCGGTTGTTTCCGGTCCTGCGGGCCCTCGCCCGCTATTTCCGGTCCTGCTGGAGGGTGGCCCACAGACCGTAGCCGTGCATGGCCTGCACGTCTCGCTCCATCTCCTCGCGGGTCCCACTGGAGACCACCGCACGGCCCTTGTGGTGGACGTCGAGCATGAGCTTGGTGGCCTTGTCCTTGGAGTAGCCGAAGTACGTCTGGAAGACGTACGTCACATAGCTCATGAGGTTGACCGGGTCGTTGTGGACGATGGTCACCCAAGGGACATCCGGCTCAGGTACGGCGGAGACCTCCTCGGCCGACTCGGTCTTTTCGATCTCTAGGGGTGCGGGAGCCGTCACAAGGCCCATGCTGCCACCTGTGAGGGGTACCCGGCCAAACGGACCCACAAATCGTCAGAGTGACGAGATGGGGGGTAGCATTCTTGCCATGCCGCCATCCGGGGGACAACCTCCCGGACCCCCGCCGACAGCGGGGGCGCCCCCACGCGTGATCGCTAGGAGACCTTGAGTGAACGCAACGGACTTGGGACTGCCCGTGGACGTCCCGTCGACAGCGCTCTTCACGGACCACTACGAGCTGACCATGCTGCAGGCCGCCCTGAAGGGCGGGACCGCCGACCGACGCTCGGTCTTCGAGGTCTTCACTCGCCGGCTGCCGGAGGGACGCCGCTACGGCGTGGTCGCGGGGACCGGACGCGTGCTGGACGCCGTCGAGAACTTCCGGTTCGACTCGGGCGTGCTCGGCTTCCTGCGTCAGCGCCACGTGGTGGACG
Organism: Streptomyces montanus; assembly: GCF_005786655.1. Taxonomy (NCBI): domain Bacteria; kingdom Bacillati; phylum Actinomycetota; class Actinomycetes; order Kitasatosporales; family Streptomycetaceae; genus Streptomyces; species Streptomyces montanus. Next base: position 6,045 of record NZ_VBZC01000035.1, read on the forward strand.
AGCCGACCCTCGATTGGCTGGCCTCGTACCGCTTCAGCGGCGACGTCTGGGGCTACCCGGAGGGCGAGGTCTACTTCCCGGGGTCGCCGATTCTGCGGGTGGAGGGCTCGTTCGCGGAGTGCGTGCTCCTGGAGACCGTGATCCTCTCGATCCTCAACCACGACTCGGCGATCGCGGCCGCCGCCTCCCGGATGGCCTCGGCCGCCGGCACCCGGCCGCTGATCGAGATGGGCGCCCGCCGCACGCACGAGCTGGCCGCCGTGGCAGCCTCGCGCGCGGCGTACGTCGGCGGCTTCACGACCACCTCGGACCTGGCCGCGGGCTTCCGCTACGGCATCCCGACCGTCGGTACCAGCGCCCACGCCTTCACGCTGCTGCACGACAGCGAGCGGGACGCCTTCCAGGCCCAGGTGAACACGCTCGGCCGCGGCACGACGCTCCTCGTCGACACGTACGACGTCGCCGAGGCGGTCCGGAGCGCCGTCGACATCGCCGGGCCCGAACTCGGAGCGGTGCGCATCGACTCCGGCGACCTGCTGCTCGTGGCGCACCGGGTGCGGCAGCAGCTGGACGAGCTGGGCGCCACCGACACGAAGATCATCGTGACCTCGGACCTGGACGAGTACGCGATCGCCTCGCTGGCCGCGGCGCCCGTGGACGCGTACGGCGTGGGCACCCAGCTGGTGACGGGATCCGGCCATCCGACGTGCTCGATGGTCTACAAGCTCGTGGCCCGTGCCGAGTCGGCGGACCCGAAGGCTCCGCTCGTGCCGGTGGCGAAGAAGTCGACGGGCGGCAAGACGTCCATCGGCGGCCGCAAGTGGGCCGCCCGGCGGCTCGACGAGGACGGGACCGCGGAGGCCGAGGTGATCGGCACGGGAGCCGTCCCCGCGGAGCTCGCCGACCGTCAGCTGCTGGTCGAGCTCATAAAAGGCGGCCAGGTCATCGCCCGCGAACCCCTCGACGCCGTACGCGACCGGCACGCCGCGGTCCGCGCGAACCTGCCGATGTCGGCGATCCAGCTGTCCCGCGGGGAAGCGGTGATTCCGACGGAATACGTCTGAGTACGCCCCGCGTACGCCCGACGCGTACGCCCGGGTGCGCCCGCGGAATAAGCCCGAGTACGACCGTTCGGGCCCGAGGGGGCGAAGCTCCGGACATGGGGGTACCCGGGACACAGCTCCGGCCATTCTCTACTCGAACGGGAATGAACAGGAGGTGAGTGGGAATGCAACGGCAGCGTCCGCCCCTCGCCTTCGGAAGCCGAATGCACCCTCCCGCTGTGCCCGCGCACTCTCTAGGCTCGGTCCTACCGGCCGGGCCCGCACCTCTCGCCGACCGCCTGCCGAACCGAAGGACACCGACATGCGCCGCGCACTGATCGTCGTAGACGTGCAGAACGACTTCTGCGAGGGGGGCAGTCTCGCGGTGACCGGGGGTGCCGACGTGGCCGCCGCGATCACGGAGCTGGTCGGTCAGTCGACCGCCGGCTACCGCCATGTCGTGGCCACCCGCGACCACCACATCGCCCCCGGCGACCACTTCGCCGACCACCCCGACTACGTCCACTCCTGGCCCGCGCACTGCGTGGCGGGCACGGAGGGAGTGGGCTTCCACCCGAACTTCGCGCCGGCGGTCGCCTCCGGCGCGGTCGACGCCGTCTTCGACAAGGGCGCGTACACGGCGGCGTACAGCGGCTTCGAGGGCTCCGACGAGAACGGCGTGCCGCTGGCGGACTGGCTGCGCGCCCGCGGGATCACCGAGGTCGACGTGGTGGGCATCGCCACCGACTACTGCGTCCGCGCCACCGCCCTGGACGCGGCCCGTGAGGGCTTCCGTACGCACGTTCTGCTCGACCTCACGGCCGGAGTGTCCGAGGACACCACCGAGCGGACCCTGGAGGAGCTGCGCGAGGCAGGCGTGGAGCTGTCCGGGAAACCAGTGGTCTAGGGGTCCAGGACCTGTCCGGCGGATCAGGTCAGGCCCTAGAAGCCCTGAGGCGTCGCGCTGCGGCGCATCAGGGTGCGGATCGGGTGCCACAGCTCGGCGGTGACACCGCTGTCGGGCGCCGTGCGCCATACGAGACCGTCAGGGTGATGCAGGACCGCGGTGATCTCGTCCGGTGTGGGCGGCTGGCCGTTGCCCCGCAGGTACACCGCGCGCATCCCGAGGTTGCGCAGCCGCGTCAGGGCCCGGGCCCGGTTCTGGGCGTGCACGAGCACCCGCACCGCACCGGCGCCGCCGACGGTCGGGCTGGGCAGGTTCAGCGCCACCACCACCGTCCCGTTCGGCAGCTTGCAGAAACCTCCTGCGGCCATGCGGTCACACCCCCGTGAGAACTGGTGTCAATAAGAGAGCCACAGGACGCACCTAAACACGATCGGCCGCAACCCGCCAGGGGGTCACGGCCGATCATGCTCTGACCTGCGTAAACGCGCCTTACTTCGTCGCTGCGGAGACCTTCACCGTGATCGTCGAGCCCCAGCGGGACTCCTTCACGATCGCGATCTTGGTGTTGGTGTCAGTGATCTTGACACCACCGGTCGGGTTGCTCACGTCGTAGTACGTGTTCTTGCGGTCGTTGAAGATCCGGTTGCCGGGGAGCGACTTGATCTTCGTGGCGACGTCCGCCTTGTGCAGCGTGATGCCGTCCGTCCGGAACGAGCTGAACGGCGAGTCGTAGGACTGGACGCGGTTGCGCATCAGCGTGCCGTCGGACCACTTCAGCGGCGCCGGGTGGGCGTCCACCGGCAGCACCAGACCCGTGCCGGGGTGGACGCTGGTGTTGTTGTCCGCCTGGGAGGTGTCCCACTTCCAGATCAACAGGCCGTTCTGGTACGGGAAGTGCTCGACCCAGGACGGACGCGTCGTCGAGAAGCCGAAGTTGTACGGGCCGACCTCGAGGGTCTTGTCGTACGACACGTACTGGCGGTTCTCGGCGATGTAGTACTGCGCGTAGTCCTTGGTGAACGAGGCGCCGATGCGCGAGAAGCCGTTCGCCGTCCAGGCATTGTCCGCGCTCTCCGCGTCGTCGGAGAAGACCGGGGCGCCGTCCGCGGTGACCGCGATCGAGTCGGCCGCGAAGCCCTTCTGGGCCACACCGCCGTCCGTGGCGTAGCGGAAGCGGATGTCGACCTTCTTGCCCGCGTAGGCGTTCAGCGGGTACGAGAGCTTCTGGTACGCCTCCACCGTGCCGGTCAGCGCGGGCTTGTCGCCGGCGTCACGCGGGATGGCGGTGCCGTTCGCGGTGCCGTCGATCGGCGTCCAGTTGGCGCCGCCGTCGGTGGAGACCTCGGTGTAGAGGTAGTCGAAGTCCTTCTCGATGTCCCACCAGCCGTCGAGGGTGAGGGTGGCGGAGGACTTGCCGGTCAGGTCGACGGAGCGGGAGAGGGTGTTGCGCAGGTCGTCGCCCATGCCGCTCCACCACTGCGTGGCGCCCTGAGCCGGGGTGACGACCTCGGTGGTGACGGGCTTCTGGGGCAGCTCGACCACGAGGGCCTGCGCGTTCTTGGTGTTGTACTCGGCCACGCCCAGCGTGTGGGTGGACCGCGTCGCGGCCTTGGCCGTGTCGTACTTCAGCCAGCCGAGCTGCAGCTTGTCCCAGGCGGTCATGTCGCCGGGCAGGTCGCCGATGCTGTCCTCGCCGGTACCGAGCCAGGAGCCGGCGGACATCAACGTCCAGAAGGCGGTGGAGTTCTCGCCCTTGTTGGTGGTGTCGTAGTGGTCCGGCAGACCGAGATCGTGGCCGTACTCGTGGGCGAAGACGCCGAGTCCGCCGTTCTCCGGCTGGATGGTGTAGTCGCCGACCCAGATGCCGGTGTCGCCGATCTGGGCGCCGCCCAGCTTGTTGTTGCCCGGACCCGTGGAACCCGCGTCGGTGCCGAACGCGTACCAGCGGTGGGCCCAGATGGCGTCCTCGCCCTGGGCGCCGCCGCCTGCGGACTCGTCCTCACCGGCGTGCACGACCTGGAAGTGGTCGATGTAGCCGTCAGGCTCGTTGAAGTCGCCGTCGCCGTCGAAATCGTAGCGGTCCCACTTGTCGTAGCCGGCCAGCTGGGCCTTGATCTCGGCGTCCGACTTGCCCGCGGCCTTCTGCGCGTCGACCCAGGCCGAGACGCCGTCGCTGACGACGTTCCACACGCTGGAGCAGTTGGTCTGGCCGCACGCGTTGTTGCCGTAGCGGGCCTCGTTGTAGGGCACCTTGACCCAGTCGGAGACCGTGCCGTCGACCGAGTAGCGGCCCGAGGACTGCTTCTCGTAGTACTTCTTCATCGACTCGACACCCTTGCCGGTGCCGAAGTAGAGCTCCTGGAAATGCTTCTGGTTGTAGTCCGCCTGCCAGGCCGTGCTGTTGTCCTTGGTGCGGTCCGGCTCGGCGATCTGGTTGTGGGCCGGACCCGCCGTGCCCCCGTAACGGCTGTCGACCTTGTCGCCGAACTCCACCAGGATCGTGAAGATCTGGTCGGTCTTCTCCCGGCCGAGCTCCACGTACTTGTCGTTGCCGAGCTTCACGACCTGCGAACCGCTCCGGCTCTTGACCGTGGCGTCGCCGGATATGACTCGCTGCAGCGCCTCTTCGCGCTGGGCTTCCTGGCGCTCTGTCAGGGGGCCCTTGAGGTCGTGCTCGGCGTGGTCCTCGGCCTGCGCCGGGTCCTGCCGGTTCGCGGCGGCCGTCGGCCTGTCGCCGGAATCGGCCTGCGCCACCGCGAAGGTCGAGAACGTGGCCGCGGCCGCCGCGACCGCGACTCCCACCGCGGTCGCTCTGAACGTCCATGGTCTGCTGGTCACTTGAGGCAGTCCTTCCCTGCGCCTGGGCGCGCGGAAGCGAGGGGGGTCCTGGTCATGGATTCCGCGCGCGCTCTATGCGCGTCACAAGTGACGACATTTGACCGGAGTCTCGGCTGAAAAGACAGATCTTGACTTGAGCAGGTCAAGTGCGGTACGGCGATTTGACGGAACGTGACATGAGGCGCTCGCCCGCGACCGGATGGACGGTGTCCCGCTCAGCGGGCGCGCTCGACTGTCCAGGTAGTGGACGCCATGACTCCGTGCGCCCCCTGTGCACCGGCGCCGTGGGTTAGGTCACGCTTACCGCTCGTTCCGCTCGGGCAGACAGGCGAATAGGGTCGTTTGGCGGAGCGCCGAAAATCAGTGAATCGCCAAGTCGACACCGTTGTCGCACCCCTGTTTCTTATCCACAACCTCCCCCCAAGGCGAGAGGCGCGGGGGGAGACCCCCGACCCGAGGAATGGTCATGCCTCGTCCGACCGCCGCACAGATCGCCTACGGCTCCTGCACCGTGATCTTCTGCACACTCGCCATGTTGCTGCTGTCACAGACGAGTTCGGGCCCGGGGATCGTGGTGATCGTATTCGCCGCCCTCGCTCTCGGCCTCCTCGTGGCCATGACGGTCCCGGTCCAGAAGCCCACCCCGGCAGCCGCGCCCGTCGCCAAGGAGCGTGGCGCCGAAGCGCGTTTCGCCCAACGGATTCCCGCGCGCCGCGAGACCGTCGCCGCGTCGGCCGCCGCGTCCAGCGCGCCCGAGCCGGTGCGCGAAACGGCGGGTCCGTGAGGCGCGGAGCCGCTTCCCGCCACTGACGGCCTTGCTCGACTCGCCCAACCCGCTCGATTCGCCCAACCCGCTTTACTCGCCCAACCCGCTTATCCCGCTCAACTCGTACTGACCACAACCGTTTTGGCCGCCTTGTCGTGAATGCCCTGCTTATAGGGCTTGTCGAAGAAGCTCCAACCACCCGCGATCGCGGTCCAGATACAGGCGCAGCAGAAAGCGAACGGCACCCACAGGACCAGCGCGCGGACCAGCGAGGTCTGCGCGGAGGGCGTGGCACCGTTGTCGAGGTTCGCCACACGCAGGTTGAGCAGCCTCTTGCCGAGGGTCTGCCCGGTCTGGGTGGTCAGGAAGGTGTCGTACGCGACGTAGAGGACCGCGGCGATCACGGACTGGCCGAAGGACTTGCCGTACTCGATGTTCTCCCCGTCCACGTTGTACTCGTTGACGTTGAAGCCCCACGCCACCAGCCACACCACGGCACCCACGAGGACCATGTCGATGAGTCGCGCGAGGATGCGCTTGCCGCTGTCGGCGAGGGGCGGCATCCCGGCCAGCGGGTCATTGCCGTAGGGACCGCCGCCGTAGGGGTCACCGGCGTAGGGCGGAGGCGTGGTGTCGCCCGGGGGCGGGGTGTCGTACGGAGAGCCGCCCCCCTCGTCGGGTGGCGGCTGCGGCTTCTTCTTGAACGGGTCGTCTTCCGAAGGAGGCGGCGGCTCGGTCGTCATACACCGAGTCGACCGCGAAGGCTCCGTCAGCGCAATGGGCGGGCGGCCGTCCGGGGCATCGGCCGGCCAACCCCTCAGCCGGCGACGAAGGTGTGGGCCGCCTTGTCGTGCCAGCACTGGTGCCACGGGCGGTCGAACAGGCACCACAGGACGCCCAGGACGCCGATGGCGAGCACCCCGGGGACGCTGTAGACGAGCCAGCGGCGCAGGGCCGCGCCGAACGACGGGGGTTCACCGCCCTCGATGTCCCGCACCTGCAGACCGCACAGCTTCTTGCCCAGGGTGCGGCCCCATTTGGCCGTGGGCAGCGCCTCGTAGAGGACGCCGAAGACGAGCAGGACGGCGAGGACGATGCCGAGGTAGCCGGCCGTGGTGCCGTCCAGCAGCCAGACCGTGACGGTCTCGCCGGACTGCTTGGCCGCGTCGATCTTGTCGTTGATGTGGTCGATCGCCTTGGTGCCCAGCGGCACGGCGGCCGCGCCGGTGACGGCGCCCAGCACGAGCGTGTCCACCAACCGCGCGGCCAGCCGCTTTCCCAGTCCTGCGGGACGCGCGGACGCCTGCGCTCGCGCGGCGGCCTGGAAGGGGTCTTCCGACACCGGCTTCCACGGGACGACGGGCTGCTCGCTCTCGGGCCCGGCAAGGCGGTGCACCTGCTGGGCCCAGGAGGGCTGTCCGCCTCCGTCGCCCGGAGACATGGGGGTGGACTGCTGGGGGTTGGAGGAGGAGGCGGACGCGGGGGCCGGGGAGGACGGGGAGGCAGGCGAGTTCGGGGAGGACGGGAAAGCCGGTGAGTTCGTGGACTGGGCGGGTACGGAGGGGGTTTGCGGGCCGGATGCCGCCGCGGCGGCTCCCTGGGACAGGCCCGCGCGACCGACGGCTCCGCCGGCGGACGAGCCCCCCTTGGCCGAACCGCCGGTCGTCGAGTCGCCCGTGGTGGAACCGCCCGTGCCCGGTTCCCCGCGCTGCCGTCCCGGGCGCGGGACGGCCCGGAAGGCCATGGTGCCCTCGGAGGCGTGGGGGTTACGGCTGCCGGGGACACCCGGCGCTCCCCCGGACCGGGCCGAGCCGGACGTCGTACCGGAGGCGCCCGCACCGCCCGCACCGGAAGCGCCCGCGCCCCCCGTACCCGCACCGCCGGCATTCCCGGGTGCCCTCTCCTCCGACCCCGTGGTGGGCCGCACCGGCCCCGACGGCCTGCGGAAGACCACCGTGCCGCCGGAGGCCGGGGGTTGGTCGTCCCCGGTGCCCCCGGTGTTCCCGGGGTTCCCGGGGTTCCCGGCATTCCCCGTGTTCCCGGAGTTCCCCGCGTCCTCGCCGGACTTGGGGGACTTGGGGGCGCGGAACGTGACCGTGCCGTCGGTGTGGTCCGACCTGCCCTCCGGCTGGGACGGAGCGGACGGCACGCGGGGGTCGGGGGAACCCCAGGAGACCCGGCGGTCCTGGTCACCGCCGAAGCCGGACTGCCGGGAGCGGTCGGCGCCCCACGCGGTCGCGGGCTCGGGCCGGCTGCCGTGCTGTGCCTCGGCGGGCGACGGCGTACTCGCCGGCGGATCCTCGTCGAAGAAGTGCGGCCCCGTCTCCTCGGTGGCGGCGGGCGCGGGCCGCGCGCCCGAAGGTGCCGGGAGCGGTTCGCCGTCGGACGGCGCCGGGCGGCTGGTGCCCGGCACCCAGGCGGCGCCGTTCCAGTACCGGACATATCCAGGAATGGACGGGTCCGGGTAATACCCTTCGCGGGGCCTGTCGTCGCCGGGGGCCGGGGTTGGGGCGCTCATGTCCGTCGTCCCGTATCTGCTCGGGGGTCGTGTTGGGCATACACATCTATCAGACCCGCGCGCGGGTCATGACGTCTCCCGCCGTACCTACCCCCTTCGAGCAAGGTTCCGTCAGAAATTCCACGAACCCGCGTAATGCTTCGAGCCCCGCGCCCTCTCCCCTCGTACAGGACTGCCCCATAGGCCCCCGAACGAGCGGAAAGGCACACCATGCCGACCCCCACCGTGGTGGAACGCGAGATCGAGATCGGACTCGTCCTCTCGCCCGAGCGCAGCGTCCCCGTCCCGGCGCGGCTCAGCTATCGCACCGACGATCCGTACGCCGTCCACATCACCTTCCACATCGGCTCCGACCACCCCGTGCGGTGGACGTTCGCGCGCGAACTCCTCGTCGAGGGGGTGTTCCGGCCGTGCGGGCACGGTGACGTGCGGGTGTGGCCGACGAAGGCGTGCGGCCGGGCCGTCGTCCTGATGGCGCTGCGTTCACCGGACGGGGACGCCCTGGTCGCGGCACCGGCCGCGCAGGTCTCCCTCTGGCTGGAGCGCACCGTGCGGGCGGTCCCGCCGGGCTCGGAGACCGAACAGCTGTGCGTCGAGGACGGCCTCACCGCGCTGCTGCCCTCGTCGAAGGATGGTGAGTGAGCGCGGGCGTTTTTCGGGGGCCGTCTCAGAACAGCTTGCCGGGGTTGAGGATGCCCAGCGGGTCGAAGGCCGCCTTGATGGCGAGCTGCATCTCCACGCCCACCGGGCCGATCTCGCGCGCCAGCCACTCCTTCTTCAGGATGCCCACACCGTGTTCGCCGGTGATCGTCCCGCCGAGCTCCAGGCCGAGGGCCATGATCTCGTCGAAGGACTCGCGGGCCCGCCGGGACTCGTCGGCGTCGCTCGCGTCGAAGCAGACGGTCGGGTGGGTGTTGCCGTCGCCCGCGTGCGCGCAGACGCCGATGGTCAGGCCGTACTTCTGCGCGATGCGCTCGACACCTTCGAGCAGGTCGCCGAGTTTGGAGCGCGGTACGCACACGTCGTCGATCATCGTCGTGCCCTTGACCGCTTCGAGCGCGCTGAGTGACAACCGCCGTGCCTGGAGGAGGAGTTCGGACTCGGCCACGTCCTCGGCCGGGACGACCTGCGTGGCGCCCGCGGCCTCGCACAGCGCGCCGAGCGCGGCGAGGTCGGCGGCGGGGTCCGCGGTGTCGAAGGCGGCGAGCAGCAGAGCCTCCGTGGTCTCGGGCAGGCCCATGTGCGCCAGGTCGTTGACGGCCTTCACCGTCGTTCGGTCCATCAGTTCGAGGAGGGACGGCACGTGGCCGCCCTCCATGATCCGGCATACGGCGTCACAGGCGGCGGACGCGGAAGCGAACTCGGCGGCCAGCACCAGTTGCTGGGGCGGCTGGGGTTTGAGCGCCAGGACGGCCCGTACGACAATGCCCAGCGAGCCCTCGGAGCCGACGAAGAGGCGCGTCAGGTCGTACCCGGCGACTCCCTTGGCCGTGCGACGGCCGGTGTGCATGAGGCGGCCGTCGGCGAGGACGACGTCCAGGCCGAGGACATACTCGGCCGTGACCCCGTACTTCACGCAGCACAGGCCGCCGGAGGCCGTGCCGATGTTGCCGCCGATCGTGCACATCTCCCAGCTGGAGGGGTCCGGCGGGTAGGCGAGGCCGTGTTCGCCCACGGCGCGGGAGAGCGTGGCGTTGATGACGCCGGGCTCGACGACGGCGATCCGGTCGACGGGGCTGATCTCGAGGATCCGGTCCATCTTGACCAGGGACAGCACGATGCAGCCGTCGGAGGCGTTGGCGCCGCCGGACAGGCCGGTGCGGGCGCCCTGCGGGACGACGGGGACGCGCAGCTCGGTGGCGGTGCGCATGATGTGCTGGACCTCTTCGACGGTCCGCGGCAGCACGACCACGGCGGGGACACCGGCCTCGCAGAAGCTGGCCATGTCGTTGGCGTAGGAGGCCGTGATGTCCGGGTCGGTGAGGACCGCCTCGGCCGGCAGGCCCGCGCGGAGCCGGTCCAGGAGGCTGCCCGGGACTGCCGTGTCTTCATCGGGTCGGGCTTCGATACGGCTCATGATCACAGCGTCGCACCCGGGGCCATCGGTGTGAACCCCGCCCACGACTCCTTCGTGTGTCGAGGTGGTGACCCGATCAGCTTTTCATATTGACGCACAGTAAGCACCATGGAGATCGAACAGCTGCCCCTTCCCGGCGCGCCTGGCCCGCGGCCAGAGCCTCACATCGTGCCTCAGTCGGCGACTCAGCCCGCATCTCAGCCCGAGTCCGAGCAGCCCGAGTCCAAGCAGCCCGAGTCCAAGCAGCCAGAGTCCAGGCAGCCAGAGTGCAAGCACGTGCCTCAGCCGGAGTCCGAGGGCGTGCCTCAGCCCGAGTCCGAGTCCGAGCCCGAGCCCGAAGCGCGGCCGGTGTCCAAGCCCGAAGCGCGGCCCGAGCCCAAGGCCGAAGCGCAGCCCGAGCCCGAGCCCGAAGCGCAGCCCGAGCCCGAGCCCGAAGCGCAGCCCGAGCCCAAGGCCGAAGCGCAGCCCGAGCCCGAGCCCGAAGCGCAGCCCGAGCCCAAGGCCGAAGTGCAGCCCGAGCCCAAGCCCGCCTCTCAGTCCCAGCCTTGGCCTCGGCCTGCGTCGACACGCCGCGGGGGCGCCAAGCGCGCGCTGATCGCCTCCGTCGTGGTCTGTGCCGTGGTCGGTGGTGTGTGTATGGCGATCCTGCCGGAGCCGGACGAGCCGCCGACCGCGCGCGACACGAAAGCGGCGCGGGTGACGGCGGCGGTGAATGCGGCGGTGAAGGCCGCCGGGGCGCCCACCACCGTGCGTCTGCGCGATCTGGCGGCGATGATCAACGACCGCGAGGCACATCTGCGGGCTCATCCGGACGATGTGCGGGCGTGGGCGGTACTCGGGTCGGCGTACGTCGAGCGAGGTGAGCGGGCCGACGAGGCGAAGTACTACCCGATGGCCGAGAAGGCGTTGCGTACGTCGTTGAAGGCGAAGCCGAAGGGGAACGTCGAGGCGTTCCACGGGCTGGCCGCGCTCGCCGAAGCGCGGCACGACTTCCGGGCGGCGCGGAAGTGGGGCGAGGCGGCGGTGGCGGCCTCACCGAAGCGGTGGACGACGTATCCGCTGCTCATCGACGCGTACCGAGGTCTCGGTGACCACTGGGCCGCACAGCGGGCGCTGCGCAAGCTGGCCGGACTGCGGTCCGGGGCGGAGGCGTTGGCGCAGACCGGGCTGGTGTACCGGGACAGCGGCCGGCCCGAGGACGCCGCCGCCGCGCTCTCCGACGCGGTGGCCCTCGCCGCCACGCCCGCGGAGGAGGCGGCCGTTCTCCTACGGGGCGGGGAGCTCGCCTGGGAGCGCGGCGAGCCGGCGACGTCGCTCCGCTACTACGAGGCGGCACTGCGGGCCGCCCCCGGCGAGCACGCCGCACTCGCCGGGCGGGGCCGGGCGCTGGCCGCCCTGGGCCGGACCTCGGAGGCCCTGCGCGCCTACCGGACCGTGCTCACGAAACGGCCGCTTCCCCAATACGCGCTGGAACTGGGCGAGTTGTACGAGTCCCTGGGGCTGGACAGAGCCGCCCGCACCCAGTACAACGCGCTCCGTGCCCAGGTACGCGAGGCAGCCGCGGGCGGCATCAACCACGACCTGGTCCTCGGCCGCCTGGAGGCGGACCACGGCTCCCCCGCCTCCGCCGTCCGTCTCCTGCGCGCCGAGTGGGAACGCCACCCCTCCGCCCAGGTGGCCGACGCCCTGGGCTGGGCGCTGCACCGTTCCGGCAGGAACGACGAGGCGATCAGCTTCGCGTCGAGGGCGACGGACGAAAACGACGGCGGCATGCGCCTCGCCCTTCACACGTACCACCTGGGCGTCATCGAACGCGCCCTGCGCCAGGACTACGCGGCCCGCAGCCACCTCGCGGAGTCCCTCCGCATCAACCCGCACTTCTCGCCGCTTCTGGCCCCGGCGGCGAAGAAGGCTCTTCAGGCGATGGGAGAGCCGCCCGCGGAGGGTCCGGAGGACGTCTACGGGTAACCCTCGTCATCCCGCGGTCCTACGGTCCTACGGTCCTGGTCGATGCTGCGGTCGGGTGGTCCTGGGCGGTCCCGGGGTCGGTCCTACAGATTCCCCCGCTTCTCCTGCTCCCGCTCGATCGCCTCGAACAGCGCCTTGAAGTTGCCCTTGCCGAAGCCCATCGAGCCATGGCGTTCGATGATCTCGAAGAACACCGTCGGACGGTCCTGGACCGGCTTGGTGAAGATCTGCAGCAGATAGCCGTCCTCGTCGCGGTCGGCGAGGATCTTCAGCTCGCGCAGCGTCTCGAGGGGCACGCGGGTGTCGCCGACCCACTCCCCCAGCGTGTCGTAGTAAGAGTCGGGGGTGTCCAGGAACCGGACTCCGGCCGCGCGCATGGTGCGTACGGTCTCGACGATGTCGTTCGTGTTGAGGGCGATGTGCTGGACGCCGGCGCCGCCGTAGAACTCCAGGTACTCGTCGATCTGGGACTTCTTCTTGGCGATGGCGGGCTCGTTGATCGGGAACTTGACCTTCAGGGTCCCGTCCGCGACGACCTTCGACATCAGCGCGCTGTACTCCGTCGCGATGTCGTCGCCCACGAACTCCTTCATGTTCGTGAAGCCCATGACCTTGTTGTAGAAGCCGACCCACTCGTTCATCCGGCCGAGCTCGACGTTGCCGACGCAGTGGTCGATGGCCTGGAAGGTGCGGTGGGCGGGCGGCTCGACGATCGGGTCGGCGGCCACGTAGCCGGGCAGGTACGGGCCGTCGTAACCCGTCCGCTCGACGAGGGTGTGCCGGGTCTGGCCGTACGTGGCGATCGCGGCGAGGACCACCGTGCCGTGCTCGTCCTTCATCTCGTACGGCTCGGCGACCGAGCGGGCGCCGTGCTCGATCGCGTACGCGTACGCGGCGCGCGCGTCGGGGACCTCGATGGCGAGGTCGACGACGCCGTCGCCGTGCTCGGCCACATGCTCGGCGAGGAAGTGGCCCCAGGTGGTGGCGGCCTTGATGACGGAGGTGAGGACGAACCGCGCCGAGCCGTTCTCGAGGACGTACGAGGCCGTCTCGCGGCTGCCGGTCTCCGGTCCGGAGTAGGCGACGAGGCGCATGCCGAAGGCGGTGGAGTAGTAGTGCGCCGCCTGCTTGGCGTTGCCCACGGCGAAGACGACCGCGTCCATTCCCTTGACCGGGAAGGGGTCTGCCTCGCGCACGGTTTCGGGGGTGTGATGGATGGTCTCAGTCATGGCGGCAGGCTCCCTCCGTTCCGCAAGATGCGCAACAGTTCGCGTGTTCACTGAACAATGTGCTCAGCGGATTGCGCGTACGATCGGGCTTTCTGTACAGGATGACCATCTCGGAGGTCCGCATGGCGATCGATCATCTGGATGGCCGACTCATCGTGCTGCTCGCCGAGGAGCCTCGGATCGGCGTGCTGGAGGCGTCCCGGCGGCTCGGCGTCGCGCGCGGGACGGTCCAGGCCCGGCTCGACCGCCTTCAGTCGAACGGCGTCGTCCGCGGATTCGGTCCCCAGGTGGACCCCGCGGCGCTCGGGTACCCCGTCACGGCGTTCGCGACCCTCCAGATCCGGCAGGGGCAGGGCTCGGACGTCCGCACGCACCTGGCGACCGTCCCCGAGGTGCTCGAACTGCACACCACGACCGGCAGCGGCGACATGCTGTGCCGTCTCGTCGCCCGCTCCAACGCCGATCTCCAGCGGGTGATCGACCTGGTCGTCGGATTCGACGGCATTGTCCGGGCGTCCACGGCGATCGTCATGGAGAACCCCGTGCCGCTGCGGGTCATCCCGCTGGTGCGGCAGGCGGCGCAGGACGACGACTGACGGGAGTGCCCGTCGGGCCGCCGTGCGGTGGGTCAGCGGCCTGGGGTGGGTCAGCGGCTGGGGTGGCTCAGCAGCTGGGGACGGAGCCGGTGCCCTTCTCCAGCGCCCGGAGGGAGTCGACCGTCCCCTTCAACGTCGTCACCGGAATCAGCCGCAGCCCCTTCGGCAACTCCGACTTCGCGTCCGAACACTCGGCCTTCGGTACGAGGAAGACGGTGGCGCCGTCACGCTTGGCGGCCTGGGTCTTGAGGGCGACACCACCGACCGGGCCCACCGTGCCGTCGGCGTCGATGGTGCCGGTGCCCGCGATGGCGCGGCCACCGGTCAGGTCGCCGCCGCTGCCGTCACCGTTCAGTTTGTCGACGATGCCGAGCGAGAAGAGAAGTCCGGCGCTGGGGCCGCCGACATCGGCGAGCTTCAAGGTCACCTTGATGTCGCCCGAGTCCTTGCCGAGGTAGTCCAGGGCGGCCTCCGTAGCCGTGTTCTGGGACTTCCGCATCTCCTCGGCGTTGTGCTCCTCGATCTCCTTGACGTTGTCGCCGGTCGGGTAGACCGAGTCGCGCGGCATCACGGCCCGGTCGGTGTCGAACCAGCCGTCGATCACGTCGCTCAGCCTCACGTCCGCGTCCGGGCCGGTCGCCTCGATGGTGGTCATCCGCAACTGCCCCGTCGTCTCCCGGGTGGCCGCGCCGGAGATCGTGATGATCGGATCCCCCTTGTTCTCCCCCAGGACGTTCGCCGTCATCCCGGGCTGCGCCACCGAGAACGGCAACGGCGCGAACACCGCCGTGGCCAGCAGAGCCACGACAGGCAGAGCACGCACGGCAAGGGCCTGGGGACGCGAGAAACGAAAGAGCACGAAATCAATCTAACGCGACGACGACTTCCGGCCGCGCCCCCGGTCACCGGGCCCCTTCAGGGCCACGGGGACCTGCGCCCCATAAGGGCCACGGGGACCTGCGCCCCGTAAGGGGCGCGAGGAACTGCGCGACCAGCCACACACGGCCGGCAGTTTTCAGCACCACACCACCCAACCGCCCACACCAGCACCGAGCACCCGTGCAGCCAACGTCAGCGCAAGCAAAGCTCAACTGCTCAGACCAAGCGTCAGCGCAACGCGTCAGCGCAGCGCCTCCGCAACCTCCTTCGCCGCGTCCACCACCCGCGGCCCCACCCGCTCCGGGACGGAATCCGCGAGCATGACCACGCCCACGCTCCCCTCCACCCCGGTCACCCCGACGAGCGGCGCGGCCGCCCCGCTGGCGCCGGCCTCCAGCTCCCCGTGCGTGAGCGTGTATCCGGGATCCTCCACGGACCCGGTCGCGGCCCGCGCGGCAAGGATCGCCCTGCCCGCGGCACCCCGGTCCAGCGGATGCCGGAACCCGGTGCGGTACGCCACGTGGTAATCGGTCCACGTGGGCTCGACCACGGCGACGGCCAGCGCTTCCGTCCCGTCGACGAGGGTGAGATGGGCCGTCGCCCCGATGTCCTCGGCCAGCGACCGCAACGCGGGCAACGCGGCCTCACGCACCAGCGGATGCACCTGCCGGCCAAGCCGCAGCACCCCGAGCCCGACCCGGGCACGGCCGCCCACGTCACGGCGGACGAGCGCGTGCTGCTCCAACGTGGCGAGCAGGCGGTACACGACGGTCCGGTTCACCCCGAGCTTGTTGGACAGCTCGGTGACGGTCAGTCCGTGGTCGGTGTCGGCGAGCAGCTTGAGGACGCGCAGTCCCCGGTCGAGCGTCTGAGAGGTTTCCGCGGTCACGACGCCCACTCCTTAGTGGTGAGAGTCGACGGCCCCCTCTGCGGCGGATGCGTCACCTGTCCCACCGGCGACGCGCGTCAGAAGCCGCCGGTCGGCAAGCGTCCCGGGTCACTCCCGGGCGGGCACCGGCTGCGCTCCGCGGCGGCGCTGCCACGGGGCGTGTGCGTAGCGGGACAGTAGCGACCAGGTTCGCTGAGCGGAAGACTCCGTCCAGAATCCGGGCAGTGGCCGACGTGAGGTGCTTCGTTTGTCCGGATACGCCCCGCACACACCCCACACCGCACGCCGTTCACGCACTACGCGAGCGCCGGTGCCGCAACCCTCGTTGCGACACCGGCGCCCTCGATCCCGTACGAACATCACCGCACGGCCGTCACCGCACGGCCGTCACCGCATGCGGGTGGCCCACTCCTGCACCTTGGCGATCCGCTGGCGCAGTTGGCCCGCCGTCGCCTCCGCGCTCGGCGGCCCGCCGCACACGCGCCGCAGCTCGGTGTGGATCACACCGTGGGGCTTGCCGCTCTGGTGGACGTACGCGCCGACCATGGTGTTGAGCTGCTTGCGCAGTTCCAGCAGCTCCTTGTGCGTGACGACCGGACGCCGCTCGGCGGGCAGTTCGAGCAGATCCGCCTCGTCGTCGGGCTTCTTGCGGCTGTGGGATATCTGACGCGCCTGCCGCTTCTGGAGCAGGAGTTGGACCTGGTCGGGTTCGAGGAGGCCCGGGATGCCGAGGTAGTCCTGCTCCTCCTCGCTCCCCGGATGCGCCTGCATCCCGAACTCGGCGCCGTCATACAGCACCCGGTCGAAGACGGCGTCGGACTCCAGCGCCTCGAACGGCAGCGTGTCCTGCTCACCGGTGTCCTCGTCCTGCTCCCGGTTCGCCTCCTCCATCTCCTTCTCGGACTCGGCGTACGGGTCCTCCTCGCTCTCCTTCTTGGGCTTGTCGAGGGCGTGGTCGCGCTCGACCTCCATCTCGTTGGCGAAGGTGAGGAGGTCGGGGACGGTCGGGAGGAAGACGGAGGCGGTCTCACCGCGCCGCCGGGACCGTACGAAGCGTCCGACGGCCTGCGCGAAGAAGAGCGGCGTGGAGATGGTGGTCGCGTACACGCCCACGGCCAGCCGGGGCACGTCCACGCCTTCGGACACCATGCGGACGGCGACCATCCAGCGGTCGGTGTTGTGGCTGAACTCGTCGATCCTCTCGGAGGCTCCGGAGTCGTCGGAGAGGACGAGGGTCGCCTTCGAACCGGTGATCTCGCGGATCAGCTTGGCGTACGAGCGTGCCGAGTCCTGGTCGGAGGCGATGACGAGGGCACCCGCGTCCGGGATGGCCTTCCTGACCTCGGTCAGCCGCTGGTCGGCGGCGCGCAGCACGCTCGGCATCCACTCGCCGCGCGGATCGAGGGCGGTGCGCCAGGCCTGGCTGACGGCGTCCTTGGTCATCGGCTCACCGAGGCGCGCGGCGATCTCGTCGCCCGCCTTCGTACGCCACCGCATATTGCCGCTGTAGGAAAGGAAGATGACGGGGCGGACGACGCCGTCCCCGAGCGCGCTGCCGTATCCGTACGTGTAGTCGGCGGCGGACCGCCGGATCCCGTCGTTGCCTTCCTCGTACGCGACGAAGGGGATGGGGTTGGTGTCCGAGCGGAACGGCGTACCGGTGAGCGCGAGGCGGCGGGTGGCCGGCTCGAAGGCTTCGAGGCATGCCTCGCCCCAGGACTTCGAGTCGCCGGCGTGGTGGATCTCGTCGAGGATGACCAGGGTCTTGCGCTGCTCGACGCGGTTGCGGTGCAGCATGGGCCGTACGCCCACGCCCGCGTAGGTGACCGCGACCCCGTGGTACTCCTTGCCGAGCGGCCCCGCGCTGTACTCCGGGTCCAGTTTGATCCCGATCCGCGCCGCGGCCTCGGCCCACTGCTTCTTCAGATGCTCGGTCGGCGCGACCACTGTCACCTGCTGCACGACATGGTGGTGCAGCAGCCACGACGCGAGCGTCAGCGCGAAGGTGGTCTTCCCGGCGCCGGGCGTGGCGACGGCGAGAAAGTCACGCGGCTGCTCCTGGATGTACTTCTCCATCGCCCCCTGCTGCCAGGCACGCAGCTTGCCGGCCGTACCCCAGGGGGCACGGCCGGGGAAGGCGGGAGAGAGATGATGCGAGGAGTGGGTGTTGGCGGCGGTGGTAGTCACGATCTCCGGGTGGGGTTGAGCGGCTCGTCTCCGTATGACAACCGGGCCACCCTACCGGCGGCCCGATCCCCTCAACGCGCGGACTCCGCCGGGTCACCCGCGGATGGGATCGAGCTCACAGAGAGCGCCAGGGATCAGCGCGCGAATCGCGGCAGCTGGGCGGCGATCTTCGGAACGTCCAAGGCCCCCTGGCAGACGTCGAGTACGAATGCCTCGGCCTCGTCCACGTCGAAGTCCGCGTCTAGTGGGTGGCCGTTCATGTGCAGAAAGACCCAGGTGGCATACCAGGCGATGCGCTTGTTCCCGTCGACGAGAGCGTGATTGCGGGCGAGCGACTCCATCAGTGCCGCCGCCTTCTCCCAGACGTCCGGATATGCGTCCTGTCCGAACACGCTCGACTGCGGCCTGGCCTGCGCCGAGTCCATTAGCCCGTAGTCGCGCACCTCGTCCGCCCCGAGCCGCTTCGCGAGGTTCAGCAGCTCGGGCAGCGTCAGGTAGTGCATCAGGCGAGCCTCCGGTTCAGCTCGGCGCTCGCCTTCAGCACGTGCTCGGCCGCTTCATTGAACAGCCGCGAATGCTCGTTTATGGCCGAGATCACGGCGTCGTGAGCGAAGGCCTGCATGCTGCGCCCTTCGGCTGCCGCACGCTCGCGCAGCGCATCGAGCTCGTCGTCCGTAAACCGCAGGTTCAGTCCAGCCATGCTCCGACGGTACTACCTGGTACCGCCCGGTGTCACCTGCAATCGACCCGCACCCGCGTAGTCACCCAAGCCCCCACCAACGCCACCCCCGCCATCGGCAGGAACACCGCCGTGAAAGCCGCCGGATGTGAGCCGGAGGCCGCCGTGGCCGTGTGCGTGACCGTGCCGCCGCCCAGGGCCGCGAAGGCGGCCCCGCCCGCCGCCAGCAGAAGGACGTTCGACAGGCCGTCGGAGATCTGAAGCGCGGCGGAGTTGGCGCCGGCCTCCTCCGGGGCGGAGAGGTGGAGCAGGAGCACGCTGGTGGCGGAGATCACCAGCCCCATCCCGAAGCAGCCGAACCCCCACGCCACGGCCAGGGTCCACACCGGTACCGCATCGATCAGCACGCTCGGCGCGGCGGCGATCGCCAGCGCGACGAGCACCATGCCGATAAGCATCAACCACTCCCGGTACGGCTCCGCCCGCGCCCTGGACTGCACGAAGGAACCCAGTGCCCAGGTGGCCCCGCCCGCCGCGAGCGAGAACCCGGCGAGCGTCGGCGAGAGCCCCCGCTGGGTGACCAGCATCAGCGGTACGAAGGACTCGGCCGCGACGAAGGACCCGGCCGCGATCCCCCGCAGCAGCACCACGGACGGCAACCCGCGCGCCGCCCGGTACGTCCCGGGCGGCAGCAGTCCCAGCACCGCCGGCACCAGGAGGGCGGCCCCCACACCGGCCGGCAGGACGGAGAGCCACCGCACGCTGTCATCGGACACAGCCTGCGCGGCGTACTGCAGCAGCCCCGCGCCCAGCGAGATTCCCAGCGCCAGCCGGATCCGTCGCCGGTCGAAGGGCACGGCCACGGCGCCCTTCGTCGGCCCGGACGCCCGCCGCCGTATCTGTGGCAGGGCGAGCGCCAGCGGGAACACCACCAGGACCGGGATCCCGACGAACACCCACCGCCAGCCGAGGTGTTCGGTCACCGAACCGGCGGCGAGAGGCCCGACCACGGACGGGATCACCCAACTCGCCGCGAACGCCGCCAGGATCGACGCCCGCAACCGCTCCGGATAAGCCCGCCCCACGACCACGTACAGCGCGACGATCACCAGCCCGCCGCCCAGCCCCTGCACCGCTCGTCCGAGGACGAACAGCCACATCACGCCCGCCGTCCCGGACAGCATCAGCCCCGCCGCGAACGACGCGATCCCCGCGGTCAGCGACGCCAGCGGCCCCTGACGGTCGGACCACTGCCCGGCCAGCACCATCCCGAACAGACTCGTCGTGAAGTACGCCGAGAACGCGAACGCGTACAACGCGACTCCGTCGAGCTCCCGCGCCGCCACCGGCATCGCGGTCCCGACCGCCGTCGCCTCGAAGGCGATCAGCAGTACGACGGAGACGATCCCGATGCTGAGCGCCCGGTAGGGGCGGCCGAGCACGCTGTCGTCGGTGCCGGGTTCGTCGTGGGTGCCGGGTTCGGCCGGCGCGGTCGGGGTGGTCGCAGGCGGGTTGGCCGCAGAGTCGGCGTCACTCGGTTCCAGGGCGGACATGCCCGCCAGCGTAAGGGGCATGATCCCTCTTGGCCCCTGTCGCGAGACGGTGATCGTCTGCGACCTTGGTCGTACGTCCTTCCTCGTCCGCTCTTCCCGTGTGAACGCGGCATGGCAGCCTCATTGCAGCCCCGGCCGATTCCTTGAGCCCCTGCCCCACACGGCCTACGGTCGATGTCATCGAGTTCGGAACAAGCTTCGGAAGAAGCGAACTGTTCCCAACCCGGCCGTGTGCCCGAGTGGTTGAGGGGCTCGCCTGCAAAGCGAGTTACGCCGGTTCGATTCCGGTCACGGCCTCTGGCCCGTTCGCCCCGTGCAGCAGCCACAGGGTGAACGCGAGCATGGATATGTCGGCGTTGAGCGGCCGCAGCCAGGCGTCCGGGGCGGACCACTCGTGGAGCGCGCCGGTCCTTCCGTCGACGAGGAGGTCCGTGACCTCGGCGCGGCGACCGAGGCTCCCGAGGCGGATCAACCGGTCGGCTCCGTCGGGGAGTTGGCCCCGTTGCCCCTCGGTGATCAGAACCGGACCCGTCCACTCGGCCGCGTAGTGCTCGGCGAGGGTCGACAGCGGTACGTCCATCTCCAGCTGGAAGATGACGCCGTCCTCCGGAAGGCCCGTTTCCCTCAGGAAGCGGCGGGTCGGCTCGTGCGTGAGCGTGCCCGGGAAGTCGACGTCCTCGAAGCGCATGATCCCGCCCGCCCCGAACTCCTCGTCGAGCAGCCGCCCTGGCAGGTCGAGAAGCAGACCCGTGCCCGCGTGCGTGACACACGGATCCAGCTCGCCGAACCCGTAGTCGGTCGGCGTCAGCATCCCCGTACCGGCCGTACCGGCGTCAGTCGTCGTCCTCATGGCTCCCCCGCGCATGTGATCGCATCGTGCTTCCCCAGCGGGGAACAGCCCGCCGCCCAGCGGCAGCTCCCCACTGATCGAAAACCTTACGCCGCCCCACTGACAACGCCCCAAAACCCCAAGCCCAGCGCCAGCGCCGGCCTGGCGTCCACGAGAAGACCCGCACCCTGGGGTGCGGGTCTTCTGGTCTGCCGTGGTCAGTCCTGCTGGGCGCCTGCCGGCAGCGTGCGAAGCTGCATGGTCGACGCGGTGCTGGTGCCGAAGCCGTAATCCAGCATCTTCGCGGCGTCGGTGTAGCGGTAGGCGTCGTTGAGGACGACGCCGATGAGGGTCCTGTCGCCGCGGGTGGCGGAGAAGACCAGGCAGGGCCCCGCCGGGGTGCTGGTGCCGGTCTTGATGCCGGTGGCCCCGGTGTAGGAGCCGAGCAGTTTGTTGGTGTTGTACCAGGTGTAGGTACGGGTACCACCGGTGCTGGTGGTCGCGTAGCGCACGGTCTTCTGCGTCTTGACGACGGAGCCGAACGTCGAGTACTTCATCGCGCTGCGGGCGAGCTTCGCCAGGTCGCGCGGGGTGGTGTAGTTCTGGCCGGTCGTCGAGATGCCGTCGAACGAGTCGAAGTGGGTGTTGGTCAGGCCGAGGTCGACGGCCTTCCTGTTCATCTTGCCGATGAACGACTTGACCCGGGCTGCGCGGGTGTCACCGGTACCGAAGGTGTCGGCGAGGGCGTACGCGGCGTCGCAGCCCGAGGGCAGCATCATCGCGTACAGCAACTGACGGACCGTCACACGGTCGCCGGTCCTCAGGTCGGCGGTGCTGGCGCTCTTGGCGGCGACGTAGTCGCGGTAGGCCTGCCGGACGGTGACCTTGCGGTCGAGATCGAGACCGGTCTGGCTGAGGACCACGCGGGCAGTCATGATCTTCGTCGTGCTGGCCATCGGCCGCTTGGTGTCGGCGTACTTGCTGTACAGCCTGGTGCCGGTCGCGTTGTCCAGCAGGAAGGCGCCCTTGGCGCTGACTGTGGGCGCGGTGGCCGCCTGCGCGGGCGAGGCCATGGGTACGACCGCAAGTACCGTACCCACGGTCACGGCGACACCCGCGGCCTTGCGCACCGTCATCGCGCCGGATCTTCGTGTATCCACCCCTCGGCGAACACGCCTGATCTTGTAGAGAGTTGTCAATTTGAATGCTCCGAATTCGCACCAAATAGGCATGGAAGCCTCAATTGCAGGCACGGCAGTGCTTGCTAGCTCACATGACTCACGAGAGCGAGGAAGGTTGCGCAGGTCGCGGCATGATTCTTTGGCGGCCGGGCCGGCCTGGTGACCACGGGCTTCCGGCCCGTCACTGCCCGGTCGTCACCACCGCGGCCTGCGGCCGGATCGGCAGGCGGTTGACCGGGCGCCCCGTCGCCGCCCGTACCGCGGAGGCGATCGCCGCCGGGGAGGTCACCACCGGCACCGCGCTGACGGCCTTGGCGCCGAAGGGCGCGACCACGTCGCGTTCCTCGACGAGCTTGACGATGCGGATGGCGGGGGCGTCGAGGGCGGTGGGCAGCGCGTAGCCGGTGAGGTCGGGATGGCGGACCAGTCCGCGCGCGGTGCGGAGGTTCTCCGTGAGGGCGGCGCCGACGCCCTGCGTGACACCGGCCTCGATCCGGGCGGTGAGCTGCGCGGGGTTCAGTACGCGCCCCACGTCCTGGGCGAGAGCCAGCTCCACGACACGCACGGAGCCCAGCTCGATGTCGACGTCGACGACCGCGCGGATCGCGCAGAAGGCGAGCCCCACGAAGGCGTCGCCCTGTCCCTCGGCGTCCAGCGGCTCCGTGGGGTGCGGGCGGCACTGCGCGGTGGCCCACAGCTCCTTGCCGTCCATCGCCTCCGTGACAGTGGTCGACAGCACACCGTCGTACGAGGTGATCTTGCCGTCGGTGATCTGGAGCAGCTCGGTGGACATCCCGAACTTGTGCGCGAGGGGCTGCAGCAGCTGCGTACGGACCATCTTGGCCGCCCGTTCGACCGCGCCGCCGGACACCCAGGTGTGGCGGCCTCGGCAGCTCGGTCCCGCCGTGGGCTGATCGGTGTCCACGGAGGCGACGTGCACCTCTTCGATGCCGAGCGTCTCCTGGACGATCTGCCGGGCCAGCGTGGTGAAGCCCTGGCCGGTCTCCACGGCCGCGCAGAGCACCGTGGCGACGCCGTCGTGGACCTTCACGGTGGCCGTCGACACCTCGTCCGCGCCCTCGGCGCCGAGCATGTGGACCATGCCCACGCCGTAGCCGACGCCGCGGCGCACCGCACCCGGCTCGCCCGCGCCCTCGGGGCCGCCCGGGAGCAGCCACTCCTCCTCGGGGGTGTCCTTGGGGAGAGGGGGCAGCGGGAAGTCCCGTACGGCCTCCAGCAGTTCGGCCACGGGAGCCGGGCAGGTCACCGTCTGGCCGGTGGGCAGGACGTCCCCTGTGGCCATCACGTTGCGCAGGCGCAGCTCCGCCGGGTCGATGCCCAGCTTCCTCGCCAGCTTGTCCATCTGCGCCTCGTAGGCGGCGCACACCTGCAGGGCTCCCTCGCCGCGTACATGACCGGAGGGCGGGTTGTTCGTGCGGACGGCCCAGCCCTCGATGAAGGCGTTCGGGACGACGTACGGGCCGCAGGCGAACGAGACCGCGGCGGCCAGCGCGTCCGACGACGTGTCCGCGTACGCGCCGGCGTCGAGCAGGATCTGTGCCTCGACCTTCACCAGCCTGCCCTCGGCGTCCGCGTGGTGGCGGTAGCGCAAGAGGGTGGGGTGGCGGTGGACGTGCCCCAGGAAGGATTCTTCGCGGGTCGCCGTGAACTTGACCGGGCATCCGGTCTTCAGGGCGAGCAGTCCCAGGGGGAGTTGGAAGCCCTGGTCCTCGCGGTCGGCGGCGGCGCCGGGCACGCCGGTGACGACGACCTTCACGCGCTCCGGCTCCAGGCCGTAGCAGGCGGCGGCCGTGTCGCGGTCGGCGTGCGGGTCGGTGGAGGCCAGATAGAGCTCGACCCCGCCGTCGGGGCGGGGCACGGCGAGGCCCGCCTCCGCGCCGATCGGGGCGGGATCCTGGCGGCCGATGCGGTACAGACCCTCGACGACGATCTCGCCGCCCGCCTCGGAGTCGCCGTGCCGCAGCGGGATGTGGCGGATCAAGTTGCCGTCGGGGTGCAGGGGGTCGGCCTCGAAGGCCTGCTCCGGGTCGGTCACCGGGTCGAGTACTTCGTACTCGACGATGACGGCGGCTGCGGCCATCCGCGCGGTGTCCGGGTGGTCGGCGGCGACGGCCGCGATGGGCTCCCCGTGGTGGCGTACGACCTCGGAGGCGAACACCGGGCGGTCGGCCGTTCCGCGGCCGTACAGCGCGGCGCCCGGCACGTCCTCGTGTGTGACGACGGCCCGTACGCCGGCCATCTCGCGCGCGTGGGTGGTGTCGATCGACACGATGCGCGCGTGCGGGTGCGGTGAGCGGAGCACGGCGGCCCACAGCAGGCCCTCGGCCCACAGGTCCGCCGCGTACGGGAAGGTGCCCTCCGTCTTGGCGCCCGCCTCAGCGGTCGGCAGGGACGCGCCGATGCCGTGCGTCAGATGGTCCGGAGCGGGACCGGCCTCCACGGTGGTCGCGGTGGCGGTTTCCTTGCTCACGCCTGGCCTCCGTCCTGGCCGTAGGGCTGCTCACGCGGCTCTGAGGACTCGTACGCGCTGGGGTTGACGCTTCCCGCGCCGGGGCCCGCCTGGCGCGGGATACGGGCCTCCTCGGCGTCCGGGGCGGACTCGGCGGCGGCGTGCGCCGCACGCTCGGCGACGACTTCGCGCACGGCGTCCAGGACGCCCCGGTAGCCGGAGCAGCGGCACAGGTTGCCGCACAGCGCCTGGCGGGTCTCCAGCTCGGTCGGGGCCGGATTGCCCTCGAGGAGGTCGTGCATGGTCATCGCCATGCCCGGCACGCAGAACCCGCACTGCACGGCGCCGCACTTGGCGAGCGCCCGCTGCACGTCCGAGGGCTGCCCGTCGGCGGCGAGCCCCTCGACCGTGCGCACCTCGCTGCCGGCGGTGGTCACGGCGGGCACCAGGCAGGAGGCCACGAGCCGCCCGTCCACCTGCACGTTGCAGGCCCCGCACTCGCCCTGCGAGCAGCCGTCCTTGGCGCCGGCGAGTCCGAGGCGCTCACGCAGTACGTAGAGCAGCGATTCGCCGATCCAGGCCGCCGTCACGGGCCTGTCGGCGCCGTTCACCCGCAGCACGAACGAGGCCAGGGGGTGATCGTCGTGCGGGGCGGTGCGCTGGGAGTCGTCCGCCGCGGACTCCTCGGCGGCGCCTTCCGGGGCTTCCCGCGACTCCCTCGGGGAGGCGGCTTCGGGCTGATCGGCGGCCCGTTCGTCCGCGGGCGCCGGAGCGCCGTGACCCGCGTGTGCCTCCACCGGCTCTTCGCGCTCTGCCGAGTCGGGCTCCGCGGAGTGGCGCTCCACAGGGTGGTGATCCGCGGAGTGACGCTCTACGGAGTGGTGCTCTACGGAGACGGCGATTTCGTCGGCGTGCTCTCCGGAGACGGCGATGATCTCGGCGGCCTCGTGCCCGTTGCGGCCGGCCGCCGGGTTCTCGGCGTGGTGAGCGGCCTCGTCCGAGGGTGCCCGCTGTTCGGGAGCGGAGTGATCCGGAACCGAGTGTTCTGGAGTCGCGTGTTCGGGAGCCGAGTGTTCCGGAGTCGGCTGTTCCACGGCGGGCTGCGCCCAGGAGTCCTGGGCCCATGGCGCGGGCGCCCCGCCCGGCAGCGTGGCCGGAGGGGTACCGCCCCACTGCTCTACCAGGGACGACGTCGTGAACTCGCCGGACTCGTCGGGCAGGTCACCGTCGGCGACGGGAATGGACCACTCCCCGGTGACGTCGTGGCCCGGCGCGCCTCCATCCTCGTGGGTGGGTTCCTCGAAGGTCCACTGACCGGTGGTCACCGGGTTGTACGCGAAACCGTCGTAGGCGGACTGGCGGTGCTCTTCGGGCAGCGCGTTCGGGTCCGGCCACCGCACCTCCTGAGGCTGCCCGTCGGCCGCCCCGGAATGCGCGGGCCACGACCCGGCGGCCGCCGGGTCGGTCCCCGCGTCCGGAGCGGGCGTGATGTGCGGTGGCACGTAGCCGTGGCCGGGAGCGGCGAGCGGGGACTGGGCCAGCAGCGCGTCCACGCCCCCTTCCGGGAGCTGGACGAACGCGGTGGCACCGTCGTCGTAGTCGCCCTGGGGCAGCGGGTCCCAGCGGCTGCCCGCCTGAGGAGTGCCCTCCTGAGGCATGTCCTCTCCGTGCTGGTCGTCGGTCACGACAGTGCCCTCCCCAGTGCTCGTCGGGCCAGTGCGGCGACGGTGCGCCGCAGATGCAGTACAGCGGGCGGCAGCGGCTGCACGGAGCCGTCCTCGGCGGGGACCGGGTCGGGGATGCAGGCCGCGGAGACGTACTCCCCGAAGGCGGCCAGCGCCTCGGGCGCGAGCGCGCGGTTGTTGTCCCAGTCGATCAGCGAGGCGACCCACTGCTCGGCCTCCAGGGGCCGCAGCGGCATCGGCGCTATGGCGCCCACGGCGCACCGCACTCCGCGCCGGGCGGGGTCGAGGACGAGCGCCACGGACGCGATGGCGCGCCCCGGGCCGGTCCGTCCGGTCGCCTTGAGGAAGACCTGCGGCGCATGCAGCAGGGGCACGCGCACGTACCCGATGAGTTCGCCGCCGCGCAGCATGTCCACGCCGGCGAGCAGATGCGAGACGGGGACCTCACGGCGGGCGCCGCCCGGGCCCGCGATGATGAGCGTCGCCTCCAGGGCTGCGAGCACCGGAAGCGCGTCCCCCATGGGGGCGGCCGACGCGATGTTGCCGCCCAGGGTGCCCGCGTTGCGGATCTGTGGGGGCCCCGCGGCTCTCGCGGCGGCCGCGAGAGCCGGAATGAGGGCCGCGAAGTCCGGGCGCCCCATACGGGCGTGGGTGAGGCCCGCGCCGAGCAGCGCGTGGCCGTCCAGGTACTGCCAGCCACGGATCTCGCTGATCCGGCCGAGGCCGACGAGCGCGGCGGGCCGCAGCTGCCCGGAGTTGACAGCGGTCATGAGGTCGGTGCCGCCGGCCACGGGAACGGCGGCCGGCATGGCGGCGAGTGCCGCCACGGCCTCGTCCAGCGAGGCGGGCAGCGTCACGGCCTGCGCCGCCTGCGGTGCGTGCGTGGTCAAACCGGCTGCCCCTTCCCGCTGCCCCACCTGGTCCCACCTGTGTTGCCGTACGGTACGTGCTGACAGGGCGGACGTGGCAACTCTGGCACATCTTCCCCGCTTCACGACGAGGGGGTCCGCTAGGAGGCATTCGTACCTCTCATCAGCGAGATGGCCCGTTTTCGCACGACATCGCCGATCAGCGCGCATGGGTACTCTTCGGTGGCTCTTGGGTGCCTTTCGCCTTACGGGGTCACCGTCGCAGGGTCGCCGGTTCGCGGAACACCCCTCGGGGGCCGCCTCACACGTTTGGGGGCGCCCCGTCGATCGGGCGTCCGAGCACTCCGGGTCTCTGCTGCCAGGGCAGGGGGCCCGCGGGCGGGCGATAGGCCACCCCCAGCGCGTCAAGGCGCTTGTAGTGGGCGCTCATCCGCCGCTCGAAGCCGGCGAAGTCGCGTTCCGCGGGGGCCGGCAGCGCGCTCCAGGCGACCTCGGCGAAAGCCGCGAGCCGCGGGAACGTCTGGTAGTCGACGCGCGCACGATCCTCCATCACCTCGGTCCACACGTTGGCCTGAGTGCCGAGCACGTGCCGCGCCTGATCGGCGGTCAACTCCGGCGGCACGGGTTCGAACCGGTAGACGTCCTCCAGCGTCCGTACGTACCCGATGGGCACGGGCTCGTCCGCGCCACCGTCCTGACGGTGGTCCAAGTACACCTGCTGCTCGGGACACATGACGACGTCGTGGCCCGCGCGGGCGGCCGTGATGCCGCCCCCGTAGCCACGCCACGACGACACGGCCGCCCCAGGTGCCAGGCCGCCCTCCAGGATCTCGTCCCAGCCGATCAGCCGACGGCCGCGCGCGGTCAGCCAGTTGTCGAAGTGCCGGATGAACCACGACTGCAACTCGTCCTCGTCGGCGAGCCCGAGCTCCTTGATGCGTGCCTGCACGGTGGGCGACTGCCTCCACTGCTCCTTGGCGCACTCGTCGCCGCCGACGTGGATGAACTCCGAGGGGAACAGCTCCAGGACCTCCTCGAACACCCCCTCGTAGAAGCGCAGGGTGTTGTCAGTGGGGGCCAGTACGTTGTGGGAGACGCCCCAGTTGTCCCAGACGGAGAGGGAAGTCGTGTCGATGACGTCGGTGTTGCCGAGTTCCGGATACGCGGCGATGGCGGCCTGCGAGTGGCCCGGGATGTCGATCTCGGGGACGACGGCGATATGCCGCTCGGCCGCGTACGCGACGATCTCGCGGATGTCGTCCTGGGTGTAGTAGCCGCCGTGCGGCTTCTCCTCCCACAGAGGCGACGCGCGATGGCCGAATTTCGTGCGTGCCCGCCACGATCCGGTCTCCGTGAGCTTGGGGTGCCGCTTGATCTCGATGCGCCAGCCCTGGTCGTCGGTGAGGTGGAAGTGGAAGACGTTCAGCTTGTGAGCGGCCATCAGGTCCAGATAGCGCAGCACGCCGTCCTTGGGCATGAAGTGGCGTGAGACGTCGAGCATGAGACCGCGCCAGCCGAAGCGGGGGGCGTCCTCGATCGTGACGTGCGGCACGGCCCAGGTGCGGTCGCGACTGAGCGGGGCCCTGCGGTACGCATCGGGGCCGAGGAGCTGCCGCAGTGTCTGGGCGCCCCAGAAAACACCGGCCGCGCTGCCGCCCTCGACAAGGACGCCCGACCAGTCGCTGACGAGGCGGTACTCCTCAGGGCCGAGCTCGGGGGCCAGCTGGAGCCCGATGCCATCGCCGTCGGTGTCGTCGAGCTCCAGGCCCTCGCGCAGCGGCAGGCCGGTGGCCTCCCGGAGGACGGTGCGCAGCCAGTGACCTACGCCCTCCGTTGTGGTGCCGGCGTAGAGCTGGGAGTGCGCCGTCAGCCGCACCTCGCCCGAACCGGCGACGACGCTGCGGGGCGCGGGAATCAGTTCATTCACGTCAGTCCTTTACCGCGCCGCCCAGTCCGGAGACCAGCCGTCGCTGTACGAGTACGAAGAAGATCAGTACGGGAATCGTCATCACCGTGGATGCCGCCATCACCCCGCCCCAGTCCGGTTCGTCGGCCTTGTAGAAGACGAGGAGGGCCATCGGCAGCGTCGACTGCGAGGTGTCGCTGATGATGAAGGACTTGGCGAACAGGAAGTCGTTCCAGGTGGAGATGAACGAGAACACGCTCGTGGCGACGAGCCCGGGAAAGACCAGAGGGAAAAGGATCTGCCACAGGAATCGTGTCCGGCTCGCCCCGTCGAGGTACGCGGCCTCCTCCAGCGCCTCCGGGACCGCCTTCACAAAGCCTCGCAGCATCCAGATCGCGAACGGCAGGGAGAACGCGATGTGCGGCAGGATCAGCGAGCCCAGTGTGTTCAGCTGACCGAAGTCCCGCATCTGGAAGAAGAGGGGAATCGTCAGGGCCTCGATGGGCACCATCTGCGCGATGAGGAACATGATCAGCAGGGTGGTACGGAACCGGAAGCGGAATCGTGTCACGGCGGTCGCCGCGAGAAACGCGATGAGCGCCGAGACGACGACCACGGTGACCGCCACCACAAGGCTGTTGAGGAAGTAACGGCCGAATTCCTGCTGTCCGAAGACGCGTCGGAAGGAGTCCAGGGACGGGGTGAGCGTCCAGGGGCGGGGCTCGGTCGACTCGATCTCACCGGCCGGTTTGAAGGCGCTCAGCACCATCCAGTAGAGGGGGAACGCGACCACGGCGGCGATCAGCAGGGCCGACGCCTCGGCGGCCAGCCGCCAGGGCCGGCGCACCCGGAAACGACCCGCGGAACGCACAGCACTCGAAGAACTCACAACTCCTCCCCCTGCCTGCGCAGCAGCCGCAGATAGACGAGCGTGACCGCCAGGAGAATCAGCAGCATCACCACTCCGATCGCCGAGCCGAGGCTGTACTGCGAGGAGGCGAACGCCTTCTGATACGCGTACACGTTCAGCACGAGGTTCTGTCCGGCGATACCGCCGCCGTTCGTCATCACGTAGATCTGCGTGAAGACCTTGAAATCCCAGATGACCGACTGGATGGTGACGACCACGAGGATCGGCCGGAGCATCGGCGCCAGCACGGAGCGCCAGATGCGCCACTGCGAGGCGCCGTCCAGGGCTGCCGCCTCCAGCACCTCGTCCGGGACGGCGCGGATGCCCGCGTACACCGTGACCATCACGAACGGGAAGGAGCACCAGACGACTTCGAGCAGTACGAGGGCGAAGGCGCTGTAGCGGCCGTACGTCCACGAGTAGTCGCCGAGGCCCAGGATGCGGTTGACGGGCCCGAAGTCGGGGTCGAACAGGAGCAGCCACACCGTCGAGCCGGTGATCGCGGGCGTGGCCCAGGCGCCCAGCGCGGCCAGCATCAGCGCGAGCCGCGGCACGGCCCGTACGCGCGTCAGCAGCACGGCGAGCGCGCAGCCGACCGCGAGCGTCGACACGACACAGGCCGCCGCGAACACCACGGTCGCCAGCAGTACTTGCCAGAACTGGTCGTCCGCGAAGAGCGTCGCGTAGTTGCCGAACCCCTGAAAGGTCGTCGGTTGCCCCCCGCTGACCTGGGCCTGTGTGTACTCCAGAAACGAAATCAGGCCAAGCTGGTAGACGGGGTAGACAAGCAGCCCGCCGAGGACGACGAGGGCGGGCGCGAGATAGAGCCAGGGCGTCCACCCGCCACTCGTACGCCGGAACGTCCGTGCCGCGCCCGCGCCCCCGCGCACCGGACCCCCCGCGGCCCGCCCGGACGAGGCCGAAGCCTCGCCGGACACCTCCGCGGCGGGATCACCGCGCAGCGCGGCCTTTCGGGCCGCCACCAGGCCCCCGCGCCGCCGAACCGCGGCGCGGCTCCCGTCGAGCGGCGGTGCGGGTGCCGGGGACGCGCCGTTCGTCACCCGTTTCATCCTGCGGAGCTGAACGCGTCGTCCATCTTCTTCGCCGCGTCCTTCGAAGCCGTCGCCACGTCCTTCTTGCCGCTGGCGATCTCCTGGAACATCGTCGGCAGCACGAGCGACGCGTCGATCTGCGCCCAGGCCGGCGAGGCGGGCACGAACTTGGTGCCCGAGGCGAGCGTCTTCACGAAGGGCTCGACGAACGGTTCCTTCTTCGCGACGTCCTGGCGCACGTCCGAGAACGTCGGCAGGAAGCCCATCGCGTCGAAGAGTTCACCCTGCGTCTTCTTCGACGCGAGTTCCTCCATCAGATCGACGGCGAGCGTGCGGTGCGAAGTGCTGTTCAGGACGCCGAGGTTGTTGCCGCCCGCGAAGGCAGGCGCTATCGAGCCCTCCTTCAGACCCGGCAGCGGTACGACCGCGTACTTGCCCTTCACCTTCCCGGCCTCGACCGCCGCGTGGTTGAAGTCACCGCCGATCGCCATGCCCGCCTTGCCGGAGGCGAAGGCCGTGATCGTGTCGTTGCCGCCCATGCTCGCGCACTTGGCGGCCGGGCAGTTGTCGTCACCGAAGAGCGAGGTGTACGCCTTGATGCCCTTCTGCGCCTGCGGGCTGTCGATCGTCGCGGAGTACGAACCGTCCTTGCCCTCGGCGATTTCACCGCCGTTGGACCAGACGAACGGCATCGCGCCGTAGGTGAACGCGCCGCCGACCGCGAGCCCGTACAGGTCCGGCTTCGCCTGCCGGATCTGCTCGGCGGTCTCGATCAACTCGCTCTGCGTCTTGGGAACTTCGAGACCGAGTTTCTTGAAGATGTCGGTGCGGTAGTACAGGGCGCGCACACCGACGAAGAACGGGGCGCCGTAGATCTTCCCGTCGACCGTCACGGACTGCTTGGCGGTCGGGTCGGTGTCCTTCGCCTCGCTCCAGTCCGTGAAGTCCTTGGTGACGTCGGCGAGTCCGCCGTCCTTGACGTAACCGGCGGTGTCGGTGTTGCCGTACTCCATGAGGTCCGGCGCGCTCTTCGGGTCGTTGAAGGCGGCCTTGACCTTCTCGGCACGGGTCTCGATGGGGATGTACTCGACGTTGACCTTCGTGCCCTCGTGGGCCTTCTCGAAGGCGGCCACGGTGGCGTCGACGACCTTCTTCTTCGGCCCGTTGTTGACCTCCTGGAAGAGCCACACGCGCAGCGTCCCGCTCTTCTCGTCCTTGCCGCCGGAGTTGTCAGAGGACTCAGGGGCACAGGCGGTCGCGGTGAGAGCGGCGACCACAAGTGCGGCTACTGGGGCGGCTGTTCGGGCAGAGAACCGGACTGAGAGTCTGGCGGGGAACTTCATCGGGCATCCTCCGAGGGAGCGCGCGTTGCAACATGCGCAATGGGTGTTTCGCTCTGCACAACACCACGGAGGCTAAGAGCTCATGAACATGCAAAACAAGGCCCTCCCAGAGGTCTCTACCACTCTGTGACCGAGACGGCTGAAAGTGCCCTGTTCAGCGGCGAGCCCTCTCGCCGCACCTCACTCCGCACACGACAAAGCCGCGGCACCCCCGACGGAGGGTGCCGCGGCCATGGCCGGCGTGCCGGTCCCCATGACGCACTTCGGCGTCATGACCTAATACCGAGCCGTGCGACGGAGTGGTCGACCCACCGCGCCGCGCACTACGTCGAACCACTGTGCGGAAGCCGAAGAACAACAGGGCGTTACTTGTCGCCGCCGCCCTTGCCCTGGTCGCCGCCTGAGCCCATGGACTCGTAGATCTCCTTGCACATGGGGCATACGGGGTACTTCTTCGGGTCGCGACCCGGGACCCACACCTTGCCGCAGAGCGCGACAACAGGCGTGCCGTCCAGCGCGCTCGCCATGATCTTGTCCTTCTGGACGTAGTGGGCGAAGCGCTCGTGGTCACCGTCACCGTGCGAGGTCTGCGGCGTCGGCTCGACCAGGGTCCCCGTACCAGTCCCGCGCTCGGGCTCAAGAGTGCTCATAACAGCCAAGGGTACTGAAGCCCGCCGCCATCGGTGCAGGACCCTGTCACCCTTCGCTTCCACGAAATCGAGGGACCGGTTCCGCGACGGATCACGGATGGGTTCCAGCCACGGATCACAGTTCAGCTCAGCGACGGATCACGGATCACGGATCAGTCCAGCAGCGGACCACAGATCAGTTCAGCGACGGATCGTCCGGATAGGTGGCCACCATCGCCAGCTCGTTGCGCTGACGGCGGAGCACCTCGCGCCACAGCCTTTCCGGGGACGGGGAGGAGACGTCGCCCGGCTCCGACTCGACGACGTACCAGGCGCCCTCGACGAGTTCGTCCTCCAGTTGCCCCGGCCCCCAGCCCGCGTAGCCCGCGAAGATCCGCAGCGAGCCGAGGGCGGAGGCCAGCAGTTCCGGCGGGGCCTCCAGGTCCACGAGGCCGATCGCGCCGTGCACGCGGCGCCAGCCCAGCGGGCTCCGCTCACCGGACGAGCCACCGGGGATGACCGCGACACCGAGCGCCGAGTCGAGCGAGACCGGACCACCCTGGAAGACGACGCCGGGCTCACCGGTGAGTTCCGCCCAGCCCTCGAGGATGTCGCCGACGTCCACGGGCGTGGGGCGGTTGAGGACGACACCCAGGGAGCCCTCCTCGTCGTGGTCGAGAAGCAGCACCACAGCGCGGTCGAAGTTCGGGTCCGCCAGAGCGGGAGTGGCCACGAGCAGCCGCCCTGTGAGCGAGGACACCTCGGTCATGCCTGACATGATCCCGCATCTTCCCCGCGTGCGGGGAGGCAATGCGTGTACGGATGTGAATGCAGCTCACGGCGCAAGGATGCAGGTGGAGCGCACACCCCTGCCCGTAACCCCGCGTGCCCGGCCGGAAACGTCTCGTGTTGTGGCGAAGCTATGACGGAGCCGGGCCGTACTTGGGCTTCCAGAAGGGGGGTAGGCGGCCATTACCCTTGCCTCTTCGGCCCTGTCCAACTATCGGAACGCGAGATTCATGACCGTCAACGGCTCAGATGACGTCCTGCTTGTCCACGGCGGAACCCCGCTGGAGGGTGAGATCCGTGTCCGCGGTGCGAAGAACCTCGTACCGAAGGCCATGGTCGCCGCCCTGCTCGGCAGCGCTCCGAGTCGGCTGCGCAACGTCCCCGACATCCGTGACGTACGCGTCGTGCGGGGGCTGCTGCAGCTGCACGGAGTGACGGTTCGTCCGGGTGAGGATCCTGGCGAGCTGGTCCTCGACCCGTCGCACGTGGAGAGCGCGAACGTCGCGGACATCGACGCGCACGCGGGTTCCTCGCGCATTCCGATCCTGTTCTGCGGCCCCTTGCTGCACCGGCTCGGCCACGCGTTCATCCCCGGCCTGGGCGGCTGCGACATCGGCGGCCGGCCGATCGACTTCCACTTCGAGGTGCTGCGGCAGTTCGGCGCGAAGATCGAGAAGCGGGCGGACGGCCAGTACCTGGAGGCCCCGCAGCGGCTGCGCGGCACCAAGATCCGGCTGCCGTACCCGTCCGTGGGCGCGACCGAGCAGGTGCTGCTGACGGCCGTCCTGGCGGAAGGCGTGACCGAGCTGGCGAACGCCGCCGTCGAGCCGGAGATCGAGGACCTGATCTGCGTTCTGCAGAAAATGGGCGCGATCATCGCGATGGACACCGACCGCACGATCCGCGTCACGGGCGTGGACAAGCTCGGCGGCTACACCCACGCGGCGCTCCCGGACCGCCTGGAGGCCGCCTCCTGGGCTTCCGCGGCGCTGGCGACCGAAGGCAACATCTACGTCCGCGGCGCCCAGCAGCGCTCGATGATGACGTTCCTCAACACCTACCGGAAGGTCGGCGGCGCCTTCGAGATCGACGACGAGGGCATCCGCTTCTGGCACCCCGGCGGCCAGCTCAAGTCGATCGCCCTGGAGACGGACGTCCACCCCGGCTTCCAGACGGACTGGCAGCAGCCGCTGGTGGTGGCCCTGACCCAGGCCACGGGCCTGTCGATCATCCACGAGACGGTGTACGAGTCCCGCCTCGGCTTCACATCGGCCCTGAACCAGATGGGCGCCCACATCCAGCTCTACCGCGAGTGCCTCGGCGGCTCGAACTGCCGCTTCGGCCAGCGCAACTTCCTCCACTCCGCGGTCGTGTCGGGGCCGACGAAGCTCCAGGGCGCCGACCTCGTGATCCCGGACCTCCGCGGCGGCTTCTCGTACCTCATCGCGGCGCTGGCGGCCCAGGGCACGTCCCGGGTGCACGGCATCGACCTGATCAACCGCGGCTACGAGAACTTCATGGAGAAGCTCATGCAGTTCGGGGCGAAGGTGGAGCTGCCGGGCAAGGCGCTCGGCTAGTCGCTCGGCCGGTACGGGAGTACGTCCCGTACTCCCGTACGCACGAGCCCTCAGCACGAGCCCGCACGCACGCGATGGGGCGGTCACCCGGATTCGGGTGACCGCCCCATCGGCGTATCGGCGTTGTCCGTGCCGTGCGCCGGGCGAGGCGCACAACAGGCTTACTTGCCCTTGGCGGCTTCCTTGAGCTTCGAGCCCGCCGAGACCTTGACGCTGTAGCCGGCCGGGATCTGGATCGGGTCGCCGGTCTGCGGGTTGCGCGCGGTGCGAGCGGCACGGTGGGTGCGCTCGAAGGTCAGGAAGCCGGGGATGGTGACCTTCTCGTCGCCCTTGGCGACGATCTCGCCGACGGTCTCGGCGAACGCGGCCAGAACGGCGTCGGCGTCCTTGCGGGTCACCTCGGCGCGGTCGGCCAGCGCGGCCACCAGCTCACTGCGGTTCATGTTGTTACTCCCGTGTTCTTCTTGCCGTTGTGGCGTGCCACGCGGCGGAGCCGCATGTTGGGCACAGCGAAGCCGATGCTGCCAGGGTCCTCGGTCGGTCCCCGGACCCGGGTCCGTAGCCAGACCCTCGCGCCCAGAGACGCATCCTGCCCCCACCTGCTGCGGGAAAGCCAATCCGGCACCCCTGGGAGTCACACGAAAAGCGCCACAGCCTCGAAACGGTGACGCTCCGTCCGCTCCCGGCAGCGGACCGCAGGGCCTGAGATGCCTGGTGGCCCTCAGGGGCTGAGCCTTGGCCGCCACCCTAGAGGCGGCCCCAGGCCCCGTGTCCGGCGACGCGCCGGTACGGGGGCGGCGTGGCAACCGTCACAGCGGACGCTGCGCGGCTTTTTTCGCCCCCGCCGCCCCTACCCGTCCCATCCTTCTGGGTCTCCGCCCCAGACCCCGCTCCTCAATCGCCTGAGGGGCTGAATTCAGCCCGTCCGGCGTTTGAGGACGAGGCCGTTCAGGCCGATACGGGGGTCTGGGGGCGCAGCCCCCAGGGGCCGGCGCGGGCTCAGGCCGTCGTGTTGCCTGCGGCCGCCACGCCGGCCGCCTTCGCGGCGTTGCGCACCGCGCCCGCGACCGCGCCCGCGACCTTGTCGTTGAAGACGCTGGGGATGATGTAGTTCGGGTTGAGCTCGTCCTCGGTCACCACGTCCGCGAGGGCGGTCGCGGCGGCCAGCATCATCTCCGTGTTGACCGTGCGCGACTGGGCGTCGAGGAGGCCGCGGAAGACGCCCGGGAAGACCAGGACGTTGTTGATCTGGTTGGGGAAGTCGGAGCGGCCCGTGGCCACGACCGCCGCAGTCTCGCGGGCGATCGCCGGGTCGACCTCGGGGTCGGGGTTCGCGAGTGCGAACACGATGGCGCCGTCGGCCATCGCGGCCACGTCGACGCCGTCCAGCACATTGGGAGCCGACACGCCGATGAACACGTCGGAGCCGCGCACGGCCTCCTTCAACGTGCCCGTGATGCCCTCGGGGTTGGTGTTGTCGGCGATCCAGCGCAGCGGCGAGTCGGGGGCGGCCTGCACCAGGTCCTCGCGGCCCGCGTGCACGACACCGTGGATGTCGGCGACGACCGCGTGCTTGACGCCGGCGGCGATCAGCAGCTTGAGGATGGCCGTACCGGCCGCGCCGGCGCCCGACATGACGACGCGGATGTCACCGATCGCCTTGCCGGTGACGCGCAGCGCGTTGGTCAGGGCGGCGAGTACGACGATGGCGGTGCCGTGCTGGTCGTCGTGGAAGACGGGGATGTCGAGGGCCTCGCGCAGCCGGGCCTCGATCTCGAAGCAGCGCGGCGCGGAGATGTCCTCCAGGTTGATGCCCGCGAAGCCGGGGGCGATGGCCTTGACGATCTCGACGATCGCGTCGCTGTCCTGGGTGTCCAGGCAGATCGGCCAGGCGTCGATGCCGGCGAAGCGCTTGAAGAGGGCCGCCTTGCCCTCCATGACCGGGAGGGCCGCCTTGGGCCCGATGTTCCCGAGGCCGAGCACCGCCGACCCGTCCGTCACGACCGCAACCGAGTTGCGTTTGATGGTCAGGCGCCGGGCGTCCTCGGGGTTCTCGGCGATCGCCATGCAGACGCGGGCCACACCCGGCGTGTAGATCATGGAGAGGTCGTCACGGTTGCGGATGGGGTGCTTGGACGCCATCTCGATCTTGCCACCGAGGTGCATCAGGAACGTACGGTCGGAGACCTTGCCGAGCGTGACGCCCTCGATGCCCCGCAGCTCCTCGACGATCTCGTCGGCGTGCGTCGTCGACGTCGCCGCGATGGTGACGTCGATGCGGAGCTTCTCGTGACCGGACGCGGTCACGTCGAGGCCGGTCACCGAGCCTCCGGAGGACTCGACAGCCGTGGTGAGCTGCGAGACGGCGGTTCCGCTCGCGGGTACCTCCAGCCGGACCGTCATCGAGTAGGAGACGCTGGGCGCCGTTGCCATGGCCGACTTCCTCTGCTTTCACCGTGTGTCGCTAGTGCCGCTTGTATGCCGTCCGATCGTCGCACCTACCGCCGAGTACGCGGTAGCCGCCTCGGATTGCGAACCTTTTGTTCGCGCAGGTGGCACCGGGTGCCACGGAGATTCCGGCCTACTTGGGACATGAGAAAGGGGTTCACGTCACCAGGTGACGTGAACCCCTCTTACCTCTTGTGCGCTTAAGTGGCACCGACCCGCCATGCTCGCCTCGCGGCAAGTGGTCGCTCGAAGCGACGAAGGTTGGGCCCGGGGGCTTGGATCGGGCCGGTGCCTCATCCACGGTAACAAACGATCCCCGTAAGGCAATTCCCGTCCCAGAGTTCATTTCGGGGGCCGACGAAGGGGCCGTCGAAGGGACCGCCACAGGGGTCGTCGAAGGGACCGTCGAATCAGTCTCGGAGGAGGTCGGGGACCCCGTTCACGTCGGGCTCGTCGCGGTCCGACGAGACCACGGTGAGCTGCTGGGTGGCCCGGGTGAGGGCCACGTACAGAACGCGCAGCCCGGCCGGTGACTCGTCGGCGATCTCCGCGGGTGAAACGACGATCGTGGCGTCGTACTCCAGTCCCTTGGCCTCCAGGCTGCCGAGGGCCACGACGCGGTCGCCGAGCCCGGCGAGCCAGCGGGCGGCCTCGGCCCGGCGGTTCATCGCCACGACGACCCCGACTGTGCCGTCGACCCGGTCGAGCAGCCGCGCGGCCTCCGCCCGGACGGTCTTGGCGAGTCCGTCCCGTACGACGGTGCTGTGTCCATTGTTCGTTGTCACAAAACGCGGCTCCACGCCCGTCGAGCGGACCGCCGACGGGGACGTCGAGCCGGGCATGGCCAGGGCCAGGACCTTGGCGGCCAGCTCGGCGATCTCAGCCGGGTTGCGGTAGTTCACGGTGAGCGTGAAGCGGCGGCGCGGGCGGGTGCCGAGGGCCTCGTCGCGGGCCTCGGCGGCCTCGTCCGGGTCCGACCACGACGACTGGGCGGGGTCGCCGACGACCGTCCATGTGGCGTGCTGGCCACGGCGGCCGATCATGCGCCACTGCATGGGCGTGAGGTCCTGTGCCTCGTCGACGATGACGTGCGCGTACTCGGTACGTTCCTGGGCCAGCCGCTCGGCGCGCTCGCGTTGCGACTCCTCGCGGACCGGCATCAGCTCCTCCAGGCCCGTGAGCTGGTCCAGCGGGTCCAGGTCGCGCTTCTTGCGGGGGCGGGCCGGGACCCCGAGGAGCGCCTGCAGCTCGTCGAGCATCGCCACATCGTGCACGGAGAGCCCGTCACGCCCCAGCGAGCGGGCGACGCGGCGCACCTCGCCGGGGTTGAGGATCCGCCTGGCCCAGCGCCCGAGCCGCTTCTCGTCGGCCATCGCGTCCAGCACGGCGCGCGGCGTCAGCTCGGGCCACCAGGCGTCCAGAAACGCGATGAAGCTGTCCTCGGAGGTGATGTCCTCGTCGAACGACGAGCGCAGCTCGGCGGCCAGCTCCGGGTCGGTGTGCCGGGATCCCGCACCGGACTGTGCCCACAGGGCGTCGAGCAGCAGCTTGCGGGCACGCGGGCGCAGCAGATTCACAGGGGCGGTGCCGGAGAGGGCATTGCGCCGGACGCGGTCCAGCTCGGCGGCCTCCAGCTCCAGGCGGCGCCCGAAGGCGACCACGCGGAGGCGGGTGGGGGTGAAGGCGGGCGCGGCAGGGGTCTGCGCGCCGTCGTCGTCGCCGAAGGCGAGCTGCCCCGTGGAAGCCTGAGCAGAAGCCGGGGCAGAGGCCGGAGCGCCCGGCGTCTCCAGTGCCCCGCGTGCCGCCTTCCGCAGTACCTTGAGCATCCGGTACGAGCCCTTGGCGCGGGCCACCGCGGGTGAGTCGTAGAGCGTGGCCTCGGCGCCGTCGACGAGGGAGCCGACCGCGCGGATGGCGACCTGCCCCTCCTCCCCGAGGGACGGCAGGACGCCCTCGGTGTACGCCACCAGCAGCGGCGTGGGCGAGACGATCAGGATGCCGCCCGCGTACCGGCGGCGGTCCTGGTAGAGGAGGTAGGCGGCCCGGTGCAGGGCCACCGCGGTCTTGCCGGTGCCGGGCCCGCCCTCCACATACGTCACCGACGCGGCGGGCGCCCGGATGACCAGGTCCTGCTCGGCCTGGATGGAGGCGACGATGTCCCGCATGGTGTGGCTGCGGGCCTGGCCCAGCGCGGCCATCAGCGCGCCGTCACCGATCACCGGCAGCTCACGCCCGTCGATGTGGGCCGTCAGCTCCGGGCGCATCAGGTCGTCCTCGACGCCGAGGACCTTGCGGCCCTTGGAGCGGATGACCCGGCGGCGCACGACCCGGCCGGGATCGACCGGCGTCGAGCGGTAGAACGGTGCCGCGGCCGGCGCCCGCCAGTCGATGACCAGCGGGGAGTAGTCCGCGTCGAGAACGCCGATCCGGCCGATGTGCAGCGTCTCCGCGATGTCGGCCGTGTTGTCGGGGCGTACCGCGCCCTCGGCGGGCTCGACCGCGGTGTACGCGCCGTCCGGGCCCTTCTTGCCGTCCTTGCCGAGCAGCAGGTCGATCCGTCCGAAGAGGAAGTCCTCGAACTCGTTGTTCAGACGATTGAGGTGGACCCCCGCGCGGAACACCTGCGCGTCACGCTCGGCCAGCGCGCCCGGCGTGCCGACCTGTCCGCGCTTGGCCGCGTCGTTCATGAGGAACTCCGCCTCGTGGATCTTCTCCTCGAGGCGCCGGTACACCCGGTCCAGGTGTTCCTGTTCGACGCTGATCTCTCGGTCTCGTACGGAGTCGTGGACCGAGCCGAGCGCGGTTTGCTGCTGAACCTGAGCGGCCACCGGGCCCCCTTCTGACGTGCATGGCAGCCGTCAACCGTACGCGAAGGGGGCCCCGGGAGGCTACGTCTGAGACCTGTGTTCGGTCACGCGTTCACCTCGACCAGGCGCGTGCCGTCGAACGTCACGACCTCGAAGTGGTCGATCTCGTTCGGGGTCATGGCTGCGCCACCGTGCACGTACAGCGGCTTCTTCGCCTTGTCGTTGGTGCTGCTCTTGATGCCGTAGCCCCATTTCGGGACGGACCAGGAGCTCACCGTCTCGCGGTCGCCGTTCTTGCCGACGGCGACCAGGGAGCACTTCTCCGGACCCTTGAGGTTCTTGAGCTCAAGGACGGCGTGGGTGCCCCAGGCCTTGCCCTCCATGCCGACCGTGGCGCTGACCTTCGTGGCCGGGTCGGTGGCGGAGACCTTCTCCTTCATGTGGTTGAAGAAGGCGTCCTCGGCGGGGCTGCTGGCGAGCGGCTCCGCCACGTTGTTCGAGTCGTCGCCGCCGGTGACCGCGATCGCGGTGACCGGGCCGCCGACGATCAGCGCTGCCGCGGCCGCGACCAGATACATGCCGCGCCGACGCTTCTGGGCGCGACGCTGTGCGACCTCGTCGACCAGCCGGTTCGCGAGCCGTGGGCTCGGGCGGGCGGACAGCGACTCCCCTATGGCCGGG
The DNA here is from genome assembly GCF_005786655.1 of Streptomyces montanus. Classification (NCBI taxonomy): domain Bacteria; kingdom Bacillati; phylum Actinomycetota; class Actinomycetes; order Kitasatosporales; family Streptomycetaceae; genus Streptomyces; species Streptomyces montanus. The sequence goes on from NZ_VBZC01000035.1 coordinate 47,350, forward strand.
GTGCCATGGCTGTCCGGCAGATCCGCGAGGGCGGCCAGCATCGGCTCCATGCCCGCGAGCTCGTCCAGTTGCTGGGCACACCAGTCACACGTCGCGAGGTGCGCCTCGAAGGCGCTCGCCTCCGCGTCATCGAGGATGCCGAGGGCGTACGCGCCGACCGTCTCGTGCACATCACCCTGGCCCTGCGAACCATGCATAGGTCCAGGGGTACCCGTTCCGTATCCCCCGTATGTGTTCATGCCGTCACCCCGCGCTCTTCCAGTGCCAGCTTCATCGAACGGAGGGCATAGAACACCCGTGAGCGAACGGTGCCGCTGGGTATGCCCAGCGTCTCAGCCGCCTCGTTGACGGTACGTCCCTTGAAGTACGTCTCGACCAGGACCTCACGGTGAGCCGGGGTCAGGTCGTCCAGCGCGTCCGACAGTGTCATCAGCCACAACGCCTTGTCGATCTCGTCCTCCGCGGGGATGACCTCCAGCGGCGACGGGTCCACCTCCTGAGGCCGGGCCTGCCGGCTGCGGTGCCCGTCGATGACGATGCGCCGGGCGACCGTCACCAGCCAGGGTCGTACCGAACCGGTAGCTCGGTTGAGCTGACCGGCGTTCTTCCAGGCACGGATGAGCGTCTCCTGCACGACGTCTTCGGCACGCTGGCGGTCTCCCGCGACCAGCCGCAGCACATAGGCGAGCAGGGGCCCCGCGTGTTCCCTGTACAGCGCACGCATCAGCTCCTCGTCGGGTTCCGAGGGCTGGGACATGCGATGTCGGGCCCTCGGAGGTCGTTCATCGGCCACGGCGGAATCCTTGCGCACGCCTACCTCCGGTGTCCGGGGGTTCCCCCGAGTCGGTCGCTCTCCACCAGGTACGGACGCGTGCGGAGTTGTGTTCAAGCTGAGGCCACTGTTTCTTCGGGCGGGCTGGAGCAGCCGGACAAGGCCGCACATTCCTGCCACAAGGGCTTCACATTCACGCCACGCTGGCAAAAACGAATCGCTGCCCGCGCGACGGCCGTAGGAAACTAGATGTAACCAACATCACTTGGGAACGGAAGCGCACAAAGGGGATGTTCAAGGCATTCCGGCACACTCGTGGGGCCGGAACCTGACCTAGGCGCGGGCGAGCGCCGCACGGCGGCGGTGCCGGGCCACCCTTTCCCGGTTTCCGCAGACCTCACTCGAGCACCACCTGCGCCTGCGGCCGCGGGACGTATCGAGGTAGACGATGGGGCAGTTGTCGCCCTCGCACTGACGCATGCTCGCGCGGGCGACGGGATCGGTGAGGAGCTCCACGGCATCGCGGGCGACGACGGCGAGGAGGGCCGCGCACGCGGGCGGGCCCTCGAGGGCACGCACGAGGGAGCCGTCGTCGCCCCAGACAGCGCGCGGGGCGGGCGGTGCGGCGCGGGCCAGTTCGTTGACTCGGGCCAGCGCGACACCGAAGTGCCGGGAGTCCCGCGAGGGCTGCCCGCGCACCAACTGCCCGATGTGACCGCGCAGTTCGCGAAAGCCCACGAGCCAGGAGGCGTCGGCCGCCGTGGGCGGCGTATCCGGTGGAACCAGCCCGGCTCCGATGATCCAGGCCCGCAGGGGCTCGACCGCGTCGAGCCGTTCCTCGGGATGTGTCGTCGCCAGCAGGTCCAGGCAGATCCGCCCGGAGTCGAACCGCAGCTCGTACGAGGCCGTGGCCGTGGCTGCGCCCAGTGCCATGTGCCTGTCACCGCCTTGGGGTTACCGCCATGAGGGGTCGGCGAAGGGTCCGTACCCCCTACAGTGCCTCCCCGCGGGCGCGGCCGGAACCCCCAGTACCGCCTGCTCGTGCCGCCCGCCCCTGCGTAGGTCCGTGCCGTACGTCCATGTCGTACGTCCGTCAGACGGCAGCCGGGGACGGTCACGTCAACCGTCAGGAATCCGCGTACTTCGAGTGGGCGGCCGGGTCGAGTGCGAGACGGTAGCCACGCTTGACGACCGTCTGGATCAGCTTGGGCGCCCCAAGTGCCGTGCGCAGGCGGGCCATCGCCGTCTCCACCGCGTGTTCGTCCCGGCCGGCGCCGGGCAGGGCGCGCAGCAGGTCGGCGCGGGACACGACCCAGCCCGGGCGCCGGGACAGCGCCCGCAGCAGGGACATCCCGGCGGGTGGCACGGGCCGCAGCGCGTTGTCCACCATCACCGCGTGGCCGCGGATCTCCACCCGGTGCCCCGCGATCGGCAATGTCCGCGCCCTGGACGGAAGCTCCTGACACAGCAGCTGTACGAGGGGGCCGAGCCGGAAGCGTTCCGGCTGGACCGTGTCGACGCCCCGGGCCTGCAGGGGCAGCGCGGTGACCGGTCCGACGCAGGCGGCCAGCACGTCGTGGTTGAGGGCGTCGAGCAACTCGGGCAGCAGCCCGCGGTCCTCGGCGCGGCCCAGCAGCGAGGCGGCGGCCGGTGCGCTGGTGAAGGTCAGCGCGTCCAGGCCGCGGCTGACGGTGGCATCGAGCAGCCGGTCGACGGGCCCGATGTCCTCCGGCGGCATCCACCGGTAGACGGGAACGCCGACGACCTCGGCTCCCCCGGCCCGCAGCGCCTCGACGAAGCCGGGCAGCGGCTCGCCGTGCAGCTGCACCGCGACCCGGCGCCCGTCGACGCCCTCCTCCAGCAGCCGGTCGAGTACCTCGGCCATGGACTCGGACGACGGGGACCAGTCCTCGGTGAGTCCCGCGGCCCGGACCGCCCCTTTGACCTTGGGTCCGCGGGCGAGCAGTTCGACACCGCGCAGCCGGTCGAGCAGGGCCTCACCGAAACCCCACCCGTCGGCCGCCTCGATCCATCCCCGGAACCCGATGGCGGTGGTGGCGACCACGACGTCCGGGGCCACGTCGAGCAGTTCCTTGGTCGCCGCGAGCAGTTCACTGTCGTCGGAGAGAGACACGATGCGCAGGGCAGGTGCGTGGATGACCGCGGCTCCGCGCCGCTGAAGCAGCGCACCGAGTTCTTCGGCACGGCGGGCCGCCGTCACACCTACGGTGAATCCCGCGAGCGGGCCGTGGTCGTGTCGGTCTGTGGGCTGCAGTTCGTCGTACATCAGCTCTCGTCCCGCGTTCGATTCGTCCTACACCAGCGGTCGACCGAGCCTGTCAACAGCTCATGACGGGCTCGGTTCCGCTTGATGTCGACGGTGTTACGTCACACCTCCGCGTAGCTGAGCTGCGGCTTCGTCTCGGCGGCCGCTGTGGACTGGCTCTGGGCGGGCGCCTGGCGGCGAAGGTATACGGCCCAGGTGACCGCGAAGCAGAGCCCGTAGAAGGCGAGGAAGGCGACGAAGGCACCGGTTCCCGAGCCTACGCTCAGGAACGACTGCCGGAAGGCGAGGTTGATGCCGAGCCCGCCGAGCGCGCCCACGGCCCCGATGATTCCCATGGAGGCACCGGACAGCCGGCGCCCGTACGCGGCGGCCTCCTCGCCCTCGAGCCCCTTGGCGAGGGCCTTGGCCTGGAAGATGCCCGGGATCATCTTGAAGGTGGAGCCGTTGCCGAGTCCGCTGAGGACGAACAGGGCGATGAACGCGGTGGTGAACAGCGGCAGGGACTTCTGCATGGACGCGATGACGATGACGCCGGTGGCGGCGGCCATGGCGACGTAGTTCCACAGCGTGATCTTCGCGCCACCGAAGCGGTCGGCGAGCGCGCCGCCCACGGGCCGGATCAGCGAACCGAGCAGCGGGCCGATGAAGGTGACGTACGCGGCCTGCAGCGGGGTCCGCCCGAACTGGGTCTGGAGCACCAGGCCGAAGGCGAAGCTGTAGCCGATGAAGGAGCCGAAGGTGCCGATGTAGAGGAAGGACATGATCCAGGTGTGCGCGTCCTTGACGCACTCCTTGGCGGCACCGCTGTCGTTCTTCAGGTGCGCGATGTTGTCCATCTTGACCGCGGCGAGGACGGCGGCGATGACGATGAGCGGGATGTAGATCCCGAGCAGTACGCGCGGGCCGCCGCTGGCGCCGATGACCGCGAGGCCGACGAGCTGCACGACGGGCACGCCGATGTTGCCGCCGCCCGCGTTGAGGCCGAGCGCCCAGCCCTTCTTCCGCAGCGGGAAGAACGCGTTGATGTTGGTCATGCTGGAGGCGAAGTTGCCGCCGCCGATGCCGGCGAGCATGGCGCACACCAGGAACGTGGTGAAGGACGTCCCGGGCTCCATCACGATGAACGCGGCGACCGTCGGAATGAGCAGCAGGCTGGCCGAGACGATCGTCCAGTTCCGACCGCCGAAGAGGGCGACGGCGAAGGTGTACGGGACACGCACGATGGCGCCGACCAGCGTCGCCATCGAGACGAGGAAGAACTTGTCGGCCGGGGTGAGCCCGTATTCGGGGCCCATGAAGAGCACCATCACCGACCATACGGTCCAGATGGAGAACCCGATGTGCTCGGACAGCACGGAGAAGAAGAGGTTCCTCCGGGCGACCTTCTCCCCCGTCTCATTCCAGAAGGTCTCGTCCTCGGGATCCCAGTGCTCGATCCAGCGACCTCCCCTGCTCGTGGCGGGGGCTGTGCTAGGGGCTGTCATGACGCCTCCACGGTTCTCCGGTGCTCAGCTGTCGTACGGCGGCTCTGTCGTACATGGGTGATGAGTCCCGAAGGTAGGGATGGCGCGTTTCGGGTCTGTGGCTGCGAGTGACCGTCCGGGAACGTTGCTCTCACGATCGGGCGGGGGCGCCGGTGAGGTCTGACGGTCGCACTTCTCGCCGTGAGGAGCGAGCGTACGTGATGGTGCGAGGGCTGGGCTCAGCTCGCGGGACAGAGGGAGGGGTAAAAGGGAGGGGTAAAGAAGAAGCCTCCCGTCTTTTGTGGGGGCGGGGCGCTTGAGCCGGAGCCAGTGGCCGCGATCAGAGCTCTCGGTTCAGTGCTGAGGCGGTTGTGGCCGACCGTAGGGACTGTTCGGCTGGGGCTGGGACGGCGGCTGGGGCTGGGGCTGGGCATACGGACCGGGGCCGGGCTGTCCGCCGTAGGGCCCGGCGGAGGGCGCCTGCGGAGGTGCGTACGGGCCGGGGGCTTGCTGCTGAGGCTGCGGCTGCTGAGGCGCGTACGGCCCGGGGACGGGCGCACCGCCCTGCGGGCCGCCGTACGGACCACTGCCGTACGGACCACTGCCGTACGGACCACTGCCGTACTGCTGCCCCGGCTGACCGTACTGCTGTGCCGGCTGACCGCCATGCTGCCCCGCGAACGGATTCCCCTGCCCCGGATGCTGCGCACCCGAAGGCTGCGCACCCAGAGGCTGCGCACCCGGCAACTGGCCGCCGGGCATCTGCCAGCCCGGAGGCAGATACCGCACCCTCCCCGTTTCATCCGTAACAGCCGTGAACCCGGCGCCCTGCAGTCGTGCGGCGAACTTGGCGTTCCGCTTCCGGGTGACGGCGACCCCGATGCCGAGGATTCCCACGAGGAGTACCCAGAAGATCCCCGAAACGGCGAAGGCGATGCCGTCCCCGCCGGTTCGCAACGCCAGGACCACACACCCGACGGTGACGCCGAGGCCCGCGTACAGCATCCGCTTCTCGGCGTTCTTCCCGGTCAGGTCGAAGTTGATCCGGGCCTTGAGCAGCTCCAGTGCGTCGGGCACGAAGGGAGGCAACGGCCCGCCGCCGGCGGCCTGCGGGTACTGGGCCCAGTTCTGCGCGGCCCGGGTCTGAGCCTGCGGGCCGGGATCCGGCAGGATGAGCATCTTCAGCGCGTTGTTCTGCCCGCCCGACTGCCGCACATCCGCGTACTGATACCCGAACTGCTCCGCGATGAAGGCAAGCCGGGCGAGCTTCTTCACGGACGCCATGGCACTGGTGAGCTCAACGGCCTCCCCACTCGCCATGAGCCGGAACATCTTCTGCACCTGGCGCTTGCTCATGCCTGCCCGCCACTCCCCGTATTCACGTCAGCAACTTCCTCACCTTTTCACGCACGCGGACCACGGGGGAACCGAGGGCCCCACCCTTTGACCCAGCCTTGGCCGACTGGCCCGGCCTTGGCCGAGCAGCCGCGCATGCACCGCCATCAGGCGCCCAGTTGGGGAACCGTGGCAGCGCGCAGTTGGGGAACCGTGGCAGCGCGCAGTTGGGGCACCGTGGCAGCGCGCAGTTGGGGCACCGTGGCCCGCAACTCCCTCACCAAGGCGCGTACGACGGCGGATCCGGCCAGTTCGGAGGTGGTGACATAGCCGACCTGGCGTGTCGGGCGCCGGGGTCCGAGATCGGCGACCTCGACCGAGTCCGGTGCTCCGACCAGGGAGAGCGCGGGCATGATCGCCATTCCGTGCCCTCCGCTCACCAGTGACAGGACCGCTCCGTCGTCCTCGGCCTCGACGGTCGCCTTCGGGATCCAGTCCTGTGCGGCCCACCAGTCGCGGGTGTACGAGCCGCAGTTCTCGGCCCAGTCGACGAGCGGGAGCGAGCGCGGGGCGGCGTGGCCGGCCGCATGCACCAGGGAGTACGGCTCTTCGAGAAGTCCTCGCGCGACCAGACCCGGTGGAAGCGGCACGGAGCCGCCGAGTGTGGCGATGCCCAGGTCGGCCTTCCCGTCGGCCACTTCGCCGGCGGTACCGCGTCCCACCTCGCGTACGATCCGCACCTGCGGCTCGATCCCCGGGTGCCGGTCGCGCAGCCGCCGCAGGACGGGCGGCAGCAGGTGGAGGGCCGCGCTACGGAAGGCCACGATCCGCAGCGGCCCCTCCACAGCATCGGGCCGGCCCGCGTGGGGCCGTGCCGCACCGCGCGCCTCGGCGGCGAGCAGGTCCAGCATGCGCAGGACGCGGCGGGCGTACGCGACGGCTTTCTCACCGGCAGGGGTGGCGCGGGCGCCGGTACGGCCGCGCTCGAAGAGCACGGCACCGATCTTGCGTTCACTGCCACGCACCGAGTGGGAGACCGCGGACTGGGTCAAGCCGAGCGTGCCGGCCGCGGCCGAGAAGCCGCCGGTGTCCGCGACCGCCACCAGGACGCGCAGTTCGTGCGGGGCGAGATCGGAGTCGGTCGTACGGGTCATGGGGCGCCCACCTCGGCGTATGAGGACTGCTCATGGATCGGTGTGTCGCATGAGCCCAACCGGCTGCCCAGGAGGGGCATTCCCGCCCTACGGTCACCGTCCATGAACGAGACCGCGCTCACCGTGCACCAGACCGCCCGCCCCCACGGCTTCCCCACGGCCGAGCACTTCGCCTTCGTCGAGTCCACGCTTCCCGACCCCGCCCCCGGCAGAGCGCTCGTGGAGAACCTCCTCTGGTCAGTCGACCCCTACCACCGCGAGATGATGGACGACGTGCCCGGCGGCTTCGCGCTCGGCGCACCGCTGGAAGGCCGCACCATCGGGCGGGTCATCGCCTCACGCACGCCTCAACTGGCCGAGGGCGAGATCGTCTTCCACCGGCAGGGCTGGCGCACCCACGCGGTGGTCACACCGGAGGAGATCCGGCGGCTTCCTCGCTTCGACGGGGTGCCCCTGACCGCGTACTTGGGCATCCTCGGCGGCACCGGCCTGACCGCCTATGTGGGCCTGACCCGGATCGCCCGTCTCCAGGCGGGCGAGGACCTGTTCGTGTCGGCCGCCGCGGGCGGGGTCGGAACGGCGACCGCGCGGTTCGCCAGACTCCTGGGCGCCGGGCGGCTCGTGGGCAGCGCGGGCTCGGCCGCGAAGGCCGACCACCTCACGCGGAAAGTGGGCTATGACGCCGCGTTCGACTACCACGACGGCCCCACCGCCGACCTGCTCGCCAAGGCCGCACCGGACGGCATCGACGTGTTCGTCGACAACGTCGGCGGCGAACAGCTGGCCGCGGCGGTCGGAGCGCTGCGCGAGTTCGGCCGCATCATCCGCATCGGCACGATCAGCCAGTACAACACCGCCGACGCCCCGCCCCCACGCTTCAACTACGCGGACATCGTGGAGAAGAGCATCCGCATGGAGGGCTTCCTGGTCAGCAACTACCGTGATCTACAGGACGAGTTGTACGAGTTCGCGATACCGCATCTGCAGAACGGCCGCCTCACGCCGGACGAGACGGTGGTGGACGGCTTCGAGCACATCGTGCACGCGTTCCTGGGCATGCTGCGCGGCGAGAACACCGGCAAAGTCATCGTGCGAGCCACCGCGCAAGTCGCGTCGGACAACACGGGGATTTCGTCTGGCCAGTGAGTGCGCGCGAGGGCAGCGGCCAGCCATCAAGCTGCCACCCGCCGCATCGCCCCACCTCCTCCCACCTCGAACCACAGCAGCTTCCCTGCACCCCGCCCGAGACGGTCATCCCCAAGCGGCCGGCCGCCCCACGAACTCGCGTACTCCTGCACGAGGAGCAGGCCGCGCCCTCCTTCCGCGTCGACCGGGACGGGTGGTACGCAATCGCGGGGCGGCTTGTCGAAGGGCGCGGGGACGTGAGGGCTGCTGTCCCAGACGCTCACGCGCAACCGCCCGACTCCCAGCGCGGTCAGCCGCAGAGAGGCAGGCCCAGCGCAGCGCCGCCTCGTACGGCGGACCTGTCATCGCCCGCGCCCAGCTGGCGCAGCTGCTCGAGCTGAGCGGAGGTACCGAAGTGCACGCACTCAACTGGCAGAAGTCCACCTACAGCCCAGACGGATCGAACTGCGTCCACGTGGCGGCCACCCCTACCGGAGCCATCCACCTCCGAGAGAGCGACGAACCGGACGTCATCCTCGTGACGACCCGCCCTGGCCTACGCGAGCTGATACGAAGCCTGAAGGCACACCCTTCTCCGCGCACCACCTGACCAATCGGCAAATCCGCGCCGCCCAGTCGTGCCGTAGGCACGTTGCAACGGGGAACACCGCGCTTTCGGTGGCCCAAATTTGCCACACGCTGACGAGCACAGCGGGCGGCGTCGCCCTGGGTGACGCATCACAGCTCCAGCGTCTATGCAGAGACCGTTCGCACTCCGGCGCTGGAAAGCGCATCAGCGAGGACACGTGCGTCGGAGGTACGCACCTCGATGGCCTCCCCTGAGTGGAGCAGCAGATCGACGGTCGGATCGAGCCAGGCGACGGTGTTGGCGATGAAGGCCGCCCCGAGAAGCTGTGCGAGGGGCAGATCGAGGGCGGTCCCGTCCGTCCCGCGCAGTCGCAACGTGTCCCCCTCCTGGACCAGCGCACCCATCCGCACCGGTCCGCGATCCCAGGCGGCAGGACCTGCGACTGAGACCTGGTCGGTCACCTCGTTGAGTCCGTAGCGGATGGGATACACCGACGTACCCGAACCGAACGCGGCAGCGAGCGGTAGCGCGGCCTCGGCAAGCGTCGCCCGATCCCGTCGCCGCCGAAGCAGAAACCTCGGAAGACCGAAAGCCAGGAAGACCTGGGCAGTGGGTGTCGCATTCACCTGTTCGCGATGCTTCTGCCTCCTCCTCTCCCTGCCCCGAATCACCTGCTCCCTCGATGACCAGCTGAACCGGTCGGCGTACTTCTTGATCGGGGCCCAGGCGAGAAAGCCGGCAGCAGCCAGGCCCGGAAGCATCGCGAGCACACTCGGATCCGATGTGTCCGCCAACACGGCGATCACCAGGATGAGAACCAGGGTGAGGACAAGGCACGCGTTGAAGAACCGGGCGTGCGGATAACCCTGCGAACCGTAGACGGACGGGAACTCGGAGTCGTACCCGCGGTCCACGGCGGCCCACTGCTCCATGAGCCGTCGCCGCTGAACACCACGCACCCTCAGCCTGCGCAGAACCAGAAGCGCGGGAAGCGCGAGGAGGGCGAGCAGGAGACAGGCCAGCACGCCCGCCACGGCTACGTCGGTGGCGTCATTCCCGTCTTTGGAGGTCGCGACATCGATCATCACAACGGGAACCAGCGCGCACACCGCCGTCAGGACGACCGCACACAGCAGGAACACTGCCGAGCGACCACGTGAAAGATCCTCACGGACCAGGGCGTTGAGGGCGTCAGCCTGAGCCCGCAGCAAGGTCACGCGATCCGCCGAGGATGTGGGCGCACCAGGCGCTTCCGGGAGCGGCGCGGCACGGAACAGCGAGCCTTGGGGTGAGGGACGTTCGTTGGAGGTGTTCGTCATGTCCGTTCCTATGGGGGCCTGCCAGCCTATGAGGGCCTGCCAGTCACTCAGTCTCTGGAAACGTCGAGGCACCCCAACACCCTCATGCCGATGTCCTGGCGGACGTCGGCCCTTTGTACCGAACGAGCCGGAACGGGCGCGCTCCGCCGGGCTCGGCGGCCACGCCTCCTTGGTGCGGGTGTCCGGCGCACCAGACCTGAGTGAGCCGCGTACTCACGTATCGCTTGAAGGGCGCAGCCGTCACGACACTGTCGCCTATCCGCAGGATGGCCGGCACCCGGACTTCGCGCCCATCCGGCTGGTCCTCGAATTCTCTGAGACGCCATCCATGCGCGACTGCCGGTATGACCTCGCACTCGACAGGTTGCCACGAATGCGGGCTGAGCATGCGACGCATACGGAGGGTGGAGACGGCGGCCCAGATGTTGAGCGGAAGCAGAACCGGCACGAGGGTGCACATGACCATGCCGAGCACAGGAATGAAGCGATCGTTTCCGGAAGCCGCCCCCGCGAGCGGGACAAGGATGAGGGCGGGCCACATCACGAGGAGGAGGAGCGCCTGCCGGAGGACGCGTCTGCGGATCGCGCGGCCCGTGGGCGGGTGGTTGATGGCCGGGTGCGAGGCCCAGGGCAGCGGTGGTGTTGTCACGTTCGTCGGGACCCTTCGTCCTCGGATACAGGCCCAAACGGGCTTTCGAAGCTGACCAGGTTCGCGATGTGTCGGAGGAACGCGCGGTAGTGCTCGCGATGGGCCACAGCCGTTGTGCTCAGGGTGAGCAACGCCAGGCTTGCACCGTCCGGGTGCGGAAGGTGTGCGTGGATCTGAAGCAGCGGGTCCTGGGGCAGGCCCGATTCGCCGGTCGCGGTGCGTACGGTCTCGCTGAACGTGGCTGGGCCGCAGGGGAGTTCGGCGTACTCGACATGGGTATGTCTCTCAGCCGTCGCAACGGCCCGGGCAGCCGTGGCTCCACGCGGGGACCTGGCGATGCCCACCCAGGTGATGGTGAACAGGGACAGCAGCGCACCTCCGTCGCCGTCACCTGTGTCGTCGCGATGCAGGCCCAGGGAGCAGTGCACCGTGCCCTCTGCCTGCAGGGCATGGAACATCCTTTGCGCAGTGGCCAGTTGGGCAATGAAGCGCTGACGGATCATTTCGTCCGGCGCCGAGGCGAGGAGATACGACAAGGCCTCAGCGGACGTTTTCGCCTCGGGAGCGCCGAGCGGTGCCACGAGGGCTTCGAGAGGGAGGTCGGTGAATCCTGCGGGGGTGGCGAACCAGATGCCCTCTCCCGGTGCGTTGACGCTGGGATGAAGAAGGAATTGCGGTGGGGACGTCGTCATGACTCGTGTGCGCTCGCCGCTATGCGTGGGGCTGCGGGGCGTTGTCGAGGTACCGGGCTCCAGCACGGCGAGCACGCTCGATGTCAGCGGTGTCGGCACCCCAACTCTCCGACGCACAACGGCTGTCGAAGACAGGCCGCTGGTATAGAACGTGGAGGCGCTTGGGCGCCTTGCCCCCTCGGCCTGGTGCGGCGATGACGCCGAGGAAGCGGGGGTCGCCGGCGAACCAGAGGGGTTCGATCTGGGCCCTGCGCTCGGGCTTGGTACGGGGGCCGTCCATGCGCTTCAGCCACCAGTACGACCGCTGATGCTTGATGAACACCAAGGGGATCTTTTCGCCCGGGTCCGCCGGATTACGGAACTCGAACCAGATCCCGTCGTCCCGGGCTCCGGGGTATTTACCGAGGCCGCTGGGCACCGCGTCGAGCACCTGCCAGGGGTACTCGCGCAAGATGCGGCGCATGCGGAGGGCCCAGGGGAAGTAGGTGAACTGGACGAAGAACCGGTAGAGGGAATAAAGGATGAAGGGGACGAAAACGAGGACATACGCCTGAGATGTGAACACCACCATCACATAGAAAAGACCGGGGTAGAGCACAATCCAGGCGACCTGACCTACGACGTTCGTCGTCATGTGCCTAGCCCATGCTGAGCGTGTGGGCAGGTGATCCCAGGCGGTGGGACAGTCGGTCGTGTACATGGGTGTTCGCTTTCTTGTCCGGTACAGGCATGGAGACGACGACTCGAAGCTCATTGGAAGACACGGCGGGCCAGATCAACGGTCTCAGCAACGTCAATCGGCCCCAGGAACACGCCGTCGACCGCTGTGCCGACCTTCGCTGCAGTGTCGTTCTCCAGCGAATCGACCAGGCTGGCGGACAACCCATAGGACGCTGTGGCAAGACCAGCCCAAGGGGCAGCCGCTTCGGCGCCTCTTACCGCGGGGGCGAGTCGGGGCGCTTTGAGGACCGCCCATTCCGTGAACGGGTTCGTCAGATTCGAGAACTCTCTTGCAGCTGTCATCGTCTTGCCTCCAGCCGCCGCCAGCCTCTGGCCGATCGTAAGCACCTCGCCTGCCTCCCCAACCCCACGCAGGACGGCAGGTGCGCCTTTCATCACGGCGCCGATCCCTGGCAACGCTCCCAAACCGTCAGCCGTCAAGCCGACCATGTTGCTCCAGAAGTCCGCGTCGAGTTCTCCCTTCGTGAACCCGTCCTTGATGGATTCCCAGACCTCCGGCTTCATCATCAATCGCGCCGCAAACGCCCCCACACTCAACGACGCCGCGACCAGCAGCAACACCGCCGCGGCAGTCCCACCCGTGAGTACGAACAGCGCAACGATGCCGACGACGGCCGCCGCCCAGCTGAGGATGTCCGGCAGGTTCTCTGTGACCCAATCAAGTGCGCTGTCGAACCACCCCGGCTCATGCGGCGCCAGCCTTTTCGTCGCGTCGCGGATCTTGCCCGCCCGGTACTCCGCCTGCTTCTCATGCTCTTCAGCGAGCTTCCGAGCCCTGCCCAAGATCTTCTCGAGGTCGGCTTCCGCCTCCTCCACGGCCGTGTTCGCTCGGGTGAGCGCCTTCTGCGCATCTTCGTGCCCGGCGCCCTTCTTCTTGTCCAGGTCCGGGTCGTCTCCCGCTGTGGTCGCCCGGCCCTTGGCCGTGTCCACTGCGTCGCGGGCATCCTTCGCTTCCTCTTCCAGGCGTTTGGCCCGGCGCTGGAAGTCGTCGAGTTCGCCCTCCCAGAGGTCCAGTTGCCTGGCCGCCTTGCTAACGGAACGCGCGGCGTTCTTCAGGTTCAGCGGCAGCGGGCCACCGTCGATCTGCTCCCGGAAAGCGACGGCCGCGTCGCCCTTCCAGTAACTGCCGTCCATCAACTTGGTGACGAGGTCATGCGATTCTTCGAGGACCTTCGCACAGCTTGCGAGCTTCTTGTGCAGGCCACTTACCGTCTCGGTGCTGCCTGGCACAGGGTTGAATCCCAGATTGGGATAGTCGGGGTTCGCGATTCTCGGGGAAGACTTCAACCCCTGCGGAAGAGGACCATTCCGGGCGGCCTCGGAGTGAGGGAAGGGCGACCGTTCAACGCCAGGCGCCTGAGTCACTTCTTGCCGCCCCCGTTACCGCCCTTGCCCTTCTTCAGCGCCTCTTCCAGCGCCTTGTCCACCTCGCGGTAACTGTCCCGACTCTTACCGATGACCTTGGCAAGGTCCTCGGTCTGTTTGCCGATCTCCTCCGAGCCGTATTTCCAGTCCTCCTGGAACTCCTCGCACGCGGAGTCGAGATCGTCCGTACCAAGCCCTGTGATGGTCGCGTCCGATAACGCCTTACGGACGCCCTTGAGTGAATCTGTCGACTTGTTCAACATCTTCATGAAACGCCCAAGTTCGTCGCCGTCGACCGCCAACCGCTCCGCCACGTCCCGTCACCACTCCCCGTTCGTCTGAACGCACCAACGAGCAGCGGTGCTCCTCGTTGCGCCCGTTCCGCTTCCCGTGGATCTTCCACGTGACAGTTGCCGCCAGCTTGTGCGGGCCATCACCCGAAGACCGCAGGTACTGCACAGCACACGACGAGGTTTCGTCGCACGGCGCCGACCGTGTCGTTACCTCTGCTTCATGGAGCCCGCTCCATACGTCAGGTCGTGGCCTGCTTGGATCGGCGTATGACGGATTGGTCAGCACTCAGCGATGCCTGTGGGTCCGCAGAGCATGTTCCGGCCGTGCTCGACCGGTTCGAGGCCGATCCGAGCGGCTGCTGGTCGGAACTGATGGACCATCTTTGTCCACAGTTGGACACCGCCTTTTCGGCGAGCTTCGCCGCTCTGCCCCGGTTGGCCGAGCTCACGTCGAGCTGTGACACAGCGGACCGTAGGTGGGCGCTGTTGGCGGCCGGAGCGATCACGAGCTGGGCCTCAAGCGGCGAGGACGTGTTCGAGGCCTTCTCGGCTCCGATCACATGTGCCTCTGTGGGGAGTTCGGATCCGATCGTCTTGCGTACCCGACGCGTTAGGGATCTGCCACGGATGCCATCGACGACGATCACGTCACAGAGAGGCCCACCCGGAAATGGTCACACTCAGAGCCGAGGCGCGTCGCCATCGACCTACCCCGTGCATTTCTTGTCTCCCCGCTTCGAGATCAAGTTGGCGGTCTGCCACACACCCTGCTTGTTCTTCTCAAGGCGGGTGTTGTACAGCACGTAAGGGCTTTCATCCGAAGGCGTCTTGTCGACCTTGTTTGTTTTGCGGCTCTTGTTGAAACCCTTACTCTCGTCGGAGCAATAGACGACGGACGCCGACATATCGCCGGCCAAAGTTACCTCAGGGGCGTAGTAACGAGTCGTGCCCGTGAAGGAAAGGTTGGCATCCACATAGGCCTGCACCCACGCCACCGCATCGCTCAACGCCTTGTCCCGGTAGTAGAACGAGAGGCCCGGGGCATCTGTATCGCCAAGCAGAATCGCGTAGTTGGTCGCTTCGATGCGCCTGGCCGTGTCCGTCAGGATGGCGTCCTTGATGTCGTCGCCGGTCTTCCAGTCCTCGTACTCGTCCGTGACGTCCGACGGCAGCTTGACCTCGGGACGATCGACTGCATCGGTCGCTCTCCCACTCGGCGACGCCGACGTCTCGCCCTCTGTATCAGCACGCGCAATCTTGTCGTTACCTTCGGACGAACCGCCATCGCCACCACCACAAGCAGTGACAAAAATGGCTGTGGCCACGGTGAACACGGCGACGTGCATGAGGTGATGGCAGCGGTTCACGGTCAACTCCCGTTGGGGCGTGAGTGATCACAAGCGAATCGGTACGTTATCCGTGCCGCGTGGGATAACACCAGAGCGACAGACATCAAGGGAAACTCCACATCGACCTCAACCACCATAAGTCCCCATCAAATGGCGGCCGGGCCCGTGTTTGCGCGGCTGCCATTTCCTAGGTGGTCCGGCAGATCGAATCAATGGACGTACGCCGTGATATCGTCGGCGCCGTCATACTCTGCGAAATCGCTGTACTTTGGGTGCACAGCACCGTCCACCACGTCGGCTCCGCAGAAATACCTGGGACCGGGAGCGGAGGAGTACAGGTAGTCGATATCCTTCACCGCGTCGACGGTTCGGCACACGATTCCTGGTTCGCGCCAAGAGTACATGACGAACACGAATTCATGTCGTCCGGCCGGCGCGGCGGAGAATTCGGAAAGGAATGAATCCCAGTCATCATTACCGGGTAGTTCCAAGGTCACATGAGGGACGTCACTCCATAGCAGATGACTTGTCGCCCAAGGGAAGTCACACAAGAAATTGTTGAAGCCGTCGGAAGTTTCCTTCTCGAGGATCCAGTGCTCACGGCCTGACAGCCACGATCGAATGTGCTCCTGCTCCACGTACATATCAACTCTTTCTGGCTATGTGTGCGGAAAATGCTCGAGGACTGCCAGGTAATCTGCCTCGGTACCTCCCCTGACCGTATTGGCGCCGAGTTTCCAGTTGTCACTCCGCTTACGACCTTCCCTATTCCACCAGTTTACATGGAATCCCTTGTCGGGATCCTTCGGGTCGAAGTCGATTCGCCAGCCCCGATTTCCATCTGGGCTCTGCATTCCCGTAACCCGCCCTCGGTGGGGACCGAGCTCCTGCACAAAGGGAATTTGGTCGTCGCCCAGCTGCGCGCGTTGCTTGGCGTTGGCCCTCGCCTCGTTGAAGGAATCGAAGTACTCATGCTCCTCGTTCGATGTCTTCCGCTGAGGGGGCTCGTCTCCCTTACCCTTGGGGCATTTAGGCGCGAGCCCAAGGGGGTCGACCCAGGTGAGCGGGTTGTGGACGTAGGTGGTGGGGTTGGGGGCAGGTGTCAGGCCCAGCGGGTCGGAAGTGAGGTAGCGAGCCGTTTCCGGGTCGTAGTGCCGGAAGTAGTTGTAGTGCAGGCCCGTTTCAGCGTCGTAGTACTGGCCCGGGAATCGAAGAGGTGTATACGTCGTACTCTTCGACGCCCAACTCGTCGTGCCCCAAAGGGTCGCTCGGGCGCGCCAGGCGATGGCGCCGGACTCGTCGATGAGTTCGGTAGGCGTGCCGATGAGGTCGGTGACGATGGCGAAGAAGCGGGAGTCCACCTCTTGTTGTGTGGTGTCGGCGGCAGTGATTCGTTCGGTTTGGGATATCGGGTGCAACCCGTCGTAGTCCCACGTCACGGTCACTGGATCAGGCAAGGCCGGAGCCCGCGTCGTCTGCTCGCAGAGAGTGGTGCCGTCCCACGTGAAGTCGATCCGTTCGATGGCCGTTTCACCATCGGCCGCGAGGCGTTGTTTGCTGATGCGGCGGCCCAGAGGGTCGTATTGGTAGCGCCAGCGGGTGCCGTCGGGGGTCACTACGGCAGTGAGTTGGTCCTCAGCGTCCCACTCGTAACGCCAGGTGTCCGGTTTGCGGGACAGGCGGGTCTTCTGTCGCATCGTGATGCGGCCGAGTGCGTCGTGTTCGTATCGCGTACTGCCTGCTTTCTCGATGCGAGTGCCGTTGTAGCGGCGAGAGCCGACGGATTCCTGGCCCGGATGCATGGCCGGCCAGGACGCGGACGATTGGTTGCCCGCGTCGTCGTAGGCGTAACGCTCGCTCCAGTCATGGGCCTCGACAGCCGTGACACGGCCGGCCGCGTCCATGTCATAGCGCCGCGTGCCGTTCAGCTTGTCGTCCAGGCGTACGAGGTTGCCGTCCTGGCGATAGCTGTAGGCTCGGCGCTGGATCTCCGGGGCAACGGCGGTAGATATCGAGTTGGTGGTGATGCGACCCAACTCATCGAAAGCGCAGGCCATGCTGGCGAACTCACCTACCTGGCGGGTGAGTTCGCGTCCCATTGCGTCATGCCTGAAGCCAATGACCCTGCCCGATGCGGTCAATCGCGTCTGATTGTCCGCTGCGTCGAATTCCCATGTGCTGACCGCACCTGAAGGGGTCGTACGGCGGATACGGCGGCCCAACTCATCGTATGCGTAAATCATGTTCCGGCCATTGACCGCTTCGGAGACCAGCCGCCCCGCGCGGTCGTACCGCCTGGCAAGTGTGGCGTCCGGTCCGGTCACCTCTGACAACTGATCCGCCGCACTGTAGGCGTAGGTGGTGATCTGTCCGCCGGCGTCTTTGCGCACTACCCGGCCCAGCTCGTCACGCTCGTAGCGCACCGTCTGCCCAAATGCGTTGGTGCGGGAGGTATAGCGTCCTGCCGCATCGCATGTATAGGCGATCGTACGGTTGTCGAAGTCGGTCTCGGAGATCAGGTTGCCTGCCGCGTCATAGGTGTAACTCCAGGTCATACCCTGAGGGTTGACGACGTTCGTGAGACGCAGGGAAGAATCGTAGCGGAACTCGTGACGGGAACCGTCCGGGTCGGTGCGCGCCGAAACCAGGTCGAAGTGGGTGTACTCGAAGCGAGAGATCTGGCCTATTTGGTCGGTGTGGCTCGTGCAATTGCCTTCGCCGTCATATGTCCAGGACTCGATGGCTCCATCCGGCGTGATACGTCGAGCGGGCAGCCCCTCACGGGTCCAGGAGAAGCGGGTGGTGTGACCCAGAGGATCGACTTGTGCGACGGGGCGGCCAAAGGCGTCACGCTCCCAAGCGGTGACCGCACCCAAGGGGTTGATGTTCTCGAGGGGTAGACCGGCCGGGTTGCAGCGCACGGTGGTGGTGTGACCGAGGGCATCGGTGATCGCGGATAGGTGACCGTGCTCGGTGTACGCGTAACGGGTGGTGACCCCGACCGGGTCGGTGACGGCCGTGCAGTTGCCGACTTCGTCGTACTGCTGCAACCAGCGTGAGCCGTCCGGCAGTTCCAGGGATATGGGCAGGTTCAGATCATTGAAGGCATAACTGATGACGGCGCCGTCGGGATAGGTCACCTCAGTGGCCTGGCCTAGGGCGTTGTTCACGAGGCGGGTGGTGTGTCCGAGCTCGTCCGTCGTGGAGACGAGGTGGTGGTGGGTGTCATAGGTGGTACGGACCATGCTGCCCAGCGGGTCGATCTCGGCCACGACCTGGCAGTTGTCATTGATGATGAAGCGGGATGTTGCCCCTTCGGGAGTGGTGACCGTTGTGACGCGGTGACCCGGCCAGGCCTGATCCGTGCCGTCGTAGGCAAAGGAGTTAGCGACGTGCCCTGCCTCTCCCGCCTGGGTGAGGCAGCGGTCCTGGTCGTCGTAGGTGTACGCGTAGCTGCTGTTGTTGGTGTCGGTCCAGGACGTGATGCGCAGGCGCTCGTCGTAGGCGAAGCGCATCGGGAGACCGGATGAGTTGGTGACCGACGTGAGATTGCCGTCGTCGTAGCCGTACCGCTTGACCGTGACCTCCGCGCCGTCCTCCGCGGCGTCGGCCAGGCCGAGCGCGGTGACGCGCCCCTCCTCCACGGTCAGGGTGAGGTGGTAGCCGCCGGAGTGACGGATCGCGTGAGGCGAGCCGTCGGCGTCGTAGTGGAAGTCGATCGTGTTGCCGTTGCGGTCGGATATCCGCTCCAGCAAGGCCAACTGCCCGGCGGGCGCCGCGAAGTGGCGGCTGCGTCCGGCGATGGGATCGTCAATGCGATAGCCGCCGGTGTCCAGACGGGTCAGGGGCCAGCGGGGACCCGTCTCCGGTAGCACGGGATCCTGCGCCGCGGTGTGAGGGTAGGCGAGCAGCATGCCGTCCTCGGTGACGAAGACGACTCCGTTCTCGTCGACTTCGAGACGCTGGTCGATCGTCGAGGACCAGGTGGGGCCGAACCACCAGCCGGTGCGGTAGCCGGAGGCGACACGGCGGGTGAAGGTGAGCGGGAGGGTACCGGGCAGCGTGACGTCCGTCTCCGACAGGAACATCTGCCCCGTGGCCGCGTCAACCGGGTCCCCGCAGCCCTTGATCTTGCTCTTGAGGCGGTTGTACGCGCCTTTGGCGCCGTCCGCGAGGGCCCCACGGGCCGACTTGCCCAGGCCGCGGACACCATTCGCCATGCCCTTCAGGCCGGCCTTGAGGCCCTTGAGACCTTTGAGGCCCTTGGCGAGTCCGCGGAGGCTGGTCAGGCCCTTCATGCCCGGTATGCAGTCCAGCGCGGCGAACGCCACGTCCCATAGCGACGCTTGGCCTTTGGCGTATTTGTTGAGGGTGTCGGCGAGGACGACGAGAGCTGCGATGAGGACGATGGCGCCCAGGATCGGGCCGCCGATGATCATCGCGATGATGCCGAGGACGGCGACGACGACCTTGCAGACCGCGACGATGGTGTCCCAGTTGTCCTCGAACCAGTCCCCGACCTCCTCGTACCACTTGCGGTTCTGAATGCCGGCGTCGGAGGCTTCGTCGAGTTTGCGTTTCGCCTCGCCGGCGGCGTCCTCGCGCATCTGGCGGGCGTCGGCGGCCATCTTCTTCGCCGCGTCCAGGGCGCTTTGGGCCGAGTTGACGTCCGACTGCGCGGAGGTCTGCGCGGACTCCGCGTTCTGCGCATCCCTCGTTGCGGCGCGGACCTTGTCCTCGTCCGGCTTCGGGACGTCCTTGCCCGCCTTCTTGTCGTCCTTGTACTTGTCGGCTTCCTTGCTGGCGCGACTCACCCAGGAATCGGCCGTAGAAAGGCGGGACTTGGCGGAGGACAGATCGGCCTGCGCCTCACGGCCCTTGGCCAGGGCCTTGTCGGCGAGGGCCTGGGCGCGCTCCAGCTTCGGCCAGTAGGCGGCCAGCGCGTCACCGGCGAGGTCGTAGGACTTCTTGAGCTTCTTCAGGTTCTTCGGTACGCCGGAGAACTCGTCCTGGAACACCTCGGCGGTCTTGCCCACCCACGTCAGGACGGCCTCCTCCTCCGCCATCCCCTTGACGAGACGGAGAGCGTCCTGCACGTCATCGGCGAAGTCATGCAGGCTCTTCGCCAAAGACCGCACCCGGTCCGGATCCCCCGGCGTCGGATCCTTCTCCAGATCCAGGACATGCCAGTCCGTCGGCCGATACCCCGCCACTGCGCAACCCCCGTCACGTTCGCCTCAGCAACAACCGTACGCACGTGCGAAGTTATCGCACGAGCGGGGGAGCCGGGCAACTTGAGGGCTTGGCGGCCCCACATCCACCTCCCGCTGGAAAGCGGAGCCCGGGCGCTGCGGCGGTCAGAGGTTGATGGCCCGTCTGTGCTTCAGGGCTGGCATGCGGTGCTTCCCCGCCGCGACGTCAGATGCTCAGTGATCCAGACACCTTGCTTGTTGAGTCGAAGACGGCTGTTGTAGAGGACGTAGTTGTCCTTCGACTTCGGGGTCACATTACTCTTGCCGGTCTTCAGGCTCTTGTTGTAGGCGTTGTTCTGGTCCTCGCAGTAGACGAAGCCCGCTGTCCCATCGTCGTTGATCTTCACGTTGGAGCTGTAGTAACGCTTGGCTCCCGTGATGCGGTCTTTGTAATCGACGAATTCCTGGATGAACTTTTGACTGCCCGCCGCTGCTGTGCCTTCGGAATAGAAGCGGTAGGCCTTGTGCAACGGGTCCTGTTCAGCGATAGCCATGTCCACAGCCTTGATGAACTGCTCACTGTCACTCAGGACCGCGTCCTTCTCCTCCTCGCCGGTCTTCGGCCAGTCGAAGGTGTATGTCAGGTCGGACGGCAACTCGATCTTCGGACGGTCGGCGGTCGCCGAAGGGGAGGCGCTTGGCGACGGCGACCTCCCTCTCCCAGAGTCGGCGCCCGCGACCTTGTCGTTGTCCCTGTCTTCGGAACTGTCGTCGCTGCCGCAAGAGGCCAGCGACAGGGCCGCTACAGAGGTCAGCGTGATCGCTGAGAGCGAGGTGGAGCGGCGGTTCACTGACAACTCCCAGTGGGGGCGATACCGCAGCACCCTGGTTGTAATTGCCATCAGCGTTGTTCGCGGCTGATGGGCTACCTGGCTTCGAGTGCGGTGTGGCGGCTATGAGTTATGGAAGGAGTCCACCAGGGCGGGGTGCACTCGGTGAAGTGTCATCTCGGTAGGAATGAAGCAGTGCTCCCCTGGAACGAGGAGCACTGCCGAACATCAAGGAACCAGTCAGCGGTTGACGGACTGGATCTCCTGCACGATCACGTTCTGCTGCGCCCCGAACTCACCATTGGGAAGCGGCTGTTCCGCATTGACGCCCGTGCCCGTCCAGTGGATCTTCCAGGTGACCGTGGCCTTGAGCTGGTACGAGTTGTCGCCCGACGAGCGCAGGTACCTCACGCCGCACGGCGGGGTCTCGCCGGCCTTGCCCTTGGCGTACGGTTCGCCGATGCGGCCGTTGTTGATCGCGCACTCGCCGGAGGCGGGATAGGTCTCCGCGTCCTTGGTGCCCGGGTCGATCTTGAGGGAGACGGGCTCGGCGGTCGTGGTGGCCTGGATGCCGAGCACGGGTACGGAGGCGGTTACCGAGACCGGCTTGAACTCGGCGCCGTCCAGCCAGGCCCAGGTCGGCAGGTTCACCTTCGTCGTGCCTTCGGGCGCCAGCGTTACCTCAGTGCCGGGCACGCGGATCTCGGCGTACGCGAGTTGGGCGAGGATCTCGGGAGTGACAGCGTTCTCGATGTTGGCGGGCGGAGGATCGCCTTGGTCAACCCAGAAGATGTCTTCCTTGCACTCGTCCCAGCCGGGTGGGTAGTTCTTGTTGACGTACGAGTCCCACCAGTAACCCTTGCCGGCCTTGTCTTTGTTGAAGTCTTTGTACGGCTTGCCGTTGACGTACCGGTCGCGCTGCTTGGCATCCCATTCGTAGCCGGTCGAACCGGCTTCCCAGGTCGGTTCCAAAGTCTTCTGGAGCTGCTCCGGCGTGTACTTCGGGGCGTACCAGCAGGCGGGCGGGGTCCAGGACGTGGTGGAGGTTACGGCGCCGGTGGATTCGCCGCTGCCGTTCTTCGAGCGGTCGAAGACGATGCCACCTGCGGTGGAGGAGATGGTGTCACCGTCGGCATTGCCCGATGGGCCGGTGCCGGTTCCACCACCGAACGACCCTCCCCCTGGAGGAGTTGGTTCGGCGTTGGCCGCAGGAGCCGAAATCGTACAAATGGAACCCGCTACCAGCACGACCGTCGCGATGCGAAAGAGCCGACTCATGGCTGGCACCTGTCGGCCCCTCGGGTGGAGGAGATCTTCATGAGCTCCCAGACCCCTTCATCGTTCTTCTCCACTTGGGCGCCATAAGCGACGTAGCTGTTCTTGGTGACCTCAGTCTTCTTGATCTCATCGGTCTTGATGACCTTACTGAAGGCCTTGCTCTCGTCCGCGCAGTAGCTGAGTGAAGCGGTGTTCTTGGAACTCACCGTGACCTGGCGGTCGAAGTAGCGCGTTTTTCCGGTGATCGTCCAGCCGGCGTCCGCGAACGCCTTGACCCACTTCTGGGCGGCCACCGCGCCTTCGCCCTCCGTATAGAACTCCAGGGCAGGCAGCCGCGGGTTCTGGGCGACGATGGCCGCGTCAAGCGCGCGGATGAGCTCCGCGTTGTCCTTCAGGACCGCATTCTTGACAGTGTCATCGGACTGCTCTGGGGTGAAGATGTGTGTCACATCCGACGGCAGCTCGATCTTCGGGCGCTGGGCGGAGTCCGCCGCACTCTCACTCGGCGAAGGCGATTTCTCGTCGCCGGTGTCGGCGCCCGCGATCTTGTCGTTGTCCTTTTTCTTGGAGCTGTCGTCGCTGCCGCAAGCGGACAGCGACAGGGCCGCTACGGCGGTCAGCGCAATCGCTGCGAGCAGGGTGGGGCGGCGGTTCACTGACGACTCCCGGTGGGGCGAGGGTTCACATGAGCGCCGCAACGCTACCGAGGGGGCGGTGGTGACACCAGGCCGAAGTACGTCCAGAGCCGTTTCAGATCGGCAACAAAGCATCCACGGGTCCGTCAAATCACAGTCCATGACCCTCAGTTGAGTGACCTCAGGAAGGCGACGACGCCACAGCGGCTGTTGGATGCCGCAAAGCCTCCTTGGGCCTCGCCGCCCGTAGCCGTTCCCGTACCCCTACGCCGCAGCTATCGCGCCCTGCCCCGCCCCCGCCCCCGCCCCCGGGCCCCGATTCCGCGCTTCTTCGATCCGTCCGGCCACAGCCGAGGGCTTCGCTTGGCGGCCAGGTCCTCGATCCAGCCCACTCCGACGATCGAGAGGGCGATCAGGGGCCAGACGAGCACGAACATCCAGAGCAGGTACGTCGTGTCCAGGGCCCCGGTCAGGCGGTCGTCCATGAAGGGGAGTTCGTAGAGGCGGTCGAGGATGGGGACCGTGGCCATGATGAGGAGGTTGTGCCAGAGGTAGATCGTCACGGCTCGGTTGTTGGAGAGCGTGACCAGCTTGTCCCAGCGGGCGAGGCGGCCGGGGAGTTCCTGCCAGGACGGGGAGTACTGGAGCAGGATGGCGACAAAACCGAAGGACCAGGTGGCCTGGGCCAGGGGGATGTCGTTCAGGTCCCAGCCGTCGGGGCCGAGGTGGCCCGTGGCCCACCACAGGCCGAAGGCCATCACGAGTGCCGCGCAGGAGACGACCACATAGCGAGGGATCTGGCGCAGCACACCCTCGTGGTGGGCGATGCCCAGCATCCAGCAGCTGCCGTAGACCGCGAAGTCCGTTACCGCGTTGCCCGTTTCGCCGGGGATCGTCACCAAGCCCGTACCCACGACCGCCGTCAGCGCCAGGGGTGCGAGGAGCGTTGCCCACGGGACCCTGCGGAACGCCCACAGCAGCAGCGGGGACGCGATCACGAACCACAGATACGCGCGCAGGTACCAGAGCGGGCCCGCCGCCTGGACCGCCCAGGTCTGCTCCAGGAGGCCGGACTGGGAGCCGATCTGCCAGGGGTAGGGCGGGGCGCCGATCGGGATGATGTAGTTGATCAGGCCCAGCCAGCCCAGACCCTCCTCGTCCTTGGACGGATTCCAGCCGCCCACGAACATCATCGCGAGCGCCACCACGCTGAAAGCCCAGAGTGGAGGCAGGAGCCGGCGGATACGACCGCGGATCACGCCCAACGCCGGGCGCTTCAGTGAGCGCGCCATCAGCGAGCCCGCGAGTGCGAACATCACGCCCATGGACGGGAAGAGGACCGTCAGCCAGGCCCAGCCGAAGAGGTGGTAGACGACCACACGGACCAGGGCCAGGGAGCGCAGGAGGTCGAGATAGCGGTCACGGCCGCCGCCTCCTGGCTTCTTGGGAGCGGCCGGGGCGGGGGTGGAAGCGGGGGCGGGGGCTGTGTCCGAGGCCGGGTCCGGGGCCGGGCCCGGGGTCTCGGCGGCGTGCCCAGCCGGTGCCGTGGCCTGCGCCCATGCCGGTGTCGGCGCCGACGCCTCCGGCAGAGGGCGGGTCTCGTCCGCCCACTGCTGCTGCTGTTGCTGCTGCTGCTGCGGAAAAGCGGCCGCGCCGGGCATGACCGGCGTCGCGGACGGCGTCCCGTACGTCCCCTCGTACGCGTTCCAGTACGGGTTCTCGGACGTATCCGGCGCTCCGCCCGGTCCGGACGCGTGCCCGTGCCCGTCCGTGTATCCGTCTCTGTATCCGTGTGTCATCCCACCGGCCTCCGGTCATTGCCACTTGCCGACCGCTGCGCCGGTACGGAGCCGGGCGCCGAGCCCGGGGCCGAGCCGGGTATGGAGCCGGGTGCCGAGCCCACCACGCCCGTGCGCCGCAGCTTCTGCCAGCGCAGGCGGCCGCCGGTGAGGGCCGTGATCCAGGACTGGAGGAGGACGACGTACATGAGCTGGCGGTAGAGGAGTTGTTGCAGGGGGAGGGAGATCAGGTGGGTCATGCGTTCGCGGTCCAGGCGGAAGGCGTACGCCGCGCACACCGCCTGGATCGCCAGGACGCCCAGCCATGCGCCGATCGTCTTCTCCGTGGGGCCGAACAGGAGCCCGTAGAGGAGGAACACGTCGATCAGGGGGGCCAGGAGCGGGGCGACCACCATGAACAGGGACACCAACGGCAGGCCCACGCGGCCGAAGCGGCCCGACGGGCCCCGTTCGATCAGTGCCCGCCGGTGCTTCCAGATCGCCTGCATCGTGCCGTACGACCAGCGGTAGCGCTGGGACCACAGTTGCTGGACCGACTCGGGGGCCTCGGTCCAGGCGCGGGCGTTCTCCGCGTACACGACACGCCAGCCGTCCCGGTGCATCGCCATCGTGATGTCCGTGTCCTCGGCGAGCGTGTCGTCGCTCATGCCGCCGACGCGTTCCAGGGCGGAGCGGCGGAAGGCACCCACCGCGCCCGGGATCGTCGGCATGCAGCGCAGGACGTCGTACATGCGGCGGTCGAGGTTGAAGCCCATCACGTACTCGATGTGCTGCCAGGCGCCGATGAGGGAGTCCTTGTTGCCGACCTTCGCGTTGCCGGCCACCGCGCCGACGCTCGGGTCGGCGAAGGGCTGGACGAGCTCGCCCACCGTCTGCGGTTCGAAGACCGTGTCGCCGTCCATCATCACGATGAGGTTGTAACGGGCGTTCGCCACGCCCCTGTTGAGGGCCGCGGGCTTGCCCGCGTTGAGCTGGCGCACGACGCGTACGTTCGGCAGCCGCAGGCCCTCCACGATGCGGGCCGTGCCGTCGCTCGAACCGTCGTCGATGACGATGACCTCGATGGGATGCCGGCTGGCCATCAGCGAGCGCACCGTGTTCTCGATGCACTTCGCCTCGTTGTACGCCGGGACGAGCACCGACACCGGTTCGGTGACCGGCCTCGGGCCCCAGCGGAAGTTGCGGCGGCGTACGCGACGCGCGTGGACGCCGGAGAGCACGAGCATCAGGCCGAAGCGGGCGAAGACCAGGACACCGATGATCGCGAGGCCCACGACGAGGACGCCGGTCGTGTTCTCGGAGGCCTGGACCGCGTACACCCACGCCTTGCCCTTCCACAGGTCGAGCCCGGTGACCTGGGTGTGCGCGCTGGGGGAGCCGAGGGCTTCGGTGAGGTTGTCGAACTCGTAGCCCCGCTCCTTCAGCTGGGGCAGGAAGCGGTCCAGCGCCTCGACGGTCTGGTGACGGTCGCCGCCGGAGTCGTGCATCAGGACGATCGCGCCCTCGCGACCCTTGGGCGTGGCACGCCGGATGATCTCGTCGACGCCGGGCTTGCGCCAGTCCTCGCTGTCGGTGTTGTTGACGATGGTGATGTAGCCGCGGCTGCCGATGTACTCGGTCACCGGCCAGGACTTGTTGTCCATGGCGTCGGCGAAGGAGGAGTACGGCGGCCGGAAGAGCGACGTACGGATACCCGCGGCGCCCGCGAGTGCCAGCTGGTTCTGGGAGAGCTCCCAGTCGATGCGGCGCTGGGACTGCAGCGAGAGGTCGGGGTGGTTGAAGGTGTGCAGGCCGACCTCATGGCCCTCCTGGACCATGCGTTCGACGAGGTCCGGGTAGCGCGAGGCCATGGTGCCGGTGACGAAGAAGACGGCGTGCGCGTGGTGTTGCTCGAGCACGTCGAGGACCTTGGGGGTCCACTCGGGGTCCGGGCCGTCGTCGAAGGTGAGGACGAGACGCTGCTTCGGCATCTCCAGGCTGGCAGGGCTGTCGCCACGGGTGTCGATGACCGGGCCGCCCTCCAGGATCTTCTCCGGTACGCGGTCGGCGGCGGCCTCCGGCTGCACGCGGTGGTCGGCCAGAATCTCGCTGTGGACGAAGCCCCGCAGCATCAGCATCGCCATCAGCGCGACGAGGATGAGCGAGGGCAGCAGATAGCGCATGGGAAGCCGTCGGCGCGACGGAGCGGAGGCCGAACGGTGACGGGACGTACCGGAGGCCGAACGGTGACGGCTGGAACGGGATGCCATCAGAGGATGCTCTCCGGGGACGACGAGACGGTGGGGCTCAGCGTGATGAGGGTCGGCTCGGGCGTGAGCGGGCTGTCGGCGACGTTGCCGGAACCAGCGACCGGGGGATCCGTGGGGCCGTCGGTGGTGGCGCCGGTGTTGGTCGGGTCAGGGTCGGGATCCGGTGACGTGGGCGGATCGTCGGTGGGATCCGGTGACGCCGGCGGATTGTCGGGGGCCGGCTTGGTGCTGGTGGCCGACGGCTTGGGGGCGGTGGGCTTGCCCGACTTCGAGGCGCTGGCCGAGGGGTTGGGGGCGGTGCTGGCCCCCGGCGACGACGTCGCGCCGGCGTTGCCCGACGGGCTCTGCCCGGGCGAGGGACTCGTCGAACCGGACGGCTTCGCCGAGTCGGCCGGCAGCGGCGGGGAGTCGACCTTCTGAGCCGGCTTCTCGTCCTTCTGGCCCTGCACCGGGAGCCAGGGCGCGCTGGAGTTGCCCGAGAGGAGCGTGGCGAGGATGACCACGGCGTAGACCGCGCAGACGACGCCGACGGCCATGCCTATCCGGCGGAATCTACGGCTGCGGCGGCCCGTCTCGTCGACGAACACCGGACCGTCCGCGCCCTCCGAGGCGCTCTTGCCCCTCGGCGCCCCCTTGGCCTGCTGGACCAGCCAGTCCTCCAGATGCGGCCCCACATTGTCGAGCTGGACCGTGACCTCGTGGGGGTCGTGGGTGTGCTCGTGGTGGTCGTCCTCCTGCCAGGAGGACGGGTCGGGGTCGGCGTCCCAGGAGGACGGGTCGGAGTCGTGGCGGGTCTGCCACTCGGGCTCCGGCCCGGCTATGGACGTTTCGTCGTCCCGCTGCCTCGGCATGGATATGCCGTCGAAGTCACCGCGAAACGCCTCGTCGCGGAACGATCCGTCTCCGTACGAGCCATCGCCGTACGACCCGTTTCCGTACGACCCGTTTCCGTAGGAGCCATCGCCGTACGAGCCGCCGCGGAACGACTCACCCGCATCTCGACCATGTCGACCATGTCGACCAACTCCACGAGCCGACGGATCGGCTCCACCCCCGCCCGGCCGGTCGGTATCACTCCAGACCGGTTGGGCATCTTCACGCCATTTGTCCACGCGCACGCACATCCCCCCATGGGATTAATCGGGCGCGCGTACGATCCCGGGCACTTCGTACGGTGTTGTCCGGATTGAGCCCCCACTCAACCCGGGCGCCCCCCTTTATCACACTGCACCCGGCCCTTGAATGTAGCGCACGTGGGGGATCTGTGTTTGCCACGTGTCAGCTACGAATCATCATCATGCGTGCATCCATGGCCGGAATCCATCCATCGGCGGGGCACTGGAGCCACCCCTCAGCGGCCGCGAGCTCCGCGACGGCGGCGCGGAGAGCGTCCATGCCCGGGTGCGCCAGCCCCCGGCGCCACACCATCGACACGGGCGACAGGGGGACGGGGTCGACGAGAGGTCGCAGCACTGACGCGGGCATGGCTGGAAAATCCACGACCGCGAGCACGGGGTTACGTTTCTTGGCCATGATCCGTTGGAACTCCTCGGCGCCGACGGCGAGCGGCACGGGCGGCGCGACCTCGATGCCGCGCCCCTCGAAGAGCCGGCGGGCCAGGTCAGTCCACTCCAGGGTCCGGGGATTTCCGGCGCCGGCGTACACCTGCTCACCCGCGAGCGCGTCGAGCGGCACCGCGTCCAGCGCCGCCAGGTGGTGGTCCTCGGGCAGCACGATCGCCATCGGCTCGTACCGTACGGGCTGTTGCTCCAGGCGGTCGCGGATCGCCGGGTCCAGACCCGCGAACCGGCCGAAGGACGCGTCCAGCCGCCCGGCGAGCAGCTCGGCCGCGGCACCGGTGAGGCCGCTCTCGAAGCGGGCCATCAGCTCGCAGTCGGGGGCGAGTTCACGGGCCCGGGCCAGAATGCGCTCGAAGACGAGGCCCGGGCTGTTCACGTCCACGAGCAGGGGGCGCTGCTCGGCGTCCACCCCCCGGAACTCCGCCAGCAGCGCGTCCTGCGCCTCCAGCACCCGGCGCGCGTACGGCAGCAGCCGCTCGCCGTCGGGCGTGAGGGTCACCTGCCGGGTGGTGCGGACGAAAAGGTCCGCCTTCAACTCCCTCTCCAGGCGCCGGATGTCGCGGCTCAGCGCTTGCTGGGCGACGTACAACCGGGCGGCGGCTCGCGTGAAGTGCAGTTCCTCGGCCACGGCGAGGAAGGCGCGCAGCAAGCGGGGGTCGACGGTCCCTGGGCCGACGGAAGAAGCCATCCGGCGAACTTACAACGCAGGTGCGTCAATCGGTACGGAGTAGGTGTTGGACCGTTGATCTGGCCGCGGGCGACGGTTGCTCCATGCCGCAACCCTCCTCCCGCGCCCCCCGCGAAGCTCCCTCGACCCTCTTCACCGTCACCGGCGACAGTCTGGTGGCCGTCGACCTCACACCTCGGTGTTCACGTACGCGCCTGAGGACGCCGGGCGAACGGCCACGCGAACGACCAGGCGAACGGCCAGGCGAACGGCCAGGCGAAAAGCCACAGCCACAGCTCCGACCACACCCACGCACCCCCTACCACCGCCTCTTCGCGATCCCCGGCACTCGCGCCTTCACGATCGGGAATCTGATCGCCCGCCTCCCCATGGGCATGTTCAGCGTCAGCGCCGTCATCATGATCGCCGGCACACGCGGTTCATACGCCCTCGCCGGTGCAGTCACCGCGACCGGCCTGGCGGCGACGGCGGTCGTCGCGCCCTGGACGGCGCGCCTGGTCGACCGCCACGGGCAGGCGCGCATCGCCGTGCCCGCGACGGCGATCGCCGCGCTGGGCTCGCTCGCGCTCCTGCTCTGCGTGCGTTACGAGGCGCCCGACTGGACGCTCTTCGCCGCGTACGCCGCCACGGCCACGACGCCGAACACCGGAGGCATGTCCCGGGCTCGCTGGGCTCATCTGCTGAAGGGCGACACGGCGGGCCTGCACACCGCGAACTCCTTCGAACAGGCCATGGACGAGCTGTGCTTCATGCTCGGGCCGGTGCTGGCCGTGTTCCTGTGCGGGACGTTCTTCCCGGAGGCCGGCACGCTGGCCGGCGCGCTGCTGATGATGACGGGCGTACTGATCTTCGCGGCCCAGCGCGCCACGGAGCCGCCCCCGCAAGGCCGTTCACGTACGCGATCGAATGCGGGATCGAGTACGAGGTCGAGTACGAAATCGAGTACGAGATCGAAACCGCTCCTCCGCGCTCCCGGTATGCCCTCTCTGCTCATCGGATTCCTCGCCACCGGCGCCGTCTTCGGCTCGATGGAGGTCGTCACGATCGCGTTCGCGGACGCACAGGGGCACAGGTCGACGGCGGGCGTGATCCTCGCGCTGCAGGCGGCCGGTTCGTGTGCGGCCGGTCTGCTGTACGGGGCCCTGAAGCCGGCGGGACCGGCCGAACGGCGATACCCGTCGGCCATCACCGCGATGACGCTCCTCATGTCGGGGCCCCTCCTCGCCGCGACGCTCACGGATTCGCTGGTGGTGCTCGCCGGAGCGCTGCTGTCGGCCGGGATGGCCACGGCCCCGACGATGGTCACCGGGATGACACTCGTCCAACGGCGCACGCCCGAGGGCCGGTTGAACGAGGGGATGACTCTGGCGGTGACGGGGCTGCTGGGCGGGATCGCGTGCGGGTCGGCCGTCGGCGGGTGGATCGTGGAGCACGGGTCGGCCGCGGGCGGTTACGGCGTCCCGGTCACCGCGGCCGCGGTCGCTCTGCTGATCTCCCTCGCGACGGCGAGCCCAGCAGCGAGACCAGCAGCTCGGTGAACCGCGTGGCCGCCCAGGACAGCCGGCGGCCCGGCATCGTCTGGATCTGGGCCTCGCGCTGGCGGAAGACCGGGTGGTCGATGTGGACGTGGGTGACGCCCTCCGTGCGGCCGTCCCGGTCCAGGTCGCCGAGGTCGCCCACCAGGGCGATGCCGCCGCCCGAGCGGACGAACTCGTACTGCGGGGCGAGGGCGTCGCAGACCAGCGCCGGGCGGACCGCCAGCCCCTCCAACTGGACTCCGATGTCGAAGAGTTCCCGTTGGCTGGTGCCCGGCGAGGCGAGGGCCAGGGGGTGGGAGCAGAGTTCCGCCAGGGTGACCCGGTCCCGGCCGGCCAGATCATGGCCGAGAGGGACGATGGCGGCGACCGGGATCACGACGGCACTCTCCACGCGCACGTCGTGCTGGGGGCCCATCGTGTAGGTGGCCGCGACGTCGGCGATGCCCTCGACCACGCGGCGGGTCGCCTCCTGGCGGGGGACGACGTCGAGCTGGAAGGCCACGTCGGGATGATCGTGCCGGAAGGCCGCCATGGCGTGCGGGACGAACCGACGGCCGAACCCCTCCGAGCAGGCGACGGTGACGCTGCGGACGTCGGCCCCTCGCCCCGTCCTCAACTCGTCGACCAGCGCGGCCGATTCGGCCTCACTGCGCCGGGCGTGGGCCACCAGCCGGGACCCGGCATCCGTCACGGTCATCCCGCGCGGGTGCCGGACGAACAGGGGCACACCGATACCGGACTCGAGTTTGGCGATCTGTCTGCTGATCGCCGACGGCGCGACGTTCAGTGTGTGGGCGGCCTCGGTCACCGATCCGGTCCGGGCGACTTCGAGGAAGTACGCGAGGCTCACCGGGACGAGTTGCATCGGACCTCCACGCCGGCACCGGTTTGCCGAAAGTAGAACGCAGGGCGCCACAAACGGCAATAGTCGCCGACCGAAAATCGCCCTACGCTGCTGAGCCAACGCAGTGCCCCGCGGTGTCCGGCGGGTGTCCAGCGCGCCGGCCCGACCGGCGGGCGATGTCTCCGTACGCGCCGTCCCCAGCGTTCCTCAGGAGAAATGTCCCCGTGATTCCCGCGAAACTGATCCATCAGGCCGAGGAGTACGTCGACTCCGGAGCCTTCTTCGCCGAGCTGGCCGCCATGGTCTCGTACCCCACCGAGAGCGCGCGGCCGGAAAGTCACGTTGCCGTCAAGGCATACCTGGACGAGGTGCTGACCCCCGCGCTGGAGGGTCTCGGGTGCTCGGTGGCGGAGTACGACAACCCCTCCGGCGGCCCTTTTCTCGTGGGCCGCCGCATCGAGGACCCCGGCCTGCCGACCGTCCTGTGCTACGGCCACGCAGACGTGGTGGACGGTCATGCCGGGCGGTGGAGCGAGGGACGCGATCCGTGGACGCTGACCGGTGACGGCGACCGGTGGTACGGCCGGGGCAGCGCCGACAACAAAGGGCAGCACCTGGTCAATATCGCGGCCCTGCGGCTGCTGATCGCCGAGCAGCAGAAGCTGGGCTTCAACCTGACCTTCCTCTTCGAGACCGGCGAGGAGGTCGGTTCCCCCGGGCTGGCCGAATTCGCCGCCGCGCACCAGGAGTTGTTGCGGGCGGACGTGCTGATCGCCTCCGACGGCCCACGCCTGGACGCGACGACTCCGACCCTGTTCCTCGGCGCGCGCGGCGGCGTCCAGCTCCAGCTCGACGTGGACCTGCGCCCGGACGCGTACCACTCCGGCAACTGGGGCGGGGTCCTGCGCAATCCCGCGACGACCCTGGCCGGCGCGATCGGGAGCCTCGTCGACGGACACGGCCGTATCCAGGTCCCCGAGCTGCTGCCGCCGGACCTGCCCGACCCGGTGCGCGCGTCACTGGCCGAGGTCACGGTCGCGGGCAGCCCCGGCGACCCTGCCCCGGACCCGGGGTGGGGCGCGCCCGAACTGACCGCCGCCGAGCGGCTCTACGCCTGGAACACCCTGGAGGTGCTGACCCTCGGCGCCGCCGACATCGAGCGCCCCGTCAACGCGATCCCCGGCCGGGCACGGGCGGTTCTGCAACTGCGGTACGTCGTCGGCACCGACGTCGACGGCATCGAGGAGGTGCTGACCGGGCACCTCGCCCGGCACGGTTACGACATGGTCGAGGTGAGCGTCCTCGGACGGTTCGCGGCCAGCCGCACGCCTCTCGACGACCCATGGGTCGGCTGGGCCCGGCGGACGCTGGAGCAGGTCACCGAGCGGCCGGTCGCGGTCCTCCCCAACATCGGCGGCTCACTCCCCAACTTCGTCTTCACCGACGTCCTCGGCCTGCCGACCCTGTGGCTGCCGCACTCGTACCCGGGCTGCCTTCAGCACGCCCCCGACGAGCACCTCCTCGGCTCCATCGCCCGCGAGGGCGTCGTACTCGCCGCCGCGCTCTTCCACGCGCTCGGCAACCCCACGGACACGGAGGCCCCCCGATGACCGAAGTCGCAGGCCGGCAGACACAGTCGGCGCCGTCGCGGACGTCCGCCCGTCGCGCGATCGCGGCCGCCACCATCGGCAACGCCCTCGAATGGTTCGACCTCGCGCTGTACGCGCTGCTGGCGTCGTACATCGGCAAGACGTTCTTCCCCGCCGGCGACCAAGGCATCCAACTCGTCCAGACCTACGCGGTGTTCGGCATCACGTATCTGATCCGTCCGATCGGCGGCCTGCTGATCGGCGCGTACGCCGACCGGCACGGCCGCAAGAAGGCGCTGATGCTGTCGATCCGGCTGATGGTGGTCGGCACGCTGTTGATGGCGTTCATGCCGGGGTACGCCGCACTCGGCATCGTCGCGCCGATGGGCATCATCCTCGCGCGGCTCATCCAGGGCTTCGCGGCGGGCGGGGAGTTCGGGGCGGCGACGTCGTTCCTGGTCGAGCGGAACGAGCGGCGGAAGAGCTTCCTGGGCAGCTTCCAGTTCGCGAGTCAGGGGCTCTCGACGCTGATGGCCGCGGGTTTCGCGGCGGGTCTGACCGCGGTGCTGTCCGAGGAGCAGATGACGTCGTGGGGCTGGCGGGTGCCCTTCGTGTTCGGCCTGTTGATCGGTCCGGTCGGTTACTTCGTACGCCGGTACGTGGACGAGTCTCCGGCGATCACGGCCGCGACGGAGGGCGCGGCGGAGGGCGCGGCGGAATCCGGCAAAGAGGCCTCGCCGATCCGCACCGTCTTCCGTGACCACTGGGGCGGCCTGCTGATCGCCGGCGGCGTGCTCATCGTGTCCACGGCGCTCAACTTCGTCCTCCAGTACCTGCCGACCTTCGGGATCAAGGAGCTCGGTCTCGACGACTCGCTGTCGTTCGTGGCGCTGTTCGTCGCCGGTGCGATCCTGACACTGGGGACTCCGGTGGTGGGCCTGCTGGCGGACCGGTTCGGACGGCTGAGGATCATGGTGCCGGCCGCGCTGCTGATCGCCGCGAGCGCCGTGCCGTTGTTCATATGGCTCACCAGGGCGCCGTCGTTCCTGACGCTCCTGCTGTGCATGACGATCCTCGGCCTGCTGAAGGCGGCCTACTTCGGGGCGCTGCCTTCGGTGATGTCCGACGCGTTCCCGGTCCGGGCCCGTGCGACCGGCCTCTCCTTCAGTTACAACACCACAGTCGCGGTCTTCGGCGGCTTCACTCCGACGATCGCCGCGGCGCTGGTCGCGGCGACCGGTTCGCAGGTCTCGCCGAGCTACTACCTGCTCGCGGTCGCGCTGCTGAGCATCGCGGCGTTGGCGGCGGGGGCGCGGTTCCGCGGGATCCGCTGAGTCCGCTGAATTCCCTCAGCGGGGTGTGATCCGGCAGCGGACGGGCCCCTTGGCCGTCAAGGTGATCGCCGCGCCGAGCGGCACTTCTCCCTCGTCCGCGGGCTCGAACTCATAGGTCTGGAGCAGCACCGCGAGCCCCAGCACCGACTCCAGCATCGACAGGTGCTGCCCGATGCAGGCGCGCGGGCCGCCCCCGAACGGGAACCAGGCGTAACGCGGGCGGCCCGCCTCCGCCTCCGGGGTGAAGCGCTCGGGGTCGAAGCGCTCCGGGGCGGGCCAGTAGTCGGGGTGGCGTTGGGTGACCCACGGGCTGACGATGACATCGGCGCCGGCCGGTATGTGGACGCCGCCGATCTCCGCGTCCGCGACCGCGCGGCGGCCGATGACGGGCGCTGAGGGATACAGCCGCATCGCTTCCTTCAGCACCATCGTCAGATACCGCAACTCCCCCATGTCCGCCGCCGTGGGCGCCCGCCCGCCGGGACCGCCGAGCAGGCGGTCCACCTCCTCCCGTACGCGCCGCTGCTGCTGGGGGTGGCGGGCCAGGAGATGCAGGGCGAAGGCGAGCGCGGTGGCGGTGGTCTCGTGGCCGGCCAGCAGGAAGATCAGTACCTGTTCGCGCAGTTCGGTGGCGTCGAGGCTGCCGTCCTCGGCGTTCTCGGCCCGGACGAGGAGGGTGGCCAGGTCTTCGGTGCCGTCCTGCGGGCCGGTGCCCCGCCCGCCGCGGCGGCTCTCGATGATGCCGTCGCAGAGCGCGAACAGTTCGGCCTGGTTGCGGTCGGCGCGGCGGTTGGCGGGTGTGGGCCAGGTGCGAGGCGGCTTGACGGGTGCGAGGCCCCGCTTCAGGGAGTACGTCTGGAGCGGGGGCATCGTCCGCTCGATCACGTCGAACGCCTTCTCCACGTCCGTCCCGAACAACACCCGGCCGACCATGCGGAGCGCGAACCGGTGCATCTCACCGACCAGTTCGACGGCTCCGTCCGAGCGCCCTCGCCAGGTGTCGGCCAGGGCGACCGCCTCCTGGGTGACCTGGTCCGCGTAGCCGTCCACGCGGCGGCGGGTGAACAGCGGCTGGACGAGGCGGCGCTGGCGGAGGTAGGCGTCGTCCTGGCTGGTGAGCAGGCCGTTGCCGATCGTCTCCCGCAGTACCTCGTAGAAGGCGTTGTCCTTGCGGAAGTCCGCGGACCGCGTCGCCAGGACCTGCTGGGCGCCGTCGGCCGAGAACACCGCGTACATGTCCCTCCGCAGGCCCGGCGGGCCGGCGCGGAAGCGCACCACGTCGCCGTACGCGCTCCGCGCCCGCAGATACGTCGCGAGAGGATCCCTCAGGAGGTCGCTCATCGAACCGAACAGCGGCGTCCCCGCCACGATCGGGGCCTCTACGCTCACGGTCGCCGTCGCCATGTCCGCCGCCTCCCCCTGGCCGTACGCATGTCCGAACCACAATAGCCCCACGGGCAGGGCCGGTTGAGGGCGCGGACCAGCCGGAGTGCGGCGGACCAGCCGGTTCGACGGGTTGGCGTCCACGAGATGGCCCGGACACGGGACGGGGTCCCCCGACAGCAAATCCCGGTCCCCGACAGCAATTCCCGCTCACCCCATTGACGTGCCCACGGCCCCCACATACCTTCGCCCGTCGAAGCGCTTCGACATCACGCATCGAAACGATTCGATGAACGCTGCGTGATGCCCCCCACTACGAGCGTGACGAGCACGACTCACCGGGACAGTGAGCCATCCGACTCCCCTGGAGGCACTGGATGTTGACGGCACGAAGGCGTGTGGTGGCGGTAGCCGCCGCCGCTCTGAGCGGGGCCCTGCTGCTGGCCTCCTGCGGCGACTCGGACAGTGGGTCTTCCGACGGCAAGACGTTGAGGCTGTGGCACTACGAGGCACCGAACAGCGCGATGGGGGTGGCCTGGAACGCGGCCATCAAGGAGTTCGAGAAGACCCACCCGGGTGTGAAGGTGGAGTTCGAGGAGAAGGGCTTCGAACAGATCCAGAAGACCGCCTCCATGGTCCTGAACTCCTCCGACGCGCCCGACATCATGGAGTACAACAAGGGCAACGCGACGGCGGGCAAGCTCTCGCAGCAGGGCCTCCTCACCGATCTTACCGCGGAGGCGACGAAGCGCGGCTGGGACAAGAAGCTCAGCACCGGTGTCCGTACGACCAGCCAGTACGACACGGGCGGCGTCATGGGCTCCGGCAAATGGTTCGGCGTGCCGAACTACGCCGAGTACACGATGGTCTTCTACAACAAGGACCTCTTCAAGAAGTACGGTGTCGACGAGCCCACCACGTTCGACGAACTCACCGCGGCCATGGACAAGTTCGTCGACAAGGGCGTCACCCCGCTCGCCAACGCGGGCGCCGAGTACATCGCCCACCAGTACCTGTACCAGCTCGCCCTGATGAAGGCCGATCGCGCCTGGGTCGACAAGTACGAGCTGTACAAGGGCAAGAACGACTTCCACGACACGGCCTGGACGTACGGCGCCGAGACCTTCGCCGACTGGGTGAAGAAGGGGTACATCGACAAGAAGTCCAGCGGCACGAAGGCCGAGGACGCCGGGGTCTCCTTCATCCAGGGCAAGGCGCCGATCCTCTTCTCCGGCAGCTGGTGGTACGGCCGCTTCAAGGAGGAGGCCAAGTTCGACTGGGGCACCTTCCTCTGGCCGGACACGAACCTCACGCTCGGCTCCGGCGGCAACCTCTGGGTGGTCCCCAAGGGCGCGAAGAACAAGGACCTGGCCTACGACTTCATCGACATCACCATGTCGAAGAAGATCCAGAACCTGCTGGGCAACAAGGGCGGTGTCCCGGTGGCCGCCGATGCGGCCGCCATCACCGACCCGCAGGCCAAGGAGCTGATCGCCGACTTCAACGCCCTCGCGGAGAAGGACGGTCTGGCCTTCTATCCCGACTGGCCCGTCACCGGCTTCTACGACGTCCTCGTCTCCGAGACCCAGAAACTGATCACGGGCGGCACCGAACCGGACGCGTACCTCGACGCGTTGCAGGAGGCGTACGACAAGGGTGTGCCGAAGCAGTGACGGTGACCGTCGAACGGGAGGCGCGGGCGGTCGGCAAGCACCACCACGGCAGCCCGCGCCGCCCCCGTACCCGCGACTCGTACGCCCTGTTCCTGCTGCCCGGGGTGCTCGCCTTCCTGCTGGTGATCGTCGTGCCGTTCGCGATGAACACCGGGGTGAGCTTCACCGACTGGCAGGGCGTGGGCGCCCCCGACTGGTCCGGGCTCGCCAACTACCGGGAGCTGCTCGACGACTCGGAGTTCTGGGCGTCCTTCCGGCACAGCCTGTTCATGGTCGTCGCCATGGCGGCCGTACCGACCGTCATCGGGCTCGTGCTGGCCGCTGCTCTGTTCGACTTCGTCGGCAAGCACTTCGGCAGCAGGACGGCCGCGGTGCTGCGCGCCTGCTTCTACCTCCCGCAGGTGCTGCCGATCGCGGTGGCGGGAATCGTGTGGAGCTGGATTCTCGCCCCGGACAACGGCTCGCTCAACGAGCTGCTGCAGGCCGTCGGGCTCGGCTCCTGGCAGCAGGACTGGCTCGGCGACCCGGACTTCGCCCTCTACAGCGTCATGGGCGTGATGGTGTGGGTGCAGATCGGCTTCCCGCTCGTCGTCTTCATGGCGGGCCTGCAACGCGTCGACCCGCAGCTGTACGAGGCCGCCGAGCTGGACGGGGCGGGATGGTGGCGCCGCTTCTGGCACATCACGCTCCCCCAGATCCGCCCGGAGATCCATGTCGTGCTCACCTGGTGCACGATCGCCGCGCTCAAGGTCTTCGGGGCCGTGTACGTGCTCACCAAGGGCGGCCCGGGCGGCGCCACGAACGTCCCCTCGTACTTCTCCTTCACGACCTTCTTCGAGAAGACGCAGGTGGGGTACGGCGCCGCGATCTCCACGGTGCTCACCGCGATCATCCTGCTGCTGGCTCTGGTCGGACTCAGGCTCCAGACCCGAGCCGAGGACGCCGAGGAGGGACTCCGGACATGACGACAGCCGTACGCCGCTATCCGGCTCTCGTGGCCCTGGTCATCGCGGCCCTCTTCATGGTCCTGCCGTTCCTGATCGTCACGATGAACGCGGTCAAGTCGCCCGCCGAGTACTCCGCGAACGGCCCGCTCAGCCTCCCCGACGGCCTCTACCTGGACGGGCTGAAGGACTTCTGGGAGCGGGTCGACTTCGGCCAGAAGCTCCTCAACTCGGTCCTCGTCAGCGGCGCGGTGGCGGCCTTGGCCGTCGTCCTGTCCGTCCTCAACGCGTACGCGATCGGCATCGGCCGCATCAAGGGACGCACCTGGGTGCTCGCCTTCTTCGTGCTGGCGAACGTGCTGCCGCAGGAGGCGCTGGTCTACCCGATCTACTACCTGAGCAAGGAAGCCGGTCTGTACGACACCCGGCTCAGCGTGATCATCGTCTTCACGGTCATCCAGGCCGCCTTCGGCACCTACCTCCTCTCCGCCGTCCTGGCGCAGTTCCCCCGCGAGATCATCGAGGCGGCCCGCATCGACGGGGCGAACAAGTGGCAGGTGCTGTGGCGGATCGTGGTCCCGGTCAGCCGGCCCACCATCGGCGTGCTCCTGGTCTTCTTCTTCATCTGGACCTGGAACGAGTTCCTGCTCCCGCTGGTCATGCTGATCTCCAACGACAACCAGACCGTGTCGGTGGCGCTCGGCGTCCTTCAGGGCCAGCGTCTGATGGACGCCACGATGACCAACGCGGCCGCCCTGCTCGGTGTGCTTCCGGCAATCGTCTTCTTCCTCGTCTTCCAGCGGACGCTCACCCGCGGCATCGCCGTGGGTGCCGTCAAATAAGGGGTGTGCCGGTGAAGTTCAGTGACGGCTACTGGCTGCTGCGCGACGGCGTGACCGCGGCCCATCCGGTCGAGGTCCTCGATGTGAGCGCCGAGCACGGCGCGTTGGAGATCCACGCGCCGACCCAGCCCATCCGCCACCGCGGCGACCTGCTGAAGGGACCGGTCGTGACGATCAGCGCGCACGCGCCGATGCCCGACGTCATCGGCGTGACGTTCACGCACTTCGAGGGCGAGGAGCCGCGCGGCCCCGAGTTCGAGGTGAGCAAGGAAGAGGTCGCGGCGACGGCTTCGTACGACGACGAGTACGCGACCCTCACCTCGGGCGCCCTGTCCGTCAGGGTCTCCCGCGGCGGCCCCTGGCACGTCGACTTCCTCGCGGACGGCCGCACCCTCACCAGCAGCGCCCGCAAGGGCATGGGCATCATGCGGGTCGCCGAGGGCGGCCACTATCTGCGGGAGCAGCTGGGCCTCGGGGTGGGCACGAACATCTACGGGCTGGGCGAGCGCTTCGGGCCGCTCGTCAAGAACGGCCAGGTCGTCGACATGTGGAACGCCGACGGCGGCACGGCCACGGAACAGGCGTACAAGAACGTCCCGTTCTATCTGACCGACGCCGGCTACGGCGTCTTCGTCGACCACCCCGGCCGGGTGTCGTTCGAGGTCGGCTCGGAGACCGTGTCGCGGGTGCAGTTCAGCGTGGAGAGCCAGCAGCTGACGTACTACGTCATCTACGGCCCGACTCCGAAGGACATCCTGCGCAAGTACACGGCGCTCACCGGCCGGCCCGCGCTGCCGCCCGCCTGGTCGTTCGGACTGTGGCTGTCGACCTCCTTCACCACCTCCTACGACGAGGCCACGGTCACGTCGTTCATCGAGGGCATGAAGGAGCGCGAACTGCCGCTGTCCGTCTTCCACTTCGACTGCTTCTGGATGCGCGAGTTCAACTGGTGCGACTTCCAGTGGGACCCGCGGGTCTTCCCCGATCCGGAAGGGATGCTCAAGCGGCTCAAGGAACGCGACCTGCACATCTGCGTCTGGATCAATCCATATATCGCGCAGCGCTCGCCGCTGTTCGCGGAGGGGCGGGCGCTCGGGCATCTGCTGAAGAAGCCGGACGGCAGCGTCTGGCAGTGGGACCTGTGGCAGCCGGGAATGGCGCTGGTCGACTTCACGAGCGAGGCCGCCCGCCAGTGGTACGCCTCGAAGCTGGAGGCACTGCTCGCGCAGGGCGTCGACTGCTTCAAGACCGACTTCGGCGAACGGGTCCCGGTCGACGTGGCGTACGCGAACGGCGCCGACCCGGAGCGCATGCACAACTACTACACGTACCTGTACAACCGCACCGTCTTCGACGTGCTGCGCAAGCACCGGGGCGAGGAGGAGGCCGTCGTCTTCGCCCGCTCGGCGACTGCGGGCAGCCAGCAGTTCCCCGTGCACTGGGGCGGCGACTGCGAGGCCACGTACGAGTCGATGGCCGAGTCGCTGCGCGGCGGGCTGTCGCTCGGGCTGTCCGGCTTCGGCTACTGGAGCCATGACATCGGCGGCTTCGAGGGCACGCCGCCGCCCGCGCTGTTCAAGCGGTGGATCGCCTTCGGGCTGCTGTCCTCGCACAGCCGGCTCCATGGCTCGTCGTCGTACCGGGTCCCGTGGCTGTTCGACGAGGAGGCCGTGGATGTGCTGCGGCTGTTCACGCGGCTGAAGCTGCGCCTCATGCCGTACCTGTACGAGGCCGCGCGCGCCGCGCAGGCCGAGGGCGTGCCGATGATGCGGGCGATGGTCCTGGAGTTCCCGGACGATCCCGGGTGCACGCATCTGGAGCGGCAGTACATGCTCGGGCCCGATCTGCTGGTCGCGCCCGTGTTCAGCGACGAGGGCGACGTCTCGTACTACGTCCCCGAGGGCACCTGGACCCACTTCCTGAGCGGGCGGACGGTCACCGGGCCGCGCTGGGTGCGCGAGCGGCACGGGTTCCTGAGCGTGCCCCTGCTGGTCAGGCCGGGCGCGGTGATTCCGGTCGGCGCCGTCGAGGACCGGCCCGACTATCCGTACGCGGACGGGGTCACCCTGCACGCCTACGGCCTGGAGCGCGGCGCGCAGGTCACAGTGCCGGTGGGAGGCGTGACCTTCACCGTCGTCCGCGAGGGCGACACGCTGCGGGCCTCGTCGAGCGATCCCTCGGCGCCCTGGGGACTGTCCGCCGGCGGACGGACCGCGCGGGCGAAGGCCGGGACCGGGTTCCTGTCCCTGGAACTGGCCTCACCGGAGCGGAAGCGGAACGAACTGGAGGGGAACCAGCCGGAACGGAATCAGCCGGAACAGGACGGAGCATGGTGAAGATCACCGACGTGGCACGGCACGCGGGGGTGTCCCCCAGCACGGTCTCGTACGCGCTGAGCGGCAAGCGTCCGATCTCCGAGGAGACCCGGCAGCGGATCGAGGCCAGCATCCGCGAACTGGGCTACCGGCCGCACGCGGGCGCGCGGGCGCTGGCGAGCAGTCGCTCCAATGTGCTCGCGCTGGTGGTGCCGTTGAGGGCGGGCATCCATGTGCCGGTGGTGATGCAGTTCGCGGTGTCCGTGGTGACGACCGCGCGCCGGCACGACCACGACGTGCTGCTGCTCACCCAGGAGGAGGGCGAGGAAGGGCTGCGGCGGGTCGCGGACACCGCGCTCGTGGACGCGCTGATCGTGATGGACGTCCAGCTCCACGACCGGCGGCTGCCGTTGCTGCGCGCCCTCGACCGGCCGTCGGTGCTGATCGGGTTCCCGTCCGAGCCCAAGGGGCTCACCTGCATCGACCTGGACTTCCAGGCGGCGGGCGAGGCGTGCGTCGAGCATCTGGCGGGCCTCGGGCACCGGGTGATCGCGCTCGTGGGTTCGCCTCCGGAGGTGTACGTACGGGAGACGGGCTTCGCCCAGCGCGTCGTGCGGGGCTTCACCGCGGCGGCCGACCGGCACGGGCTGTCCTCGTCGGTGCACCCGTGCGAGGCGGTGCCCGGGGCGGCCCGGCAGGTCGCCGAACAACTCCTGCGGGAACACCCGGCGCTGACCGGTGTCGTCGTCCACAACGAGCCGATCGTGGAACCCCTCATCGACGCCTTCGAGCAGCTCGGTCTGCGCGTGCCCGGCGATCTGTCCGTCACCGCGATCTGCCCGGACGAGCTGGCCGACGGCACCCGCGTGCCCGTCACCTCGGTCGCCATACCGTCCGCCGAGGTGGGCGCCGGAGCCGTGGAGCTGCTGATGAAGAAGCTGGGCGGCGCGACCGCGCCGGAGGCGACGCTGCTGCCGCCGCGGCTGACCGTGCGGTCCAGTACGGCACCGCGGCCCTGACCCACGAAAGCCGCGCCCCGTAAGGGGCGCGGGGAACTGCGCGACCAGCCACAAACAGCCCGCAGCTTCCGGACCCCACTGCCAGCGAGCGCTAAGTCGAAGGAGCGGTGTCATGAAAGGCAAGAGAAGACACGGAACCATCGTCAGACGGGCCGTGCCCGTCCTGACGCTGGCGCTCGTCGCGGGACTAGGCGTCACGGCCACCGGGACGGCCGCGGCGGACGACCCCGCGTACGCCTTCCGCGATCCGAAGCTCTCCGTCGACCGGCGCGTGGACGACCTCCTCGCCCGGCTCACCCTCGACGAGAAGATCTCCCTGCTCCACCAGCACCAGCCCGCGATCCCGCGCCTCGGCGTCAAGTCGTTCAAGACCGGCACCGAGGCCCTGCACGGGGTCGCCTGGCTCGGCGAGGCCACCGTCTTCCCGCAGGCACTGGGGCTCGCCTCGACCTGGGATCCGTCACTGATCAAGCGCGTCGGCTCGGCGGTCGGCGACGAGACACGAGGCTTCCAGCAGGAGCGGCCGGCCGGCTGGGGCCTCAACCTCTGGGCGCCCGTGGTGAATCCGCTGCGCGACCCGCGCTGGGGGCGCAACGAGGAGGGCTACTCCGAGGACCCGTATCTGACGGGCGTGATGGCCACCGCGTACGGCACCGGCCTGACCGGCGGCGACCCCGACCACCTCAAGACGGCCCCGACGCTGAAGCACTACCTCGCCA
This sequence comes from Streptomyces montanus, assembly GCF_005786655.1. Taxonomy (NCBI): domain Bacteria; kingdom Bacillati; phylum Actinomycetota; class Actinomycetes; order Kitasatosporales; family Streptomycetaceae; genus Streptomyces; species Streptomyces montanus. The sequence continues at coordinate 90,934 of NZ_VBZC01000035.1, forward strand.
ACAACAACGAGGCCGACCGCACGAGCACGTCGTCCGACCTGCGCCCGCGCGTCCTCAAGGAGTACGAGGAGCAGGCCTTCAAGCCCGCGATCGAGGCCGACGCGGCCACCGGCGTGATGTCCTCGTACAACCTCGTCAACGGCCGCCCCGCCACGGTCAATCCGGCGCTGAACGACGAGGTGCGCACCTGGTCGGACCACGACCTCCTGAACGTCACCGACGCCTACGCGCCCAACAACCTGGTCTCCACCGGCAGCCAGAAGTACTTCGGCACGCTGGCCGAGGGGAACGCCGCCGCGCTGAAGGCGGGCATCGACAGCTTCACCACGGACGACGCGAACTCCGCGCCCACGACGAGTGCGGTCACGTCGGCCCTGTCCACGGGGCTGTTGAAGGAGTCCGACGTCGACACGGCGGTCCGGCACATCCTGAGCATCCGCGTCCGGCTCGGTGAATTCGACCCGGGCGGCGGGAAGTACGGCTCCATCGACAAGTCCGTGGTCAACAGCCCGGCGCACCAGAAGCTGGCGCGCAAGGCGGCGGCCGACGCGGCCGTGCTGCTGAAGAACGACAACGCCCTTCCCCTGAAGGCCTCTTCCGGCAAGAACGTCGCCGTCGTCGGCCCGCTCGCCGACACCCTCTACACGGACTGGTACTCGGGCACCCTGCCGTACGCGGTCACGCCGAAGGAGGGCATCGCCGCGAAACTCGGCACGCCGGTGGCGAGCAGCGAGGGCGTGGACCGGATCACGCTGAAGAACGTGGACACGGGGAAGTACGTGACGGCGGGGTCGGACGCCGACGGCGAGGCGCTGAAGGAGAGCGCCGGATCCGCGGGTACGGCCGGACAGTTCGACCTCTTCGACTGGGGTGCCGGCCTCGTCACGCTGAGGTCCGCCGCCAACGGCAAGTACGTCGGCTACAACTGGTCGAACTTCGTCAACGACCAGGCCCAGCCGGGTGGCTGGTTCGTCCAGCAGCAGTTCGCGCCCGAGCGGCAGGACGACGGCACGTACCTGCTGCGCTACGCGGGCTACGAGACCAAGGAGCCCTGGTGGTCGAACCCGGTCTACCTCGGCCCGACCGGTGACGACGGCACGCTCGGCCTGGTCGCCAAGACGGATGCCGCGCACTACACGAAGGACGTCGTCCGCAGCGGCGCCGACGAGGCCGTGGCCGCGGTGAAGGGCAAGGACACGGCCGTGGTCGTGGTCGGTTCGATGCCCGCCATCAACGGGCGCGAGAACAACGACCGTACGGACATGGGCCTGGCCCCCTCGCAGGAGGCCCTGGTCAAGGCGGTGCGCGCGGCCAACCCGAACACCGTCGTAGTCGTCGAGAACAGCTATCCGACCACCCTGGGCGACCTGCGGAAGGAGGTCCCGGCCCTGCTGTGGACCACCCACGCGGGCCAGGAGACCGGCAACGCCCTCGCCGACGTCCTCTTCGGCGACGTGAACCCGGCCGGACGGCTCACCCAGACCTGGTACGCGTCCGAGTCCGACCTGCCGTCGATCCTCGAGTACGACACCATCAAGTACGACCGTACGTACCAGTACTTCAAGGGCGACCCGCTGTACGAGTTCGGCTACGGGCTCTCGTACACCTCCTTCCGCTACGGGAAGCCGAGGCGCGTCGACGGCGGTTACGAGGTCGCCGTGACCAACACGGGCCGGCGGGCCGGTGACGAGGTCGTGCAGCTCTACACCCATCAGCGCGTCTCGCGCGACAAGCAGCCGCTGAAGCGGCTGGAGGCCTTTGAGCGGGTGTCGCTGAAGCCGGGGCAGACGAGGACGGTGAAGCTGCCGCTGAAGACCGGGGATCTCGCGCACTGGGATGTCACGCGGTCGAAGTGGGTGGTGGAGAGCGGCACGTACGACGTTCTCGTGGGCGCGTCGTCCGAGGACATCCGGTCTCGTACGTCGCTTCAGGTGCGTGGGGAGACCATTCCCGCGCGGGATCTTTCGCGGGTCACCCGGGCCGAGAACTTCGACGACTACGCGGGCGTGCGGCTCGTGGACGAGTCGAAGGCGCGGGGCACCGCGGTGGGGGCTGCGGGGGACGGGGCCTGGCTGAAGTTCGCCGATTCTCATCTCGGTGGGGGTGTTTCGAAGTTCGGCGCGCGGGTGGCGGGAGCGGCCGGGAAGGTCGAGATCCGGCTCGGATCGCCGACGGGCACGCTGGTGGGCACGGCTCAGGTCGACGGCACCGGGTCGCCGTACACGTACGAGACCGTGACCGCCTCGCTGTCGAGCGCCGCCAAGGGCCGTCAGGACGTGTACCTGGTGGTGAGCGACGGCATCCGCCTGTCCACGTTCTCGCTGAGGTGAGCGGCGGCCGCATCCGCCGGTGAGCGACGGAGAAACGACGAAGGCCCGGTGGTCGTCATGACCACCGGGCCTTCGCCTCACATGAGGATTGTGGAGATGGCGGGAATCGAACCCGCGTCCAACGGTGCGGAAGGAGGGCTTCTCCGTGTGCAGTTCGCTGCGCTTTTCTCGGCCCCGGCGATCACGCGAACAAGTCGCCGACGGGCTCAGTCACTGTTTGATTTCCCTCTGCGCCCCGTGACCGGGCTCAGAGGTTTAGTCCCCTAGCTGATGCCAGGATCCGGGTCGGGAACACTCCCGGGCTGACACTCCCATCAGAGAGGCTTCGCTTCGCTACTTAATCAGGCAGCGAGGGCGAAAGCCTGGGGAGAATCGCTCTTAGAATTGGCGATTATTTGTTTCGGCCTGTGGTTTACGAGATCATGGCCGCTTCCTCGACACGCTTCCCCTGCTTCGACAGCCGCTGTCGAAACCGATCATCCCCATGTTGATTTTTCAAATTACCGCACCCGCTGTGGGGTGCAGGGCCCATCGTACGTGACCAACGAGGGCAGGTGCCAGCGTATTCCCGGGGCGTCGGGGCGCCCGAACCCTCCGGGGTGCCCGGGGGCTGCGCCCGCGTCCCGGATCTACGCCCGCTGCCGCCGCCGTACCGCCGCCACGGCACGGTCCGTCTCCCGCCGGTCCTGCTTCTCGCGGAGGGTCTGCCGCTTGTCGTACTCCTTCTTGCCCTTCGCCAGCGCGATCTCGATCTTGGCCCGGCCGTCCTTGAAGTACAGGGCGAGGGGCACGATGGTGTGCCCCGTCTCCTGGGACTTCGACTCCAGCTTGTCGATCTCCTCACGGTGCATGAGGAGCTTGCGCTTGCGTCGGGCACTGTGGTTGGTCCACGTCCCCTGGCTGTACTCCGGCACGTGCACGTTGTACAGCCACGCCTCGTGCCCCTCCAGCGCGATGAACCCGTCGACCAGCGACGCCCGTCCCTGGCGCAGGGACTTCACCTCGGTCCCCATGAGCACCAGACCGGCCTCGTAGGTGTCGAGGATGTGGTAGTCGTGCCGCGCCTTCTTGTTCTGCGCGATCAGCTTGCGCCCTTTTTCCTTAGCCATAGTGTGGCCATTTTCGCACTACGAGGGGCCCCCGAGGCCACTCAATACCGCCTCGGCCCGCTTCAGGGCGCTCTCCTCGACCTCGAGGTCGGGGGCGATGCCCCTGCCGTCGACCTTGCGCCCGGAGGGGGTGCGGTAGTGGCCGACGGTCAGCTCGGCGACAGAGCCGTCGGGCAGCCGCCTCGGCATCTGGACCGAGCCCTTGCCGAAGGTCCTGGTGCCCACCACGACCGCGCGGCCGCGGTCCTGCAGGGCGCCGGTGAGGAGCTCGGCCGCGCTCATCGTGCCGCTGTCGACGAGCACGACCAGGGGCCTGGAGGTGTCGCCGCCCGGCTCGGCGTGCAGGGCGCGCTGCTCGCCCCGTACGTCGTACGTCGCCACGAGGCCGCCGTCGAGGAAGGCGGAGGCGGCGGTCACGGCCTCGGTGACCAGGCCGCCGGGGTTGCCCCGCAGGTCGAGGACGATCCGGGCGCCCGCGGCGGCATCGGCCACGGCGGACCGTACGAGTTCGCCGGAGCCCTTGGTGAAGGCGGCGGCCTTGATCACGGTGACGCCGCCGGCGAGCTCGCGCACCGTCACGGAGTCCGTGGACAGTTTCGCCCGGCGCAAAGTCTCGTTCCACACGCGCGTGCCGCGTTCCAGGCCCACGGAGACGGCCGTGCCGGCGGGCGCGTCGGTGGCGTCGCCGCGCAGTAACGAGACGACCTCCGTCACCGGGCGGCCGTCGACACTCTTGCCGTCGACGCTGCGCAGCCGGTCGCCCTTGCGGATCCCGGCCTCGGCCGCGGGCGAGCCGGACCGTACCCGGGTCACTTCGATACGTCCGTCGCGCTCGCGCCGGGCCCACAGGCCGACGCCCGTGTACTGGCCGTCGAGGGCTTCCTCGAACTCCTCGTACTCCCCCGGTGAGTACACCGCGCCCCAGCGGTCGCCGCTGCGGCTGACGGCGCGCTCGGCCGCCTCCACGGGCGACTTGCCGTCGGCCATCGCCTCGGCGGCGGCGTCGGAGACGTCCTCGTGGTGTCCGGCGATTGTCGAACGGTCGGACGGGGAAGGAGACTTCCGGTCGGAGCCGTCGAGATAGCCGGTCGCGGCGCCGGTGGCGAGAACACTCGCGACGACCAACGTCAGGGCGGCCCCGCGGCGAACGCGGCGGGGCGGACAGAACAGGTCTCGACCTGACATGCCGGTGAGTCTAGGACAACGCAAGGGGTCGTACCGCTGGTTGGCAGGACGACCCTCTTGGCGTGCGTCACACCTTCAGGTACTTGCGCAACGCGAAGAACGCGGCAAGCGCGGGCATCACCAGACTCGTGGCGAGGATGAGCGGCAGCTTCGCCAGGACCGCGTCCCAGCCGATGAAGTTGATCAGATTCAGCTTCTCGGACAGGGCGAGGCCGTTGTCGATGATGAAGTAGCGGGCGACGAGCAGGAAGCCGCAGGCCACACCACCGCCGATGAGTCCCGCGACAGCGGCCTCCATGATGAACGGCGCCTGGATGTAGAAGCCGGAGGCGCCCACGAGCCGCATGATGCCGGTCTCACGGCGACGGCTGAACGCGGAGACGCGCACCGTGTTGACGATCAGCATCAGCGCGACGACGAGCATCATCGCCATCACCGCGCGGGCCGCCCAGTTCATGCCGTTGAGCAGCCCGAAGAGGTTGTCCAGGATGCCCTTCTGGTCCTGCACGGACTGAACGCCGTCACGGCCGTCGAAGGCGGTCGCGATGACCTGGTACTTCTCCGGGTCCTTCAGCTTGACGCGGAAGGACTCCTGCATCTGGTCCGGGGTGAGCGAGCTGGCCAGCGGGGAGTCGCCGAACTGCTCCTTGTAGTGCTTGTACGCCTCGTCGGCCGACTCGTGCGCGACGTTCTCGACGACCGACATCTTGCCCAGATCGCTCTCGATCTGCTTCTTCTGCTCGGTGGTGACCGCCCCCTTGGCGCAGTTGGGGTCGGACTCCGCGTCGCTCTTGTTGCAGAGGAAGATCGAGACGTTGACCTTGTCGTACCAGTAGCCCTTCATCGTGTTCACCTGATCGCTCATGAGGAGCGAGCCGCCGAACAGGGCGAGGGAGAGGGCGACGGAGACGATGACCGCGAAGGTCATCGTCAGATTGCGGCGGAGACCGACGCCGATCTCCGACAGGACGAACTGGGCACGCATGGCGTCTACTCAGGCCTTTCGATGGGACATCTGCATGAGGGTCCCTTCCGCTCGAGCGGGGTCGAGAGCTGGGGGGAGATGGCGGTCAGTGCTGGTAGCCGTAGACGCCGCGCGCCTGGTCGCGGACGAGACGGCCCGTCTCCAGCTCGATGACTCGCTTGCGCATCTGGTCCACGATGTTCTGGTCGTGGGTCGCCATCAGGACGGTCGTGCCCGTCCGGTTGATGCGGTCGAGCAGCTTCATGATGCCGACGGACGTCTGCGGGTCGAGGTTTCCGGTCGGCTCGTCGGCGATCAGAAGCTTGGGCCGGTTGACGAAGGCACGGGCGATGGCCACGCGCTGCTGCTCACCACCGGAGAGCTCGCCCGGCATCCGGTCGTCCTTGCCGCCGAGCCCGACGAGGTCGAGCACCTGGGGCACGGACTTGCGGATCTCGCCGCGCGATTTGCCGATGACCTCCTGCGCGAAGGCGACGTTCTCGCCGACCGTCTTGTTCGGCAGCAGCCGGAAGTCCTGGAACACCGTCCCCAGCTGCCGGCGCATCTGCGGCACCTTCCAGTTGGAGAGGCGCGCGAGGTCCTTGCCCAGGACGTGCACCTGGCCGTGGCTGGCCCGCTCCTCGCGGAGGATCAGCCGCAGGAAGGTGGACTTTCCGGAGCCGGAGGACCCCACCAGGAACACGAACTCGCCCTTCTCGACCTCGAGGGAGACATCCCTGAGGGCTGGGCGGGTCTGCTTGGGGTAGACCTTGGAGACGTTGTCGAATCGGATCACGGATGCACCACGGGTCGCCGGGGGTAGGTGAGCGTGACCATACGCGAACCCGGCACGGGAGCGCAGTCGACAGCCGTCGTTGCGCGAGGCTTGCGCGTTTTGTCACCTAACGGAAGGGCTCGAACGCGTCACGACCGGGCAGGATAAGGCGAGCCGCGCCGAAATCCGTGGAACCTGGCACAGTGGAGGGGGAACGTTCGCGTTCCTGGGAGCGTTGTGTACGTGAATTCCGGCGCAAGGAGGGCGAGCGCATGACGTACGACCGGTTGGTGTGCGCGAACTGTGCCGCGCCCGTGAACGAAGGCCGCTGCCCGGTCTGCCGCGCGAACAGGGAGCGACTGCAGCAGGAGAGCCCCTTCGCGGGCCTGACGCCCATGGCGCTGATCGCGCTGCTGGCCGTGCTGATCGCGGCGGTGGCCCTGCTGGCGCACCAGACCGCGTAGGACGGGCGAGGGCGGCGTACAGGGCGGTGCGGGACCCGGGGGCGGACGTGTGCCGACACCCGTCCACGAGGTGCGCGTGATTCATGACAACGAAGCGTCGCGTAACCCATGACGACGAAGCGTGACGAGAACGACGTCATGAGATGACGCAACTCGAACGAGAAGCCAACGGAAAGGGCCCGGAGCACTCAGCTCCGGGCCCTTCTCGCGTACGCACTACCGCCTAACGCACGGCGACGGCTATGACATCCGTCACGCAGCGGCGCCGCGGCCGTTCATGAGGCGGGGCAGCAGACGGAAACCGACACCGCCGGCGATCATCGTGGCCGCGCCGATGACCAGGAACGTGGTCTCGGCGGCACCCGTCTCGGCGAGCTCGCCGTCGCCGGTGCCCTGGGCGGAGGGGTTGGAGGCCTGCTGCTCCGAGCCGGTGTCGGTCAGGCTCTCCTTGCCCTCACCCTGCTCGACGGGCTTGGAGCCGCCGTCGGGGTCGGTGTCGTTGCCGCCACCGTTGCCACCGCCGTTGTTGCCACCGCCATTGCCGTTACCCGGGTCGGTCGGCTCGTCGGTCGGCTCCTCAGTCGGCTCCTCGGTGGGCTCCTCCGTGGGCTCGGTCGGCTCCGCGGTGGGCTCGTCCGTGGGCTCCTCCGTCGGAATGTCCGTCGGGATGTCCGTCGGCTCCTCCGTCGGCTCGTCCGTCGGGTCGAGACCGACGCCGACGCCGACACCGTTCTCGTCGGCGCTGGCGCCGACGCTCAGACCGCCCACCTCGACACCGACGTCGAGAGCCGAAGCGGCACCCGCGGCGGTCAGCGAAGCACCGGCGGCGATCACCGTACCGGCGGCTATCCGCGCGACACGGATCCGCGTCTTCTTGGTCATCTGCTTGCTACCCCCAGTAGCTAATCGTGAGTGGAGCAGCGCCCGGGGCCGCGGCGTCGGAGCGACTTTGAAAAGCCCCCCGGTTCACATGCGCCCCAGAGATACGCATGCCGCTCGTTACCCTTCCCACTTTTCAAAGCAACGTCAAGGTCGTTGCGACCGCGATGTCCTGATCAAGGCCATTTGACCGTAGGGACGACATGTGAGTGTGACGTAAAACCCAGACATCCGGCTACACAAAGGGCAACTGCCCTCCGGTGGAGGACAGTTGCCCTGTCGACAAAGCGACGCCTGCGAAAGTCGCTTTTTCTTCCTTCTTTGTGCGCCTACTTCTCCTGCTGCTTGCGCCAGCGAATTCCGGCCTCCAGGAAACCGTCGATCTCGCCGTTGAACACTGACTCCGGGTTACCGACTTCGTGCTCGGTGCGCAGGTCCTTGACCATCTGGTACGGGTGCAGGACGTACGAACGCATCTGGTTGCCCCAGGAGTTGCCGCCGTCGCCCTTGAGGGCGTCCATCTTGGCCTGCTCCTCCTGCCGGCGCCGCTCCAGCAGCTTCGCCTGCAGAACGTTCATGGCGGTGGCCTTGTTCTGAATCTGCGACCGCTCGTTCTGACAGGACACCACGATTCCGGTGGGGATGTGGGTCAACCGCACGGCGGAGTCGGTGGTGTTGACGCCCTGGCCGCCGGGTCCGGAGGACCGGTACACATCGACGCGCAGTTCGGACTCGTCGATCTCGATGTGGTCGGTCTGCTCGACGACGGGCAGTACTTCCACGCCCGCGAAGGAGGTCTGCCGACGCCCCTGGTTGTCGAAGGGCGAAATACGCACGAGCCGATGCGTGCCCTGTTCCACCGACAACGTCCCGTATGCGTACGGAACCTGGACGGCGAAGGTGGTCGACTTGATGCCGGCCTCTTCCGCGTACGAGGTTTCGTAGACCTCGGTCTTGTAGCCGTGCTGTTCGGCCCAGCGCAGGTACATGCGCTGGAGCTTCTCGGCGAAGTCCGCGGCGTCGACGCCGCCGGCCTCGGCGCGGATGTTGACGACCGCCTCACGGGAGTCGTACTCCCCCGAGAGCAGCGTCCGGACCTCCATCTCGTCCAGCGCCTTCCTGACGGCGGCGAGCTCGGTCTCCGCCTCGGCGCGGGTGTCCGGGTCGTCCTCCTCCTCGGCCATCTCGAAGAGCACGCCGAGATCGTCGATCCGGCCGCGCAGGGCCTCGGCCTTGCGGACCTCCGCCTGGAGGTGGCTCAGTTTGCTGGTGATCTTCTGTGCTGCTTCGGGGTCGTCCCACAGGGACGGCGCTGCCGCCTGCTCCTCGAGCACGGCGATATCTGCCCTCAGCTTGTCGAGGTCCAGGACGGCCTCGATCGACTCCATGGTCGAGGAGAGGGACTTGAGCTCTTCGGATACATCGACAACTGCCACACCCCCAGCGTAACGGCTCCGCCAAGCGGGTCAGGTCGGTGCGCTGGGCTGCGCGTCTGCTGGGCCGGGGGGTTCCTTTCCCCCACCCCACCCCTTCCCGAAACAGGGGGCTCCGCCCCCCAGGCCCCCGGGGGTCGTCTTTCGGCTGCGGGCCGGTCGTGGCTGGTCGCGCAGTTCCCCGCGCCCCTGGGGCTGGGGGCTGCGCCCCCAGGCCCCCGGTTCGCATTTCGGCTGCAGGCCGGTCCTGGCTGGTCGCGCAGTTCCCCGCGCCCCTAAAGGGCGCGTCCCACTCGCCCTCAGTCACCCAGCGACCCCCTGAAGGGGCGCACCCCCACACTCCCGCAGCCGCCCACGCACAGGAGGGGGCGTGTGCCGGTGCGTCATCGGCCGTCGCTTACAGCCTGTCTCAGGAAACCCCTACCGACTTACCAGGCCACGGTCGTATGCCCCCGCGGCGACGGGCGGACGCACCGGCA
>NZ_VBZC01000036.1:0-99763 GCF_005786655.1 Streptomyces montanus
CGCGGCCCTCGGCGGCCCGGCCCCGGCCCGCCGCACGCACGCGCTCGCGCCGCTGCCCGCGCCCGCCGAGAAGGCGTTCGCCTCGTTCGACAAGGGCTCCGGCTCGCAGAGCGTGGCGACGACCATGGCCTTCGTCCGTCTGGTCAAGGACCTGGTCCGCGACAAGCAGACCGGCAGGCGCTGGGTGCCGATCGTCCCCGACGAGGCGCGCACCTTCGGCATGGAGTCGCTCTTCCCGTCGCTCGGCATCTACTCGCCCAAGGGCCAGACGTACGAGCCGGTCGACCGCGACCAGCTGATGTACTACAAGGAGGCCCAGGACGGCCAGATCCTCAACGAGGGGATCACCGAGGCCGGTTCGATGGCGGACTTCATCGCCGCGTCCACGTCGTACGCGACGCACGGCGAGGCCATGATCCCCTTCTACATCTTCTACTCGATGTTCGGCTGGCAGCGCACGGCCGACCAGATGTGGCAGCTCGGCGACCAGCTCGGCCGCGGTTTCCTGGTCGGCGCCACGGCCGGCCGTACGACGCTGACGGGCGAGGGCCTGCAGCACGCCGACGGCCACTCCCCCGTCATCGCCGCGACCAACCCGGCGGCGCTGACGTACGACCCGGCGTTCGCCTACGAGGTGGCGGCGATCGTGCGGGACGGTCTGCGCCGGATGTACGGCGAGGCCGCGCCGGGCGAGGACCCGAATGTCTTCTACTACCTCACCGTCTACAACGAGCCGATGCCGCAGCCCGCGAAGCCCGCCGCGCCCGGCGTCGACGAGGGCATCGTCAAGGGCCTGTACCGCTTCAACACGGCGGAGTCGGCGGGGCTCGACGTTCAGGCCGCCAACGCACCGCGCATCCAGCTGCTGGCCTCCGGCACGGCGATCCACTGGACCCTCCAGGCGCAGAAGCTGCTCGCCGAGGAGTGGGGCGTGGCCGCCGACGTGTGGTCCGCGACGTCCTGGACCGAGCTGCGGCGTGACGCGCTGGAGGCGGACGCGGCGCTGCTGCGCGGCGAGGAGCGCGTGCCGTACGTCCGGCAGGTGCTGCACGGCGCCGAGGGCCCGGTGCTCGCGGTCTCGGACTACATGCGTCAGGTCCCGGACCAGATCGCGCAGTGGGTGGAGCAGGACTACTCCTCGCTGGGCGCGGACGGCTTCGGTCTCTCCGACACCCGTGAGGCGGCCCGCCGCCACTTCGGTGTCGACGCCGAGTCGGTCGTCGTCGCGGCCCTGGCCCAACTCGCCCGCCGCGGCGAGGCCCAGGCGTCGGCGGTGAAGGAGGCGCGCGAGCGGTACGGCCTGTGAGGCCAGGGGGCTCCGCCCCCTGGATCCCCGCTCCTCAAAGCCGGACGGGCTGATTTTCAGCCCGTCCGGCGTTTGAGGACGAGGCCGCAAGGCCGATCAGCGGGGGTCTGGGGGCGCAGCCCCCAGGGACGGGATGGGACGGGTAGGGGCGGCGGGGGCGAAACCCATCCCGTCGCCCCCGGGCATCATGTCCCCATGCGTGCTGCCCGGCTCATCAAGATGGTGCTGCTGCTCCAGTCCCGTCCCTCCATGACCGCCGCCGAACTCGCCCGCGAGCTGGAGGTGTCCGAGCGGACGGTCACCCGGGACGCGCAGGCCCTGTCGGAGGCCGGCGTCCCGGTGTACGCGGACCGGGGCCGGACCGGCGGCTACCGGCTCATCGGCGGCTACCGCACCCGTCTCACCGGCCTCGCCCGCAGCGAGGCCGAGGCGCTGTTCCTGTCCGGGGTGCCGGGGGCGCTGCGGGAGATGGGACTGGAGGACGCCGCCTCGGCGGCCCGGCTCAAGGTGTCGGCCGCCCTGCTCCCCTCCCTGCGGGACGCCTCGCACACGGCGGCGCAGCGCTTCCATCTGGACGCGCCCGCGTGGTTCGCCGAGCCGAAGACGCCCGAGCTGCTGCCCGCGGTCGCGGAAGCGGTGTGGGACGACCGCCGGATCACCGCCCGCTACCGGCGTCAGGAGACCGCTGTGGAGCGGGAGCTGGAGCCGTACGGCCTCGTGCTCAAGGCGGGCCTCTGGTACGTGTGCGCCCGGGTCCCCGACCCCAGCTCCTTCCGCGTCTACCGCATCGACCGGTTCACGGCGGTGGAGTCCGGGGACGAGCGCTTCGTCCGCGACGAGGGCTTCGACCTGCCGGGTTTCTGGGAGGAGCGGGCGGCGCAGTTCGCGCGCTCGATCCTGCGGGCGACGGTGGTGATACGGCTGTCGGAGGCGGGGACGCGGCAGCTGAAGTACGCCGTCGATCCGGTCTCCGCGCAGGAGGCGCTGGCCGCTGCCGGGCCGCCCGACGACGAGGGCCGGGTGACGCTCACGCTGCCGGTCGAGTCGCACGACGTGGCGTACACCCAGCTCCTCTCCCTGGGACCCGAGGTGGAGGTCCTGGAGCCGTCCGCGCTGCGGGAGCGGTTCGCGCAGGCCGCGGCCCGGACGGCGGGGTACTACACGCGGGTCACCGATAGCCCGTGACGTCCGCGGACCCGCTCGACTGATCGACCTCCGTGAGGTAGCGCCAGGCGTCGGGGGCCGAGCCGTCGACGTCCGTGAAGCCGTACTCCTGGGCGAGTCCGCCGCTGGAGAGCGACTGCCCGTTCCAGCGCGCCACGTCGGGGTCGGCGGCGAGAGCGGCCAGGGCCCGACCGATGTAGGTGGGCGACTCGGAGATGGCGAAGTGCGGGGCCTGCTCGCAGGCGTCCTGCCAGTTCTCCTCGGTGACATGGAAGGCGCTGTCGAGCATCGCCTCGGAGCGCAGCCAGCCCGGTGTGAGGCAGACGGCCGTACAGCCGTACTCCTTCAGCTCCTCTCCAAGGTCGTGCGTCATACGGATCGGGGTCGTCTTGGCGAGGTCGTAGAAGAACGGTTTGCGGTACTGGCGGTTGAACTCCTCGGTGCCGTCGGTGACTTCGACGAGCAGGCCGCCGGGGTTGCGGACCAGCAGCGGCAGCGCGCAGTGGCTGGTGACGATGTGCGACTCGATGCCGAGGCGCAGGACCCGCAGCCCCTTGGCCAGATCCATCTCCCACATGTTCGGCTGCTCGCTCGCCCCCATGTCGAGGTGGACGTCGCCGCCCCAGAGGTCGTTGACGAGGATGTCGAGGCGGCCCTGTTCCCGGTCGATGCGCTCAACGAGGGCCCGCACCTGGTCCGGTTCCAGGTGGTCCGTCGGCACGGCGATGCCCCGGCCTTTGGTTCCGGCGGCCGCGTCGACCAGTTCGGCGGTCTCCTCGATGGTCTCGGTGGACCGGCCGACCTCGCTCATGTGGTCGCGGGTCGTCCGTCCCGTCGCGTACACCGTGGCTCCGGCGCGTCCCAGCTCCACCGCCATGGCCCGCCCGGCACCGCGCGTGGCGCCCGCGACCAGGGCAATCTTTCCTTCGAGTGGCTCTGTGTTCTCCATGCGACGAGCATCTCGCCGAAAGCGGACACCTACTGTCGGGCTTTCCTTCGGCATGTGCGCGCATAACGATCTGCACGTCCCCGGGTGCGCGGGCCGGGTGGAGGCCCGATGCTGGTGCCGTGATGGACGAGACGGAGTTCTGGGAGCTGGTGGACACCGCCCGCGAGGCCGCCGAGGGCGACCCCGAGGAGCAGGCCGACGTGCTGGTCGAACGACTCCTCCAGCTCGACCCGGAGTCGGTCCTGGACTTCGCCCGTCACTTCGAGGCCCGCTACAACCGTGCCTACACCTGGGATCTGTGGGGCGCGGCGTGGATCCTGCTCGACGGGGCCAGCGACGACGCCTTCGGCTTCTTCCGCTGCTGGCTGATCGGGCAGGGGCGGGAGGTGTACGAGGGTGCGGTGCACGAGCCCGACCTGCTCGCCGAGCTCCTGCCCGACTTCGACATGGAGGTCGACGGGGAGGGCGAGGAGCTGGGCTACGCGGCGGACGAGGCGTACGAGCAGCTCACCGGCACGGTCGCCCCTGACCTCGGTATCCCGCCCGCGCCCCCGGAGCCGCTGGGCGCGCCGCTCGACCTCGAGAGCCAGAAGGTGCTGGCCGAACGCTTTCCGCGGCTGTGGGACCGGTTCGCCGACTGAGCCGACTGGGCCGACTGACCCGACTGGAGGTCCCGGGGCCGGGTCTCACCAGGCGGGCGCGTGCGGGGCGGTCGCGGAACCGGCGTCCGGAGTGAGCGAGCCGGTCCTCGGCGCGCCGTGCAGCGGGGGTGCCGCGTTGGCCCGGTCGAGCGCGGACGCGGTGACGGCGGACGGTCCCACCACTACGGCGGCCACCACACAGGCCACGGTCCACGGGCTCCGCGCGGCCCGCACCCACAGGGACGTCCCACGGGACTGCTGCTTCTTGCGGCTGTTCATGATCCCCACCTCCGGTCAGTGCGTGCTTCGACGCTAGGAGGCATGCCTCGGGGTGCTCCCTGAGCGGCCTGTGGTGTGCCTGTGAACCGGCGTGCCCGTCGTGAGCTACGGGCTATGGGCTACGGGCTACGCGGCCTGCCCTGAAGGCGGGCGGCCCGTTCCCGGATCGCGGGGAGGCGGGCCGTCAGGGCGGCGCCCGGGCAGGCGGTGTGGAAGCCGTCGGCATGGCCCGAGACGGCGAGGAAGGTCGCGGTGGTGCCCGCCGCGTACTTGCTCATGCTGTTCGTCGAGACCATCCGTACCGGTGCGCGCGGGTCGATGTCCGACAGGCCGAGTTTCCAGGCGGCGACGGCGGCGATGGCGTCGGTCATGGCCTGCGGGACCGGTACTCCGTCGGTGAAGGTTCCGAGCGCCGCGATCCCCGTCGATCCCACGTTGAAGCCCTGGGTGTGCGCCCCGACGACGGCCCGCTCGATCCCGCCCGCGCGACCCTCGTAGATCCTGCCGCAGCGGTCGACGACGAAGTTGTAGCCGATGTCGTCCCACCGTCGGGCGCCGGCCTGCCCGACGTACAGCGAACGGATGATGCGGGGCGTGTCGGCGCAGTCATAGTCGTTCGGCGAGTTGGTGTGGTGCACGAACACGGCGTGGACACGGTCGGCGTACCGGGCGGGCGGGCGCTGGTACCCGCCGTCGCCCAGCCATCTGTCCCTGGGCACGATGGCGGGCCGCGCGGCCCGGTGCTCCGGGACGTCCCGGGTGGCGACGGCACGCGGCGCACCCGACGGCGTGCCGTCGCCCCCGACGGCCCAGAGGACAAGCGCGGCGACGGCCGCGAGGCCGGGAAGGCAGATCAGCGTGATACGCACCGCTCGCGGCACCCGCGGCAGGCGCAGCGCGGCCGACGCCCGCCGCACGCTCCGTGCGCATTCCGCGCGGACCTTACGCAGCGCGTCCAGGGCGCGTTGGGGCAGCGGTGCACGGAAGACACGCATGAGATCCACTCTCCGGGACACCCGCGCCGTCCGCGATGTGTGCTGTGCCACCCGGTGGAACCAACGTCCCGGTCCGCGACGTTTTTACAGTTCCACGCATGCGTGGACGGATTCCGGATCCCTCGCACGCGTGGCCGGATACCGGGCTCCCCGGGTACGTGCCTTGATCACTGGGCCCGCACCGCGCGTACTAGGGGGCCCAAGAGAAAGGGTGCTCAGTGGACCTGCTCGACATCCTGCTGTTGCTGGTGATCCTCGTCTACGCGGCGTCCGGCTACCGGCGCGGGCTCGTGGCGGGCTGTGTGTCGCTGGCCGGCTTCGTGGGCGGTGCCGTCATCGGCGTATGGCTGCTGCCCTGGGTCATGGACCTGGTGACGGCGGGGACCACGGAGGCCACGATCACGGCGGTGTTCACGGTGCTGCTGCCGGCCGTGGTCGGACACGAGCTGGCGGGGCGTCTGGCCCTGCGGCTGCGGCGCGAGTTGGACCAGGGCTCCCTGCGCGTGGTCGACGGAGTGGGCGGAGCCGCGGCCAACACCGTGGCCGTGCTGCTGGTGTCGTGGGTCGCCGCGAGCGTCCTCGCCGCGTCCGCCTCACCCGTCGTCAGCCAGGCCATCCGCAGCTCGTCACTGCTGGGCGCGGTGCAGTCCGTCATGCCGGAGACCACCCCGGCGTGGTTCACCCGAGCCACCTCGGCGCTCACGGAGGCGGGTTTTCCGCAGGTCTTCAACCCGTTCGAGAACGAGCCGACGACGGCCGTCGCCAAGCCCTCCGGGGACAGCGTCACCGCGGCGGCCTCGCGGGCCGCGCAGCGTTCCACGGTAAAGGTCGAGGGCGTCGCGGGCACCCAGGGCCGCGAGGGCAGCGGCTTCGTGTACGCGTCCGAGCACGTGATGACCAACGCCCACGTGGTGGCGGGCATCGACGAACCGACCGTACGCGTGGGCGGCACGGGCCGGGCGTACCCGGCGAAGGTCGTCCTCTTCGACGCCGACAAGGATGTGGCCGTCCTGGACGTACCGGGTCTGAAGGCCCCCGTACTGCCCTTCGACGACAGCGCGGGCCGCGGTGACGCCGCGGTGGTCGCGGGCTACCCCCAGGACGGCGGCCTGGACCTCCAGGCCGCCACCGTCGCGAACAAGATCAACGCCACGGGCCAGAACATCTACGGCTCCGACACCGTCACGCGCGAGATCTACTCCATCCGCTCCACGGTCCTCCCCGGCAACTCCGGCGGTCCCCTGCTGACCACCGGCGGCAAGGTGTACGGCGTCGTCTTCGCCCGCTCCACGAGCGACGACGAGACGGGCTATGTCCTGACCGTGGGCGAGGTCGCGGCCGACGCGCGGCGGGCGGCGAACTCCACGGCTCCCGTGGACACGGGCGACTTGGTCACGTCCTGAACGCCGGCGCGTCCTGATCGGGGCTCAGAGGCCGCGCCCCATCAGCACATCGTCGACGTACTCTCCGTCCAGGTAGAACTCCCCCGGCTGGACGCCCTCGATGACGAAGCCCTCCGACTCGTACAGCTTGCGGGCCGGGGTGTTGTGGCCGAGGACGCGCAGGGAGATACGGAGCGCGCCCTGGCGGCGGGCCTCCGCGATGACGGCGCGGATCAGCGCCCGGCCCACGCCGTTGCCCCGCGCCTCGTGGGCGACGGCGAGGCCCTGGATCTGCCGTACGTGCGCGTTGGAGACGAGCGGGGTGGGGAAACCGAGGCGCACATAGCCGACGATGCGTCCGTCCAGTTCCGCGACGAGGTGGTCGCGGGGGCCGAAGCGATCGCCGAAGAACGGCTCGTACGGCGGCTGGTCCCGGGGTCTGACCGCGTGCTGATACGACCAGGTCGCGCGGTCGAGACGGCCCAGCTCGTCCTCGTCGTCGGGCAGGGCGGTGCGTATGTGCAGCACGGGCATGGAATTCACTGTACGGCGGACACACGGGACGCCGTCCGGTGTTTCGGGCACCCTCGGCGCGCTGAGCGTGGGGACGTTGGCGCAGGATAGGGCCATGGAAGCTTCCCGAATCGCCGTGGCCGGGGCGTCCGGCCTCATCGGAGCGGCACTGGTCCGCTCACTGACCGCGGACGGGCACGAGGTGACACGTCTGGTGCGCCGTACGCCCCGGGCGAAGGACGAGATCGAGTGGGACCCCGAGCGGCAGTACGTCGACGCGGCCGGGCTCATCGGGTGCGACGCCGTGGTGAACCTCGCGGGGGCCGGGATCGGCGACCACCGCTGGACGGACGCGTACAAGCGGAAGATCCGTGACAGCCGGGTGCTGGGCACGTCCGCGCTGGCGGAGGCCGTCGCCTCGCTCGACCGGCCGCCACGGGTCTTTGTGAACGGCAGCGCGATCGGCATCTACGGCGACACCGGCGAGCGGGCGGTGGACGAGAGCGCGCCGCCCGGCGACGGGTTCCTGCCCTCGATGGCCGCCGAGTGGGAGGAGGCGGCGGCGCCCGCGGAGGAGGCCGGGATCAGGACCGTCTTCGCCCGTACCGGGCTGGTGGTGTCCGCGCAGGGCGGGGCGTGGGGGCGGCTGTTCCCGCTCTTCAAGGCGGGGCTCGGTGGACGGATGGGCGACGGGCGGCAGTACTGGAGCTTCATCGCTCTGCACGACGAGGTGGCCGCGCTGCGGCATCTGCTCGACACGGAGGCGCTGTCGGGTCCCTTCAACCTGACGGCCCCACAGCCGCTCACCAACCGGGAGATCACGGCGGCGATGGGCCGGGTGCTGCACCGGCCCACGCTCTTCGCGGTGCCCGCCCCCGCACTGCGGCTCGCACTCGGTGAACTGGCGGGCGATGTACTGGTGAGCCAACGGGTG
This sequence comes from Streptomyces montanus, assembly GCF_005786655.1. Classification (NCBI taxonomy): domain Bacteria; kingdom Bacillati; phylum Actinomycetota; class Actinomycetes; order Kitasatosporales; family Streptomycetaceae; genus Streptomyces; species Streptomyces montanus. The sequence continues at coordinate 8,164 of NZ_VBZC01000036.1, forward strand.
CTACCCACACGGCTGTTGGAGTCGGGCTTCGCCTTCGCGTTCCCGGGCATCGATGAGGCGATCCGGGCGGCGGGGGGCTGAACGGCAGCGGGGGCTGACGGCGACCGGGGGCTCCGGCTCTGGCTGCGGCTGCGGCTGCGCCGCCGGCGTCCTGTCGTACTTCGGCTGCGGGCCGGCCGTGGCTGGTCGCGCAGTTCCCCGCGCCCCTAAAGGGGCGCCCCCCTCCCAACCCTCGACCAAGCGATCACCCGAAGCCGCAACTGCACCCACACCCCAGCCGCACATCGCCTACAGGCCCGTCGTGGCTCGTCGCGCAGTTCGCCGCGCCCCTGAAGGGGCGCGGGGGGCGCGGCGTGTTCGTTCGCGAGCCGGCGTGGTCAGGGGGTGCAGCGGGCGTATGCGACCGGCGTGCGCCCGTGCCCTGTTCATGCGCGAGTGCCGCTGTCGCGGTGCGGCCCTACCCTCGATCAGAACTCGGGTATTCCGGATGCCCGTTGGGGGCATGCAGTCTCCAGCAGCCGCGCGACCTCGAGGAGGGGCAGGTGCTTGAGCCCGCGTATCAGGCGGACGTCGTCATCGTGGGGGCCGGGGTCGCGGGACTCTCGGCTGCTCACCGGCTGACCAGCGCAGGAGTGAAGACCGTAGTTCTGGAGGCCGCCCCCTGTGTGGGGGGCCGTATGGCGACGGAGAAGGTCGACGGCTTCCGACTCGACCGCCTCGGTCAGCTCTTGTCCACCTCGTATCCGGAGCTGCGCCTGACTCCGGGTCTCGACGCCCTCGCCCTGCGCCCGTTCGCCCCGGGCGTTCTCGTCCACGCCGACGGGCGCACACACCGGGCGGGCGAACTCGCGAGCGCCGGGGGCGCACGGGGCGCACTCGGCGCGGCACGCGCCTTTGTGACGGCCCCTCGGAGGCCACGTGGTGCCCGCCGGGCGGGCCAGTCGCCCGGCGGCGGTGCCGCCGTGTGGCCGGCGCAGTCCGCCGTCCCACCGCTCACCACCCCACCTCTGTCGCGGGCCTTCCCGCCACTCGGCGGCGCCGTCGACCAGGCACGGCTCGCCGCCGTCCTCGGCCGGATCGCGGCCGCGCCGGTGGAGCGGCTGCTGGCGCGGCCGGAGCAGCCTGCTGGGCGTGCGGTGGCGGCGCGCGGGGTGCCCGCTCGTACGGTCGAGGGTTTTCTGCGGCCGCTGCTGGCCGCGCTGCTCTGCGACCCGGATCTGACGACGTCCAGCCGGTGTGCGGACCTCGCCCTGCGCGCCTTCGCCTCCGGGCGTCTGTGCCTGCCGGAGGGCGGCGCCGACACCTTGCCGGAGCTGCTCGCGGGCGGCCTGCCGCCCGGGACGGTCCACACCGGTGTGCACGTCACCTCCGTGTCCACGACATCCGTGAGCACGGCGGAACACGGTGAAATCCGTTGCGGCGCCGTCCTGTTGGCGACCGGAGCGCGCGCGGCCGCCGAGCTGCTGCCCGGCCTGCGCGTGCCGTCGTTCCACCCGGTGACGGTGGTGCACCACACGGCCGACGAGGCGCCGTCGACCGGGGCGGCGCTGCTCCTCGACGCGGACCGCCGCGGCCCGGTGGCCCACACCGCCGTCATCAGCCAGGTCGACCCGTCCCGCGCCCCCGCGGGCCGCGCCCTGATCTCGTCCACGATCCTCGGCGCACCGCCCCCGGACGCCGACCGGGTCGTACGCGCCCACCTGGCCGACCTCTATGGCACGTCCACGCTCCGCTGGGAGCTGCTGGCGGTCCACCACACCCCGGACGCCGTTCCCGCGATGCCGCCCCCGCACGACCTGCGCCGCCCCGTCCGCCTCCTCGCGGGGCTGTACATCTGCGGCGACCACCGCGACACCAGCACGGTCCAAGGTGCCCTGCACTCCGGTCACCGTGCCGCTGCGGCGCTGCTGGCGGACCTCGGCATCACCCCGGCACACGCCGCCGCCCCGTTACCCAGGGCCGCGTAACGCGCGCCACGCGCCCCCTCCCGTCCGTTGCCGGGAAGGGGCGGGTGAGGACTGAGGTGGAGGCCCGTCGCGGGGCGGGACCTCCACCTCTGCGCCCCTGCCTGCGCCCTGCGCCCCCGCGCCCCCTTCCACGACGCCCGCCGCTACCCCAGAGCCGCCACCTTGTCCCGGTACCCCCGCACCGGCGCCGCGTCCCGGTACGGCTCCAGCCGCCGCTCGAAGTCGCGCACGTACTCCACGGCGCGCACCGACCGCATCTCGGCGGCCTGGGCCGCCGCCTCCGCGCCCAGCTGGCAGGCCTGGTCGAGTTCGCCGAGGCCGAGGCGCGCGGTGGCGAGGACGACACGGCAGAAGAGGCGGCTGCGGGCGTATCCGGGGGCGCGGAGCTGGAGGGATCGTTCGGCGTGCTGGGCGGCGGCCCGGTACTGCTGGAGGTCGCGGTGACAGTGCCCGAACTCGTCCGCGAGCTGCGCCTCGTCGAAGAAGCGCGCCCAGTACGGGACGTCGTCCGTGGGCCGGGCCGCCTCCAGCGCCCGCTCGGCGCGGACGAGGGAGGACGTGCAGGCCCGTACCTCGCCGAGCACCCCGTGGCCCCGCGCCTCGGCCGCGTGCAGCAGTGCCTGTACGACGGGCGGCGCGGACGAACCCACACCCTGCTGGGCGACCCGGGCCAGCTGCACCGCCTCCCGGCCGTGGCCCAGGTACACGGCCTGCCGGCTCATCGTCACGAGGACGTAGGACCCGTACGGCCGGTCCCCCGCCGCCTGCGACAGCCGGAGCGCCTGGACGAAGTACCGCTGGGCCAGGCCGTGCGCGGCGATGTCGTACGACGTCCAGCCGGCGAGACGGGTGAGATCGGCCGCGGCGGCGAACAGCCGGCGCCCGGTCTGTTCCCCGTACGTTCCGCGCAGCATGGGCTCCGCCTCGTGCTCCAGGTAACGCACGAGGGCCTGCCGGGCGTGGCCGCCGCCGTACGCGTGGTCGAGGGCCCTGAACAGCTCACCGACCGACCGCAGCGCCGCGATGTCGCCCGCGGACACCCGCTGGCCGGGCTGACGCTCGGTCTGCGTGCGCTGCCGGGGCACGGCGGGGCGGCCCTGCGCCTGCGGGGGGACCCGGCCGACCGTCGCCTCGCCGCGGCCCACCCGGTCGTCGGCCCGCCCGATCAGCCAGTCCCGGCTCGGCACGACCAGCCCCGCCGGGGTGAACGCGATCTTGCGCAGTTCCGCGTGACTCCCGGAGTCCTTGCGCCACAGGCCGCTGACGATGTCGACGGCCTCCTCGGGGGTGGCCGCGAACTCGAGCCCCGCGTACACGGGGGCGCACGCGTCGAGGCCCAGATCCTGCGCGGTGAGCCTGCGCCCCAGCCGGCGTGTGAACACCTCGGCGATCAGCGCGGGTGTCGTTCCGCGCGGCTGCTGACCACGCAGCCAGCGGGTCACCGACGTCTTGTCGTATCTCAGATCCAGCCCGTGTTCGAGACCGAGCTGGTCCACGCGACGGGCTAGTCCCGCGTTGGAGAACCCCGCTTCTGCGATCAGTGCGGCGAGCTGACGGTTGGGGGTGCGCTGCGCGGGTCGTTCCGTCATCTGCGGTGCGAGCTCCTGCCTTCCAGGCCTGGGGAAATTGGCCTAATGGCCTTGTCAACGGCGCGAATGTAGCGCTCCGTGAGCAGCCCATCACACGTTTCTCCGCGCATTCATCCGATCGTGTGAGGATTGGCCGCAGTGCTGACGGTCGCCGACCGGACGTACAGTGGCGCAGGGCGCGCATGCGCCTTACCAGGCTTCTGGCCTAACGAGGCTTCTGAGGCTCTAGGGACTTCCAGGGAGGCGCTTGCCGTGAGTGAGTTGCGGTTCGTCCGGATGGGTTTCGGTGCGGACGCAGTCGAGTACCAGGAGGCCTGGGACGAGCAGCGTCGTGTGCACGCCGCCCGCTTCCAGGACGAGGTCCCCGACACGTGTCTGCTTCTGGAACACCCGCCGGTCTACACGGCGGGCCGGCGCACCGCGCCCGAGGAGCGGCCCCTCGACGGCACGCCGGTCGTGGACGTGGACCGCGGCGGCAAGATCACCTGGCACGGTCCGGGGCAGCTGGTGGGCTACCCGATCCAGAAACTGCCGCGTCCCGTGGACGTGGTCGCGCATGTACGCCGCCTTGAGGAGGCCCTGATCCGTACGTGCGCGGAGTTCGGGCTGGAGACCAGCCGGGTCGAGGGCCGCAGCGGCGTCTGGGTGCTCGGCGACCCCGTGGCGCGGCGGCCCGCGCTCGGCGGCCTCTCCCTGGACTTCGACCCGCGGCTCCAGGACGAGGAGTTCGACCCGCGGCTCAACGGCCCGGAGTACGCCCCCTCCAACGCCGGCCAGCGCCGTGAGGACCGCAAGATCGCCGCGATCGGCATACGCGTCGCCAAGGGCGTCACGATGCATGGCTTCGCCCTGAACGTGAACCCGGACAACGTCTGGTTCGACAAGATCATCCCCTGCGGCATCCGCGACGCGGGCGTCACGTCCCTGACGAACGAGCTGTCACGCGAGATCACGATCACGGATGTCCTGCCGGTCGCCGAGAAACACTTGCGGGAGGTACTGGAGAACGCGGACCTGAGGCCGCGCGAGGTCGAACGGGTTGCCTCCGGCGGTTGACCGGGGTGCCTCCGGCGGTCAGCCGGGTTGCCTGACGGCGGTTGGCCGTGGCGCGTCCGGTTCACTGTGGGGCGGGGCGCGGGCCTCCGCCGGCTGAGCGGGGGTGCGGGTGCAGGTGCGGGTGCGGGTGCGCAAGGTTCGCTGTGGGGGCGGGGCCGCGACGGGGGTATCCGTCCTCGGTCTGGCGCGGAATCGGTCAGCCGGTAGAGGCACCCGAGTCGACGCGCCATCCGCTGCGGGCGGACACCCCCGCCCCGTCCCCTTCGGTACGCGGGCGGCTGCGGCCCGGTCGGGGTACGCGTGCACGCGCACTCTCCAACACAGCCCCGCCCATCAGCTCCTCCGGCGCCCGAGGCCGGCATCCCTCAGCCCGTCCGGCACTTGAGGACAAGGCCGTCCAGGCCGACATGCACCCACCCACCCGCACGATCCCAGCCCGTCCGGCGTTTGAGGACGAGGCCGTTCAGGCCGATGCGGGGGTCTGGGGGCGGAGCCCCCAGGTACGGGATGGGACGGGTAGGGGCGGCGGGGGCGGAAGAAGCCGTGGGAATGTCACCCCCGGTCCCGAAGGTTGCCCACACGCAGGGCCGAAAAGTGCACGGGCGTACCCTGGTGGACGCCGACGAATCAAAGTTGTAGGGAGCCGGTCGTGTCCGCAGTCGCACCCGACGGACGCAAGATGCTGCGCCTGGAGGTCCGCAACAGCCAGACCCCCATCGAGCGCAAGCCCGAGTGGATCAAGACCCGGGCGAAAATGGGTCCCGAGTACACGAAAATGCAGAACCTCGTGAAGAGCGAGGGTCTGCACACGGTCTGCCAAGAGGCCGGCTGTCCCAACATCTACGAGTGCTGGGAGGACCGCGAGGCCACGTTCCTCATCGGCGGCGACCAGTGCACCCGCCGCTGCGACTTCTGCCAGATCGACACCGGCAAGCCCGCGGCACTCGACCGCGACGAGCCCCGCCGCGTCGGCGAGTCCGTCGTCACGATGGACCTGAACTACGCCACGATCACCGGCGTCGCCCGCGACGACCTGGAAGACGGCGGCGCCTGGCTGTACGCGGAGACGGTTCGCCAGATCCACGCCCAGACCGCGAACCGCGAGTCCGGCCGCACCAAGGTCGAGCTGCTCGCCCCCGACTTCAACGCCGAGCCGGACCAGCTCGCCGAGGTCTTCTCCTCCCGCCCGGAGGTCTTCGCGCACAACGTCGAGACGGTCCCCCGGATCTTCAAGCGCATCCGCCCGGGTTTCCGCTACGAGCGCTCGCTGAAGGTCATCACCGAAGCCCGCGACTTCGGACTGGTCACCAAGTCGAACCTGATCCTCGGCATGGGCGAGACCCGCGAGGAGGTCAGCGAGACGCTCCGGCAGCTGCACGACGCGGGATGCGAGCTGGTGACCATCACGCAGTACCTGCGCCCGTCCGCGCGCCACCACCCCGTGGAGCGCTGGGTCAAGCCGCACGAGTTCGTGGAGCTGAAGGACGAGGCCGAGCAGATCGGCTTCTCGGGCGTGATGTCCGGGCCGCTGGTGCGCTCCTCGTACCGCGCCGGACGGCTCTACCAGATGGCCGTGGAGAAGCGCGGCGCGTACATCGCCTCGCAGGCCGTCTGACCCGGCGCACGCCATGAGTGGTGGCACGCAGTGCCATTCAGGTGTGTGAAACTGCGCACAAGAAGCTACCCCCGAGTAGTGGCCGATACGACGCGGTCCTGACCGTCCCCGCAGATAGGGGCCACCATCAGGGCCGCGTCGGCGTTTTGAGGCTGCATAGCAAGGCTTCACTGGCGTTTGACCGGCCGGTCACGCCCTGGTAACACCAATCAGTGACGCTGGACTCACGCCACGTACACCCGCACTCCGACGCCACCATCCCGAGGGGACCCCCATCATGCAGGCCGCGCCCGTACGCGCCACAGCGATTCCGTCGTTCACCGATGCACTCCGTGCCGTCGAATCGCTCCTCATGAGCGGCGGCCAGCGCACCGCCCGCCGTAACGCCTGGACCTCCGTCCTGGAGGACCGCCGCCGCGCCAAGGACCGGGTCGAGGCGCAGCTCATCCTGGAGCAGTCGCTCATCACCCGCCCGTGACGACGAAAGTCCGACCGGCACCGCCGTCGTCGGCACTTCCCGCGCCACGTAGACTTCACCGCATGGCGAGGAAGGAAACCGCAGCGGACGCTGCGAACCCCGGGCGACTCAAGCAGATCGCCCTGACCTACAAGATGACCCGCAAGGCCGACTCCAAGATCGGTCTTGTACTCGCGGCTGTCGGAATCGTCACCCTCGGTGTCTTCCTCGCGATCGGTTTCTTGATCGGTCACCCGGTATATCTCGGCATTCTCGGCCTCCTGCTCGCCTTCCTCGCGATGGCGATCGTCTTCGGACGCCGGGCCGAGCGTGCCGCCTTCGGGCAGATGGAGGGCCAGCCTGGCGCGGCGGCCGCGGTGCTCGACAACATCGGGCGCGGCTGGACGACGACCCCGGCGGTGGCGATGAACCGCAGCCAGGACGTGGTGCACCGGGCGGTCGGCAAGGCGGGCATCGTACTGATCGCCGAGGGCAACCCGAACCGGGTGAAGGGCCTGCTGGCCGCCGAGAAGAAGAAGATGGCCCGCATCGTCGCGGACGTACCCGTGCATGATCTCCTCGTCGGGACCGGCGAGGGCCAGGTCGAGCTCAAGAAGCTCCGCACGACGATGCTGAAGCTTCCCCGCGTCCTGACCGGCCCTCAGGTCACCGCGACCAACGACCGGCTGCGCGCCCTGGGCGACCTGATGAGCAACATGCCGCTGCCGAAGGGCCCGATGCCCAAGGGGATGCGGATGCCGCGCGGCGGCCCGAAGATGCGATAGCGCTGCCGCTCGGCTCAGCCGGCCACATGCAGCCGGCCACCTGTACATGGGGGCGCCCCGGAACCTCGCGGTTCCGGGGCGCCCCTCGTCATGGTCGCACCAGCTGGTTCAGATCCTTCAGATCCGGACCTCGACCGTGCGCGCCAAGCGGTCGTGCAGGCCCCTGCCGTCCCGGTCCCAGATCAGGGCCGGGATGGCGACGCACAGGAGGGCCGTGCGCACGAGGGCGCGGAGCGGGCTGATGCCGCCGGCCTCGGTGACCACCCGGAGGCCGAACAGGCGCTTGCCCGGGGTGAAGCCGATCGTTCCGACGGTCAGGACGCCCAGTACGAAGAAGATGAGCAGCGCCCAGTTGCCGGTCGCCTGGTTGTAGCCGTCAGTGAGCAGCCCGTATGCGATCAGGAGGCACAGGGCCCAGTCGACGGCGAGGGCGCCGAGGCGTCGTCCCGGCCGGGCGATCGACCCTGGCCCCGACTCGGGCAGGCCCAGCTGCTCGCCGCGGTATCCGAAGTCGGCACCGGCTTCCTCCGCGGCCGCACGCGGTCCGGAGAGCCACGATCCGATTGCTCGCCTGTTGTCCACCCGTACAAGGTACTGCTCCCGTTTCGACATGCGGGCAGGTGGGGTCACAGGGGCCGGGGGTCGGTTAACTTGGGCGAAACAAATGAGTCACGTCAGAGAAACCACCCGTCCCTATTGTCGGGCTCAGCGTGTGCCACCGCACTGGCCGCACGAACGAACTACCACCCCGGTCCACAACGGTCGGGAGTAGGAGGAGCTGGATGTTCCAGAACGCCGACGAGGCCAAGAAGTTCATCGCGGACGAGGACGTCAAGTTCGTCGACGTCCGCTTCTGCGACCTGCCTGGCGTGATGCAGCACTTCACGGTGCCGGCAGAGGCCTTCGACCCGAGCGAGGAACTGGCCTTCGACGGCTCCTCGATCCGCGGCTTCCAGGCCATCCACGAGTCCGACATGGCGCTCCGCGCAGACCTGTCCACCGCGCGCATCGACCCGTTCCGCCGCGACAAGACGGTCAACATCAACTTCTTCATCCACGACCCGATCACGGGCGAGCAGTACTCCCGTGACCCGCGCAACGTGGCGAAGAAGGCGGAGGCGTACCTCGCCTCGACGGGCATCGCCGACACCGCGTACTTCGGTCCCGAGGCCGAGTTCTACGTCTTCGACAGCGCGCGTTTCTCCACCAGCGCGAACGAGTCCTTCTACCACATCGACTCCGAGGCCGGCGCCTGGAACACCGGTGCTGTGGAGGACAACCGCGGCTACAAGGTCCGCTACAAGGGCGGTTACTTCCCGACCCCGCCGGTCGACCACTTCGCCGACCTGCGCGCCGAGATCAGCCTCGAGCTGAACAACTCCGGTCTCCAGGTCGAGCGCCAGCACCACGAGGTGGGCACCGCAGGCCAGGCCGAGATCAACTACAAGTTCAACACGCTGCTCGCCGCCGCCGACGACCTCCAGCTCTTCAAGTACATCGTGAAGAACGTCGCCTGGCGCAACGGCAAGACCGCGACCTTCATGCCGAAGCCGATCTTCGGTGACAACGGCTCCGGTATGCACGTCCACCAGTCGCTGTGGCAGGGCGGCTCCCCGCTCTTCTACGACGAGCAGGGTTACGCGGGCCTCTCGGACACCGCCCGCTTCTACATCGGCGGCATCCTCAAGCACGCCCCGTCGCTGCTGGCCTTCACCAACCCGACGGTGAACTCGTACCACCGCCTGGTCCCCGGCTTCGAGGCCCCGATCAACCTGGTCTACTCGCAGCGCAACCGCTCCGCGGCCATGCGTATCCCGATCACGGGCTCGAACCCGAAGGCCAAGCGCGTCGAGTTCCGCGCCCCGGACTCCTCCGGCAACCCGTACCTCACGTTCTCGGCCCTGATGCTGGCCGGCCTGGACGGCATCAAGAACAAGATCGAGCCGGCCGAGCCGATCGACAAGGACCTCTACGAGCTGGCTCCCGAGGAGCACGCGGGCGTCGCGCAGGTCCCCACCTCGCTCCCGGCCGTCCTCGACTCGCTTGAGGCCGACCACGAGTTCCTGCTCCAGGGCGACGTCTTCACGTCCGACCTGATCGAGACGTGGATCGACTACAAGCGCACGAACGAGATCGCTCCGCTCCAGCTGCGTCCGCACCCGCACGAGTTCGAGCTCTACTTCGACGTGTGATCGACATGGTCGACGCGTAAGCCCTTCGGCTTCAGAGCCCCGCCATCGCCTCACCGGCAGTGGCGGGGCTCCGTCGTTTTCGCCATCCCGTCGTTCCATCGACCCGCCATTTCGTCGACCCGCCATTCCGTCGATCCGTCGTTCTTTGCCTCTCGTGGGGGCGAACAGGGTCCGATCATGGGCAAACGGCTCCCGTTCTTTGGAAGCGGTCGGAGCACAATGGAGGGCGGGACGAGTGCCCGATGGATGGGGTGATCGTGATGCGGAGCCGTTTCCAGCCCGACCGGCGGTTGACCATGCGGATGGGGGCCACGCTGTTCCTGCTCGGGCTTCTGTACGTGGGGTTCGTCGCCGCGTTGATCGTGCTGCTGAAGTCGTGGGTGCTGGTCGTGGTGATCGCGGCGGCGCTGCTCGGCGCGCAGTACTGGTTCTCGGATCGGATCGCGCTGTTCGCGATGCGGGGCCGGGTCGTCGAGCGCGAGGAGTATCCACAGCTGCACGGTGTGATCGACCGGCTGTGCGCGACCGCGGACATGCCGAAGCCCGTCGTCGCCGTGTCCGACATGGAGATGCCGAACGCCTTCGCCACCGGGCGCAACGCGGATCACGCGGTGGTCTGTGTGACGACCGGACTGCTGCGACGGCTGGAGCCCGCCGAGCTGGAGGGTGTGCTCGCGCACGAGCTGTCGCATGTGGCGCACCGCGATGTCGCGGTGATCACCGTGGCCTCGTTCCTCGGGGTGATCGCGGGGCTGGTGGTGCGGTTCACGTTCTACTCGCAGATATTCGGCGGGGCGCGCAGGGATCAGAACACGGCCGTCGTGCTGATGGCGGTGATGGCGGTCTCCGTGGCCGTCTACTCGATCAGTTTCGTCCTCATTCGGGCGCTGTCCCGCTACCGGGAGCTTGCCGCCGACCGCGCCGGAGCCATGCTCACCGGCCGGCCCTCGGCGCTGGCCTCCGCGCTGACCAAGCTCAGCGGGGACATCGCCAAGATCCCCACCCGCGATCTGCGGACCGCGCAGGCCTTCAACGCCTTCTACTTCACGCCCGCGCTGGGTGCCACGCCCGGCCTCCAGCGGCTCTTCTCCACCCACCCCAGCCTGGAGCAGCGGCTTGAGCAACTCGGCCGTATCTCCGGCGAGCTGGGTCAGACACCGACCTCCGGGCAGGCGGGCTGAGCATGGGGCTCCTGGACATCCTGCTGGGCCGCAGCAAGCCGGTCGCGCCCGATCTCGATCAGCTCTTCGGGCTGCCGTCGGCCGCCATCACTCTGGAGGCGGCGGCCGGGTTCACACCGACCGGGCACGGTGCGGTGTGCTTCGCGACCGTCGAGGGGGCCGCCTTCGACGACGTACGTCAGGAAGTGCGGGCGCTGCTGGACTCGGATGCCGGGCGGAGCGGGCCGCCGGTGGAGGTGAGCCGGGACGACTACGGGTACACGTGGCTGGTCTCGCGGCGGAAGCCGGAGGATCTGCCCGCGCTCGTCGGTGATCTGCACGCGGTGAACAGTGCCCTGGAGAGCAGTGGCTTCGGGCCCCAGCTGCTGTGCTCGGTGGCCGGCTTCCAGGACGGCGAGGGGCGGCCGCTCGGTCTCGTCTATCTCTACAAGCGCGGTACCTTCTACCCCTTCGCGCCGCTGCCGGGCGGCGGCGAGCGGCGCGACAACGCGTTGGAGTTGCAGGTCAGAGCCGTACTGGTGAACGACCTGCGGGTGGAGCAGGACCTGGGCCGCTGGTTCCCGATCTGGGGTGCGCCGGGCTTGGGCCGGGCCGACGGGACCTAGGGCCTGTGTCGAAAGTGGCGTCGTCCGCCCGAAGGGCGGGCCGGGCGGCGTCTGGTGCGTGCTCTCGGCGTGCCGGGCGGAAGCCCTCGTACTGGACGTACTTGGGCTTTCGCCCGGTGCGGCGAGAGTGCGTGCCAGGCGTCGGCCGGCAGGCGCCACTTTCGACACAGGCCCTAGGAGCCCGGGTCGGCGGCCCGGCCCGGTCAGCGGCCCTTCGGCTGGCGGCCCGCCCAGGGGCGTTCGCGGCGGTAGCGGCGCTCCCACTTGGCCTGGCGGTCACGGCGGTCCCGGTACGCGCGGTAGCTGTCGTCGAAGCGGGCCGAGGACCCCGAGGAACCGCCGGCCGACGAGGACTGTCCGGTGCTGCCGTAGCGGAGGTGCAGGTAGAGCAGCGCGGCCGCGGCCATCCACCAGAGGGGGTTGTTGAAGCCCATGACGACCAGAACAAGGATCGCCAGAATGATCAAGGTACCCATGACAGTCTCCGGGTGCCGGTCCATAGGGTGGCTTGAGAGTAGCCCTCAGGATGCCGGGTGACCCCTGCCCGGAGGAAACGAATATGGGCGGGCGCGCGCCTCCGGGGGCGCGGGGCTGTGACCTATGCGGCTCCGCCGCGTGGGCGCGACCAGCCACAACCGACCCGCAGCCGACATACGAGCCGGGGGTCTGGGTGCCTGGGGGCGGAGCCCCCTGTTTCGGGAAGGGGTGGGGTCGGGGAAATCGAAACCCGCCCCACCCACCAGGTGCCGGCCACCCCGAGCGCGGCCGGCACCCGACACACCGCCGGAGGCGTCAGCGGGCGTAGCGCATCAGCGCTCGGACCATGTGGCAGGTCGTGTCCGACGGCGGGTGGACGCCGATGAGTTCGGCCGTGCTGCGGATCCTCTCGTTGCGAGCCTGGTTGGGCATGTAGACACCGGAGTCCAGGAGAGCGATGGCAAGCCGCATCGCCTTGAGACGGCGGTTGTGCGTGATGTACCACTCACGCGGGCGCCCCGGCGGGAGCGGACGCTTCTCGACGGGCTCGTAGGGCAGTTCCAGCAGAACGGCCCTCTTGGATGTGGACTGGGTGGGCAGCGGGCGGAGTGCGGCAGCGGGCACGGGCATCCTCCTGTCGCGGTCAGGGAGCCATCCGTCGACCCCCTCGAACACTGCTTCCAGTTTAGCGCCCGCCACTGACATCCAGAGGGTCCACGAAGGCCAACAAAGCCCCAGTACAGAGCGCGAATTGACAAGCTGTCACAACAGTGCGGCGAGGTGCGGAAGAGGCGGACCATAAATCGAACAGAGCCCTCGGCGGGTACGGCGATCCACCACCGGTGACACTGACCAAAATCGATGGACACGGATACTCAGAGGGCTCTAGCCTCCCCCGAGTTGAAGGTCCACACGTCCTGACAGGGTGCATTTGATGACGGTCCAGGCAACGGCGTCCGGCTACGGCCGGCTGCCCTCCACGCAGGCCATGACCTCATCGAACCCAAGGAATCACTCCTGTGGATCTTCCACGCATCTTCACCATTCGCGAAAGCAGTCACCGCATCCACAACCCGTTCACCAGTGACAAGCTCGCCACCCTGGGCCAGGCACTGAACCTGGCACCCGGGACGCGCACACTCGACCTCGCAAGCGGATCGGGCGAGTTGCTGTGCACCTGGGCGCGGGATCATCGCATCACCGGGACCGGTGTGGACATCAGCACGCGGTTCATCGCCAAGGCGCGCGCCCGCGCGGCCGAACTGGGCGTCGCCGACCGGGTCGCGTTCGCCCATGACGATGCCACCGGGTACGTCGCGGACGAGCCGGTCGATCTCGCCGCGTGCATCGGTGCCACCTGGATCGGCGGCGGCGCGGCCGGAACGGTCGAGCTGCTGGGCCGCAGCCTGCGCCCCGGCGGCCTGATGCTGATCGGCGAGCCGTACTGGCGCCAGGCACCGCCGGACCAGGAAACCGTCCAGGCCTGCCACGCCGACAGCGCATCCGACTTCGGGACGCTGCCGGAGCTGATCGAGCAGTTCGGCCGCCTCGGGTACGACACCGTGGAGATGGTGCTGGCCGATCAGGACAGCTGGGACCGGTACCGGGCGGCACAGTGGCACAACCTCCGCCGCTGGCTCGACCAGAACCCCGGCGACGAACTGGCCGCCGAGGTGCGGGCCGAGCTGGCCACCGCCCCCGCCCGCTACACGCGCTACGAGCGCGAATACCTCGGCTGGGGCGTCTTCGCGCTGATGGGCCGCTGACGGTCCGATCAGTGCGGGTGCGGGTGCGGGTGCGGGTCCGGGCGGCATGCCGCCCGGACCCGCGGTTCTGTACCTTGTGCGGCATGGAGATCTGGATCAACCCGGCCTGTTCGAAGTGCCGCGGCGCCCTCAAGTTGCTGGACGAGGAGGGTGCCTCGTATACGGTGCGTCGGTATCTGGAAGACGTACCGACCGAGGACGAGATCCGTGAGGTCCTGACACGGTTGGGGCTGGAGCCCTGGGACATCACGAGGACCCAGGAGGCCGAGGCGAAAGAGCTCGGTGTGAAGGAATGGGCTCGCGATGCCGGCTCGCGCGAGAAGTGGATCAGGGCCCTGGCGGAACACCCCCGGCTCATCCAGCGGCCGATCATCACGGCGGAGGACGGAACCGCCGTCGTGGCTCGTACGGATGAGACGGTACGGGACGCTCTGTCCCGGTAGCCGGCCCTTTGTCGGGTGACCGGATAGTAAGTGGGTCGCGCTGTTATTCTCCGCCGCCATGACCTTTGGTGATCAAGGAATGCCCTACGGGCCGCCCGACCCCTACGCCCAGCCGTACGGACCGCCCGACCCCTATGCCCAGTGGGTGGCCGAGCAGGAGCGGATACGAAGAAGACGGAGAACCCGGCTCGCGGTCGGGAGCGCGGTGGGGGTCGTGCTCGTGGCGGTGGTCGCGGCCGGGGGCGCTGTGTACATGGGGAGCGGTGACAGTGAGGAGGAGGTGGCGGCTCCCGCCGCCGCCTCCTCTTCCAGTACGTCGGCCGTGTCGGCCGTTCCGTCCGTGGTGATCGATCCGCCGTCCGGGGCACCCTCGTCTCTGCCGTCGCTGCTCAAGCGGCCCATCGTGCGTCCCGAGCAGGCCTTCCCGGAGACGAGCGTCCGTCTGAAGGACGGGGCGACGTACCAGCGCGTGGACCGGGCCACGACGACCGACTGCGCGCGCGGGATGTCGCCGGAGCTCGCCGCGCTCATCGAACAGGGCGAGGAGTGCGCTCGGCTCACCGCCGCGCTGTTCACGGATGCCGACCGGCGTTCGCAGGTGACGGTGACCGTGTTGAGTTTCCGGCGGGTCGAGGACGCCTCGCGGGTGTTCGCGATGGCCTCCATGGATCCGGTGACGTATCAGGTGGTGTCGCTCGATCCTCCCCCGGAGGCGGGGATGCCGACCGTGCCGCCCGGCTCGGCCGGGGTGTTCCGGCGGCTCATGACGGTGCGGTCCGTCGTCTTCGCGAACGGCCAGTGGGCAGACGGCGCCGAGACGCGCGAGAAGGCGCTCACCCAGCAGACGGAGGGGCTGCTGCAATACGTCAACGACAAGGTCGTCGCCCATGAGGACGGCTGAGCCGCCTCGACCTCTGTGTGACCTGCGTTACATGAGTGACTCGTGTTAACCGCTGAGTAACTCCGTTCGGTATCTCGTACATAGCGGCGTACTCCCCACTCACGACCGGTCGCCACCGGGGCGGCCGGAGACAGGAGGCGCACTGTGTCACGCAGAAGAACCCTCGGCCCGAAGAAGAAGCTCGTGTTGTGGGTGAGCGCCGCGGCGATGGCAGGAGGCGGGGCCTTCGCCCTGGCGGCCACCTCGAACGCCGCGCCGGTCGGACAGTCGGAGTCCTCCGCCGTCTGCGACGGACTGGCCACGGCGCTCGGGAACAACGAGAAGTTCATCGAGGGACAGCGTGCCAACCCGGACGCGCAGTCGGAGGCACGGATCGCCAACCGGGAGGCGGTCATCGCGGAAATCAAGCGCAAGCAGG
Source organism: Streptomyces montanus (assembly GCF_005786655.1). Taxonomy (NCBI): domain Bacteria; kingdom Bacillati; phylum Actinomycetota; class Actinomycetes; order Kitasatosporales; family Streptomycetaceae; genus Streptomyces; species Streptomyces montanus. The sequence continues at coordinate 23,616 of NZ_VBZC01000036.1, forward strand.
AGGCCTCCGGGTGCACGGTCGGCGAGTCGGGGTCGGCCGAGGGCTCCTCGGCCGACCCGGCGGCGCAGCAGCCTTCGCCGGCCGCTGCCGATTCCGGTGCCGAGTCCGGTGCCGACTCCGGTACCGCCGGCGGGGAGCAGGTGTGTGCCGGTTCGACCGTCACCCTCTCCGGAGAGGCGGGCGCCCCGGCCGCGTCCAGCAATCAGTTCCCGGCCGGTACGAAGCTGAAGGTCACGAACCTGGACAACGACAAGTCCACCACCGTGGAGGTCACTTCGGTCTCCGGCAGCTGCGCCCTGCTGAACGACGCGGCGTTCGAGCAGGTCCGTGAGCCCGGGAAGTTCCTGATCCGCAACGCGCGCATCGAGAAGGTGGGCTGACGGGGTCGGGGATGGGTCCTGCTCGTGCACGCCCTTCGAGGACCCATCCCCTCCGGGGGTGAGGCGCGGCACGGAAAGCACCAGGTAACACGGGGTTCACAGTCGGGCAATGGTCGGGAAATGCCCTGTTGACAGGCTTCTCCCGTCCCGTGGCGTTCCAGTGCCGCCGCGCCGCGCGCACCCGCAACGAACCGTGCAATCAAGACCCACCCCCGAAGGATGTGGCCCGTGACCTTCAAGGCTGAGTACATCTGGATCGACGGCACCGAGCCGACGGCCAAGCTGCGTTCGAAGACGAAGATTCTGGCCGACGACGCCAAGGGTGCCGAGCTGCCGATCTGGGGCTTCGACGGGTCTTCCACGAACCAGGCCGAGGGCCACGCCTCCGACTGCGTGCTCAAGCCGGTCTTCACCTGTCCGGACCCGATCCGCGGCGGCGACGACGTGCTGGTGCTGTGCGAGGTCCTCAACATCGACATGACGCCGCACGCGTCCAACACGCGTGCCACGCTGACCGAGGTCGCGGAGAAGTTCGCCGCGCAGGAGCCGATCTTCGGCATCGAGCAGGAGTACACCTTCTTCGACGGCTCGCGTCCGCTCGGCTTCCCGGAGGGCGGCTTCCCGGCCCCGCAGGGCGGCTACTACTGCGGTGTCGGCGCCGACGAGATCTTCGGCCGTGATGTCGTCGAGGCCCACCTGGAGAACTGCCTCAAGGCGGGTCTGGGCATCTCCGGCATCAACGCCGAGGTCATGCCCGGTCAGTGGGAGTTCCAGGTCGGTCCGCTGGCGCCGCTGGACGTCGCCGACCAGCTGTGGGTGGCCCGCTGGCTGCTCTACCGCACCGCTGAGGACTTCGGCGTCTCCGCGACGCTGGACCCGAAGCCGGTGAAGGGCGACTGGAACGGCGCCGGCGCGCACACCAACTTCTCCACGAAGGCGATGCGCGAGGGCTACGACGCGATCATCACCGCGTGCGAGTCGCTGGGTGAGGGCTCCAAGCCGCTCGACCACGTCAAGAACTACGGTGCCGGCATCGACGACCGTCTGACCGGTCTGCACGAGACCGCCCCGTGGAACGAGTACTCGTACGGCGTCTCGAACCGCGGTGCCTCGGTCCGCATCCCGTGGCAGGTCGAGAAGGACGGCAAGGGCTACATCGAGGACCGCCGTCCGAACGCCAACGTCGACCCGTACGTGGTGACGCGACTGATCGTCGACACCTGCTGCACTGCCCTGGACAAGGCCGGCCAGGTCTGATCCGTACGCACTCCGCAGGGGCGCCCGCCGGTTTCGGCGGGCGCCCTTTCGTTGTGAGTCGGGCGCCCCTGCGTTGTCAGCCGGGCGCCCCTCGTTGTCAGTGGTGCGTGCCATGGTGGTGCCATGCTTGCGATCAAGGTCGAGACGGAGAACGGGCAGACGCACGCGCGGATCGCGGCGGAGCGACTGCGCGAGCTGGTGCACCGCATCGGGGGCAGCGGCGACCGCTTCCTCGTGGTGCAGCGGATACCGGACCGCCCGTCCGTCTTCGCCCAGGTGTGGCACGAGGAGGGCGAGGACTACCGGCTCGAACACCGGCTCGGCGAGGACGAGTTCTTCGGTACGCATCTCACGGATCCGGAGCGGGTGGGGGACGCCGTCGTGGGCTGGGCCCGGCAGACGGACGGCTGGGACACGGGGATCGTGTGGGAGCCGGTCGATCCGGGGCCGCGGGAGGAGATACCGGAGCTCGCCCCTCAGGTGCGGGAGCGGGCCGAAGCGGTGGTGCGCGGGATGCTGCGCGAGGGCTGTCTCGGGATCTCGGGGCTCGTGCGGGAGACCGTGTATCTGATGCGGGACGGCCACGAAGAGCCGCCGCTCTCCACTGCCCAGGCGGGCGAGATCGTGAACCGACTGTGGCTCGAAAGGCTCGACGAGCAGGCGACATGGACCGGCACGACCGACCCGGACCGCATCGAGCGGGCCTTCGCCGCCCTGGAGCTCGGCGGCATCGTCGCCCGTGAGGACTTCACCTGCTGCCGGAGCTGTGGGATGTCGGAGATCCATGCCGAGGCGGACGGCAAGGAGGATGCCAGGGGCTTCGTCTTCTTCCACCACCAGGGCACCGAAAGCGCGGCGGAGGGGCACGGGCTCGCCCTGTACTACGGCGCGTTCGACGACTCGGAGGAGGGGACGGCGGAGATCGGCCGGGAGGTCGTGGCCGCCCTCACCGCCGCCGGTCTGTCCCCGGAGTGGGACGGCTCACCGGCCAAGTCGATCGAGGTGCGGGACCTGGACTGGCGCAAGCGGCTCACGGGGTGAGGCAAGGGGCTGAGATGGGAGGGAACGCGGGGGAGCGACGCCCGTGGACGGCGAGTATCAACTGCCGAGACGGTACGGTCTCGTTCGGCTGTGCCCAGGCCTCGTCTGCTTCAATGGGGACATGACCGGCTTCCAGAAGTTCACCGCGACGGGTCGCCATGACCTCGAGCCCTTCTGGCCCTCCCGTCAGCACCACGACTTCGACCGGGTGTGTTGCCGCGCGACGAACGCGCGGGCCCTCTAAAGCCGTACGCGGCTCTCTCGAGCCGTACGCGGCCTTCGGCCGGCGCGCAACGACGTACGTCCACAGACGACCTCTCGCGCGAAAGAGCTGACCTCTCATGCCCAACACCCGATCCCTCTCCCCTGCCCCTGCCTCCGCCGCCGCCCCCGCAACGGCCTCTGCCGCTGCCTCCGCCCTTGCCGCCGGTTCGGCACGGCACCGGCTGCGTGCCGTCGACCGGGACGAAACGGTGGATGTGGCGGACTTCCTGCCGCAGGGCGCCACGTGGCTGCCCGCTCCCCCGCACACCCTGCCCAACCTGCCTGGCCGCCCGCCGATGGTCGGCTACCTGGTACTCGTTCCGGCCGACCAGGCCGACCAGGCCAACCAGGTCGGCCGGCAGCCCCTCCCGCCGGTCGCCGTGCCGGACGGGGGCCGGGGCGATTCCGCGGACTCCGACTCCGGCTCCCCCGTACGCGTCGACACCACGCGGCGTACCGCCGAGGTCGACGGACGGCCGCTCGACCTGACGTACCTGGAGTTCGAGCTGCTCGCCCACTTCGTGGCCCATCCGCACCGGGTGCACACCCGCGACCAGCTGGTGACCACGGTGTGGGGCTACGGGCATGTGGGCGACGGCCGGACCGTGGACGTCCACGTCGCCCGGCTGCGCCGCAAGCTCGGCCCGGACCACCGGCGGACCATCCAGACGGTGCGGCGAGTGGGATACAAGTACGCGCCGCCGGCCGGGGGTTGACGCACCACCCCGTTCCGTGGGTGGAGCTGACACCACCCCGGTTCGGGGGCTCGGCCCCGTGACCGGGGCGGCACCGTCGGTGAGACTGTGGGCATGGAGGCGAAGAGCGGGGAGACCAAGGATGTCGGTGGCCGGGCGCGTGGTGTCGTGCTCGACGGGGTGCGGGCACTGGCTCTGGCCTTTGTGACACTGCCGGGGGCGGCCGCGCTCTTCGTGCTGTCCGTCGTGTCGATCGCTTTGATCCCGCTGGGCGTCGGCATCGTCACGACACCCTGGGTGCTGACCGGCGTACGCGCGTTCGCGGACTTGCGGCGCATGCTGGCGGCCCAGTGGTGCGGGGTGCGGATCCCGCCCGCGTACCGGCCGATCCCGAAGGGCGCCAACCCGTGGGCGCGGTGTTTCCGCATGCTCGGGGATCCGGCGACCTGGCGGGACCTGGGCTGGCTGCTGGTCGACATGACCGCGGGCTTCGTGACCGTCGTGCTGCCCGCCGCGCTGCTTCTGTACCCGTTCGAGGGGTTCGCGCTGGCCGCGGGGCTGTGGCGGGTCTTCACCGACGGCACGTACGTCGGCTGGTGGTACGCGTTCGTGCCGATCAGCGGACAGGGCAGCGCGGTGCTCGCGGCCGGACTGGGCGCCGCCTTCCTCGTCACCGGCTACTTCACGGTCCCGTTCCTCCTGCGCGTCCATTTTCTGCTGACCCGCACGGTGTTGTCCGGCGATCAGGGTGAACTGGCCGAGCGCGTACGGGTACTCACCGAGACCCGGCGCGACGCCGTCGACACCTCCGCCGCCGAACTGCGCCGTATCGAACGGGACTTGCATGACGGCGCGCAGGCCCGGCTGGTCGCCATGGGCATGGACCTGGGCACCATCGAGGCACTGATCGAGAAGAACCCGGCGAAGGCCAAGGAGTTGCTCGCGCAGGCCCGCAAGTCCTCCGCGGACGCGCTCACCGAGCTGCGCGACCTGGTCCGCGGCATCCACCCGCCGGTGCTCGCCGAGCGCGGACTGGGCGACGCCGTACGGGCGTTGGCGCTGCGGATGCCCGTGGCCACCGAGGTGGACGTGGACCTGCCCGGGCGGCCCGGGGCACCCGTGGAGTCGGCGGCGTACTTCGCCGTGAGCGAGGTCCTCACCAACGCGGTGAAGTACGCGGACGCGGACCGGATCTGGGTCGACGTGCAGTACCTCCGCGCGTCCGGGGGGATGCTGCGGATCTCGGTCACCGACAACGGCAAGGGGGGCGCGACGATCGGCGCGGGTTCGGGACTCTCCGGAGTCGAGCGGCGACTCGGTACATTCGACGGCGTCCTGGCCGTCAGCAGTCCAGCGGGCGGTCCCACCATGGTGACCATGGAGATTCCTTGCGAGTTGTCCTAGCCGAAGACCTGTTCCTGCTGCGCGACGGACTGGTCCGGCTCCTGGAGGCGTACGACTTCGAGATCGCCGCGGCCGTCGAGAGCGGGCCCGAACTCACCCGGGCCTTCGCGGAGTTGGCTCCGGACGTGGCCGTGGTGGACGTACGCCTGCCGCCGTCGCACACGGACGAGGGGCTCCAGTGCGCGCTGCAGGCGCGGCGCGAGCGGCCGGGGCTGCCGGTGCTCGTGCTGTCGCAGCACGTGGAGCAGCTGTACGCGCGTGAGCTGCTCGCCGACGGGACGGGCGGGGTCGGCTATCTGCTCAAGGACCGGGTCTTCGACGCGGAACAGTTCATCGACGCCGTGCGCCGGGTCGCGGCGGGCGGCACCGCGATGGACCCGCAGGTGATTCAGCAGCTGCTGTCACGGCGTCAGGCGGACGACCGGCCGCTGGGCCGGCTGACGCCGCGCGAGCTGGAGGTGCTGGAGCTGATGGCGCAGGGCCGCTCGAACGCGGCGATCGCGGAGCGACTGGTCGTGACGGAACGGGCGATCGCCAAACACACCTCCAACATCTTCGCGAAGCTGGATCTGGAGGTGTCGGACGACGACAACCGCCGCGTTCTGGCTGTTCTCGCGTATTTGGATCAGGGCCGCTGAAAAGGCCTCGGACAAAGGTCCGCCCCGCTGAACGATATTCAATGATTCCCCCTCAACTGCCGTTGAAACATGGGGTTCTGGGTCCGTTGCGCCGGAATTGTGCCACGAATCTCTCACCAATTTCTGACCACGCTGAACACACCATGAACCCCTCCCGTATTGAACGGAGCCGCTTCACCTCCTGTCGGGCGCCTCGATAGCCCCGCAAGGAAGCCAGAGGAGTTCCATGGGACGCACAAACCGAAAACGCCGCTCAACGCTCGCCAACCGGGCGATAGCCGCATCGGCGGCTCTCGCGCTGGGTGGCGGCGGCTTGCTGGCGGCGAACATCTACGCTTCGGCGGGTGAGGAGAACTCACAGCAGAACGCGCAGACGACCGCCGCAGGGCAGATGGCCACCATCGCCTGCCCGGACGTCGGCCAGAAGCTGAGCGACGTACCCGACGGTGCACGCCAGGGCGTCGACGAGGAACTGGCCAAGATGGACAGCCAGATCACCGAGGCGTACGCACGGCTCAACTCGACTCGCGATGCGGCGGCCAAGGACCCCGGGTTCGTACAGAACTCCATCCTCGGCCCGCTCAAGAGCAAGCGAACCGCAGCCCTCGACCGGATCAACACCAACGTGCAGAGGGCGGGCGGTAACGCTCAGGATCTGCAGTCGCTCGCCGAGTGCGAGGGACAGCCTGCCGACCAGGCACAGACGGCCGCCGGTGAGGGCCAGGAGGGTCAGGACCAGAACCAGGACGGCCAGGACCAGAACCAGGACGGCCAGGACCAGGGCGGTCAGGACCAGGGCCAGGACCAGGGTGGTCAGGACCAGGGCCAGGTCGGTGACAACGGCAACGGGGCCGCAGGCCCGGTGGCCGGGGACTTCATCGACATCAACCAGGTCCAGCCGAACAACGATCCGGCCGGGAACGCCGCGAACGGGTTGGCCGCGGACGGGGAAGGCGGCTCGCAGGGCACCTTCACCTCGGAGTGCGGTACGAACGCGAACAACCTGTTCAACTCCGACAACCTGATCGCTGCGCCCGGTGTCGACAACGGCGCCCACCACACGCACGACTACGTGGGCAACCAGGCCAACGACGCCTTCGCCAGCGACGAGGACCTCGCGAACGGCGACACGTCCTGCCAGAACCAGGCCGACAAGTCGACGTACTACTGGCCGGTGATTCGCCAGCAGGACGGCAATGACGAGTTCGACGCCAACGACGGCGGCGGCGGCGCGGACGGCAACGTCGGCACGATCCTCGAGCCCGCCGAGGCCGAGATCAAGTTCGTCGGCAACAAGCAGAGCGACGTCGTCGCGATGCCGAAGTTCCTGCGCATCATCACCGGTGACGCCAAGTCCAACACCAACGGCGTCGGCAACGAGAACGCCTCTTGGAGCTGCACCGGCTTCGAGGACAGGCAGATCAGCGACAAGTACCCGATCTGCCCCGAGGGCAGCCAGGTGGTGCGGACGGCCAACTTCCAGAGCTGCTGGGACGGCCAGAACATCGACAGCGCCAACCACCGCGATCACATGTCCTTCGTCCAGGAGGACGGCAGCTGCAAGGAAGGCTTCCAGGCCATCCCCCAGCTGCAGATTCGACTGGTGTACGACGCTCAGGCCCCGGTCATCGAGAACGGACAGGTACAGAACCCGTTCGCGGTGGACAGTTTCCCCGAGGAGCTGCACAAGCCGATCACCGACCACAACGACTTCATCAACGTCTTCGACGAGCAGGAGATGAACAAGGTGGTCGACTGCATCAACAGCGGCCAGCAGTGCCAGTGACACTGTGAACCGGTGACACCATGAAGAGGCCGGTGACGGAATTCCGTCACCGGCCTTCTTCGTTTCTTTCCCCCCACTGATCCAATGCGATCAGCCCTGATCCTGCGCGGTCAGCCTGCGTGACCGGAGTGCTTCTCGGTTCCCCCACCACCGCTGCTCCCGGAGTGGTGCGAGGCGCCCTCCTCCATGGTCCCGCCGAGCTGGCCGCGCAGCGCTGTGACCACCTTCGAGTCACCCACGGCGACCCACTTGGCGCCGATGCCGACGAGGAAGTGACCGCCGTAGGGCTTGGACGAATTGATCCACTCACGCTGGCCGCGGTCGGTGGAGAAGGTGGCGAGGATGAACTTGCGGTCGCCGTCCTTGCAGATCGCCTGGCGTACCGTGTCGGCATCCGTCTGGATGTTCGGCTTGCACTTCACCTCGGCGGCCAGATGCTCCAGGCTGCCCGTCGCCGTCTTCGGCACCTCCTCACTGTCACCGTTACCGTCACCGTCGGACCCGCAGCCCGACAGCGCCAGTACCGCCACGGCCCCGGCCGCAGCAAGCTTCTGTCGCGTCAACCTCATGTTTTCCTCCGGTCGCGTCCGGCGACATGAACTCGCCAGCTCCGTAACCACCGTTGAGCGCGAACCACCCTCCCGTTAGCGTGCCGGTCCTGTCGACACAGGGGGCACACAGAGATGAACAGTCCGTCGCGACGCACGGTGCTGGGCACGGCCGGTGCCATCGGCCTCGGAACCACCTTGGGGGTGACGGTTCCGGCCCACGCCGCTGAGAGCCCTGGCAAGGGCCCTGCCTTCGATACGGCTCCCGCACGCTCCGCGCTCAATCGACTGCTGCCGGAGCATGCGCGGCAGTTCCGCCTCAGTCTCCTCGATGACGGCCCCGGCGGCCCCGGCGACTCCGACTCCGGCGCCCGCGGCGGCTCCGACCGCCCCGATCGCTTCCGCGTCACGGGATCCCCGGGACGCATCGAGGTGGCAGGGACCACCCCGGCCGTCCTGCTCACGGGAGTCCACTGGTACCTCAAGTACGTGTGCGGGGCGCACATCGCCTGGAACGGCAGCCAACTGGACCTGCCGCGCCGGCTGCCCGCGCCGACGCGCCCGCTCGAGAGATCCACCGCGCTCCCCCACCGGTTCGCGCTCAACGACACCAACGACGGCTACACCGCCCCGTACGCGGACTGGGGGTACTGGGAGCGGCTGATCGACGTCCTCGCGCTGCACGGCTGCAACGAGGTGCTGGTCGTAGCGGGCATGGAGGCCGTCTACCACCGGATGCTGCGGGAGTTCGGCTACAGCGACACCGAGGCGCGGGCCTGGCTGTCGGCGCCCCCGCACCATCCGTGGCAGCTGCTGCAGAACCTCTACGGGTACGGCGGCCCGCTCTCCCCCGAACTGATCGCCAGACGCGTCCGGCTGGGCCGGCGGATCGCGGACCGGCTGCGCGAGCTGGGCATGGCGCCGGTACTGCCCGGCTACTACGGACATGTGCCCAAGGGCTTCGTGGAGCGGGCCGGCGGCGACGCGCACGTCGTGCCGCAGGGCGTCTGGCACGGCTTCGAGCGCGTGGACTGGCTGGATCCGCGCACCGAGTCGTTCGCCGCGGTCGCCGCCTCCTTCTACGGCCACCAGAAGGACGTCTTCGGCGAAGCGGCCCACTTCAAGATGGACCTGCTGCACGAGGGCGGCACGGCCGGGGACGTACCGGTGCCGGACGCGGCGCGCGGCGTGGAGACAGCGCTGCGGAAGGCACACCCGGATGCGACCTGGGTGATCCTCGGCTGGCAGGAGAACCCGCTGCCGGAACTCCTCGACGCCATCGACAAGCGGAAGATGCTCATCGTCGACGGTGTCTCGGACCGCTACACGAACGTCACCGACCGAGAGGCGGACTGGGGCGGCACACCGTACGCGTTCGGCACGATCCCCAACTTCGGCGGCCGCACCACCATCGGTGCCCGTGCGCACCTGTGGACCGAACGGTTCTTCGCCTGGCGGGACAAGGCGGGCAGCGCGCTGGCCGGAACCGCGTACATGCCGGAGGCCGTCGACCGCGACCCGGCCGCGTTCGAGCTGTTCTCCGAACTCGCCTGGACCGAGACGAAGATCGACCGGGCGGCCTGGTTCTCGTCCTACGCCGACTTCCGCTACGGCGGCCGTGACCGCTCGGCGCGCGCGGCCTGGCGCGCGATGCACGACACCGCCTTCCAGCAGCGGGCCGTCGAGCGCAGCGACCCGCACGACTCGCTTTTCTGCGCCCGCCCGGACCTCTCCGCGAACCGCGCCGCGTACTACGCGCCGCGCGACCTCACCTACGATCCGGGCCGCTTCGACGCCGCGTTCGCCGGGCTGCTGGCCCTGCCCGCGGCTCTGCGGGGCAGCGCGGCGTACACGTACGACCTCGTGGATGTGGCCCGGCAGGCGCTCGCGCATCGCAGCCGCCAGTTACTGCCGCAGCTGAAGACCGCGTACCAGAAGAAGGACCTGGACACCTTCAAGGCGCTGTCCACACTGTGGCTGCGGCTGATGCGGCTGTCGGACGACGTCACCGGGACGCATGCCGCGTTCCTCCTCGGGCCGTGGATCAATGACGCGCGACTGCTCGCCACCGACGACGCCGAGCGCGCCGAGTTCGAGCGGACCGCGAAGGTACTGATCACGGTGTGGGGCGGGCGGGCGACTTCTGACCCGGGGAACCTGCACGAGTACGGCAACCGCGAATGGCACGGCCTGATGGCCGACTTCTATGTGCCGCGCTGGCAGAAGTGGCTGGACGCGCTGGAGGACTCGCTCACCACGGGGACACCGCCGGCGGCGGTGGACTGGTTCGCGTTCGAGGAGCCGTGGACCCGGGAGCGGAAGGACTATCCGCTGCGGCCGGTGGGCGATCCGTACCGGACGGCCGCGCGGGTACGGGACGTCCTGGCGCGGGCCCCCTACCAGGGGTCCCTGAAGGTCACCGCCGAGCCGCCCGCCTTCCCGCCGGGCGGGCACGCGCGCGTGGAGGCCGTTTTCCGATACGTCAACGGGCTGCGACCCACCGGGCGCGTGGACTTCGCGCTCACCGGGATCGACGCGGAGCCGGAAGGGCCGACATCGCTCGCGAGCGTGCCCGCCGCCGGGTCGGGCACGGTCCGCTGGCAGGCGAGCGCGCCGGGCACGCCGCCGGACCGCCCGCTGCGACCGCTCCCGTACACGATCGTCGTGCGGTACGGGCCCCGCGGTGAGGAGCGGGTGCGTACGGAGTTCGACGGCACGCTCTACGAGGCGGGCCCGCTCGCGGACGGCTGGCGGACGTACACGAACAACGCGGCCGTGTTCGGGCAGTTGGGCGGGCGGTTCGCGATCGACGGGGCGGGCGCCGATCTGTGGCGGGGCACGACGGAGTTCGGGTCGGCCTATCGGGAGGGTTCCCTCGCGGACGGGGGGACGGTGACCTTGAGGGTGGACTCCCAGGAGGTCACCGGCCCTTGGGCGCGGGCCGGGATCATCGCACGCAACAGCCTGGCCGCACCCGGCTCCCCCGGGTTCCTGAACCTGGCGGTCACACCGGCCAACGGTGTCGTGCTGTCGTACGACACGACCGGCGACGGCACCCTGGACACGTATCGGCGCATCACCGGGGTCAAGGCGCCGGTGATGCTGCGGCTGAGCCGTGCCGGCGGTTCCTTCACCGGCGCCTGCTCCACGGACGACGGGGCGACCTGGCAGACGGTCGCGACCGTGCCGGTGCAGGGCGCGGCGGCGGTCCAGGACGTGGGGCTGTTCATGAGCGCGACGAACGGGGGCGGCGGGGCGCGGGGCGCGGTGGAGTTCAGCGGCTGGACGACGGCGTAGCTCCACGGCGGCGGGAAATCCGGGGGTGGTCACGGGCCCACGCGTGCGAGGGTGGGCCCGTGACCGAGGACCTGGCTGAAAACCTGACCGATGACCTGGCCGAAGACTTGGCCGAAATCCCGACCGATGACTGGGACGAGCGTGTGGCCGCCGCCTGGGCCACGTTCGACGACTACGACGAGGCACGAGCGGCCGACTTCCGTGCGGTGATCGACGCGCTCGTCGCCGAGCTGCCCGCCGACAGCCCCGTCGCCCCCTTCGAACGGGCCTGTGCCTGGGACTCGACGGGCCACTCGAATCAGGCCATACCGCTGTACCAGGAGGCACTGGCGCGCGGACTGACCGGATATCGCGCCCGCCGGACCAAGATCCAGCTCGCCAGCTCCCTGCGGAACACCGGGCAACCGGAGGAGGGCGTCAAGCTCCTGACACCCGAACTCGACGCCCCCTCGGACGAGTTGGACGACGCCGTACGCGCCACCCTGGCTCTGTGCCTGGCAAGTCTCGGCCGGGAGCGCGAGGGCCTCGCCCTGGCGCTCGGGGCACTCGCCCCTCATCTGCCGCGTTACCAGCGGTCGATGGCGAACTACGCCCGGCTGCTGGTGGAGCCGGTCGAGCCGCATTGAACACCAGTACGGAACCGGCCCTTTGAAGGCTGGATTCGATCGGTAAGGTGTTCGCATGACAACCGGGGTACGCCGCAGAATGGGTGTCGAGGAGCGGCGCGAGCAGTTGATCGGCGTCGCGCTCGAACTGTTCAGCCGACGCTCACCCGACGAGGTCTCCATCGACGAGATAGCGTCGGCCGCGGGCATTTCACGGCCGCTGGTCTACCACTACTTCCCCGGCAAACTCAGCCTGTACGAGGCGGCGTTGCAGCGGGCCGCGGACGATCTGGCGGCCCGGTTCGTGGAGCCACACGAAGGGCCGCTGGGGGCACGGCTGCTGCGGGTCGTGCGGCGCTTCTTCGACTTCGTCGACAAGCACGGGCCCGGTTTCGCGGCGCTGATGCGCGGCGGTCCCGCGGTACCCGCGGGCGAGGCCTTCACCAGGGGCGGGGCCTCGGGCACCACCGCCCTCGTCGACGGCGTACGGCAGGCCGCGTACGTCCAGATCCTCGCGCATCTGAAGATCGACCAGCCGCCCGCCCGGCTGGATCTGGTCATCCGCTCCTGGCTCTCGCTCGCCGAGTCGACGGCGCTGATCTGGCTGGACGGGCGCCGTATCCCGCGTGCCGAGCTGGAGATGCAGCTCGTCCGTGACTTCGCGGCGCTTGCGGCGGTGAGTGCCCTGTACGACGACGAGATGGCGGGACTGCTGCGCCATATGCTCGCGGACGAGCCGACCGAGGGGCCGTTCGCGGACCTCATCGGCCGGCTGATGACGCTGGCGTCCTAGGAGCTCCCCGGGATTCCCCTGCCTGGCTTCGGGCCGCGCCGGGCCTCACTCCACGAACTTGCGGTACGAGTCGTCCAGGTCGCGCGTCTCGGCGGAGACGTGCAGCGTCAGCCCGTCGACGGGCTTCACATGGGCCCGCAGCACCCGCAGCGCCGCCTCGGTGAGTGCGGCCTTCGTCTCGTCGGTGCGGCCTGCGAGCAGCGCGACCATGATGTGGACCAGTGCGTGCCCGTCCGCCTCCGCGCCGACCACGGTGTCCTCGGTCTGCCGGAACCGCGTCTTGCACGCCTCGATCTTCGCGTCCGCCGTCTCCACCACCACCTTGTGCAGCGCGAGCGCGAAGCCCTTTCGGTCGAAGGCGTCCGCGAGCGGCGCGGAGTAGTCGACGGTGATCTGCGGCATGGGCACTCCTGTGCTAGGGCTTCTGCGCTCACCCTAGCCCGTGCCCCGGGCCGCGGTGCCGCTCATCGGGCGGCCGGGAGGAATCCGGGACAACCCGGGAGAATACCGCCACGCTGCGGGCCGGCACGGCGAACGTGCCCGACTCCGGCGCGTACGACGAGGCCTTGACGACGGAGTCCGCGCCCGCGGCCTGCACCGGGTGCAGCGCGTACGCCGTGCCCGCGAGCGCCGCGACCCGCTGCTTCTGCCGCTCGGGGGTGGCGTTGAAGACGACGACGAGATCGCCGAGCCGCATGGTGATCACACCGGGCGTCTCGTCCTTGCCCGACAGCGGGAAGGACAGCTTCGACTGCACCTGCTCGGCGGTGCCGAGACCGAAGACGCTCTCGCTCGTCCGGATCCGCAGCAGGTCCCGGTACGCGGCCGAGGCGCCCTCGATCTGCGGGCAGCCCACCTCGATCGACGTCAACAGGGGTTTGGCGTAAGGCCACTTGGACGCGTTGTCGGCGGCCATCGGCAGCCCGCGCCCGAAACCGTTGCCGTCCCGGCAGTCCCAGTGGATGGCGTTGAACCAGTCGCCGCTGTCGTACGAGTTGCGGTCCAGGGACTTGGAGCGCAGCAGGTCGGTCCCGGCCTGGGACAGGGACGGCCCCTGCGAGAGGGTGGCCGTCGCCATCGCGAGGACCTGCATGCGGGCGCGGTCGTCCGCTGTGACGGACCGCGGCAGCTTGTAGGCCAGCGCGTCGAACAGCGACTCGTTGTCGTGCGCGTCCGCGTACGCGAGGGCGTCACCGGGCGCGTCCGCGTAACCGGCGGCCGTGCCGTTGTAGTCCACCTCGGAGCCCTTGACCTCCTTGCCGTCGGTGTCCGTGAAGGTGAACGCCTTGAGGTTGCCCGACAGGCCCACCTTGATGAGGTCCTGGTAGTGCAGCAGGCGCGCCTTCTGCTCGGCCGGACTCCCGTTGCCGTCCGAGGAGTTGGGGTCGGTGTAGAGCCCGGACGCGAAGCCCTGGACTCCCGGGTCCTCGTCGAAGGGTCCACCGCCGCGCACGGCGTCACGGGCCCGGTCGGAGAAGGTCGCGATGCCTGTCCCGGCCATGTTCTTCTGGGTGGCCTGCACGAAGCGGGCGTCGTCCGCGATCTCGCCGAAGTTCCAGCCCTCGCCGTAGAGGATGATCTCCTTCCCGTCGACGCCGTCCTTCTCCGGCGTCAGTGCGTCGAGCGCCCTGCGCACCGCCAGGATGTTGGCCTTCGGGTGGTGGCCCATCAGGTCGAAGCGGAAACCGTCGACCTTGTACTCCTTCGCCCAGGTGACGATCGAGTCCACGACCAGCTTGCCCATCATGGCGTTCTCGGGTGCGGTGTTGGCGCAGCAGGTGCTGGTCGCCACGGACCCGTCGGCGAGGAGCCGTTGGTAGTAGCCGGGCACCACCTTGTCGAGTACGGAGGTGCCGGCCTGGCCGCTGGAGGTGGTGTGGTTGTAGACCACGTCCATGACCACCCGCAGGCCGTCCTCGTTCAGGGACTTGACCATCTCGCGGAACTCGACCGTACGCCCCGTCCCGTCGGGGTCGGTGGCGTACGAGCCCTCCGGCACCGTGTAGTGGTACGGGTCGTAGCCCCAGTTGTACGCGTCCTTGGCGGCGACCGTCGCCACGCACTCCTGCTGCTTGCCGGAGTCGGCCGCGTACGAGGCGAGGTCGCAGTCGACGGTCGCCTGGTCGGCCTTCCGCTCGGGGATGGTGGCGATGTCGAAGGCGGGCAGCAGATGCACGTACGAGGTACCCGACCCGGCGAGCTTCCGCAGATGCCGTGAGCCGTCGCTGTCCTGGTCGGTGAAGGCGCGGTACGTGCCCCGGTGCCGGGCGTCGGCGGTCTTGTCCCCGACCGAGAAGTCCCGGATGTGCAGCTCCTGGATCTGGGCGTCCTTCAGCGGAACGGCCTTGGGTTTCCGCAGGCCCGACCAGCCACTCGGTGCGAGGGACGGGTCACCCAGGTCGACGACGAGGCTGCGCTCGGAGTCGGCGGTGAGGGCGACCGAGTAGGGGTCGGTGACCTTGTTGGTGACCACCTTCCGGACGCTGGGCGCCCACACCTTCACTACGTACCGATAGGGCTTGTTCTGCCAGGACTTGGAGCCGGTGACGGACCAGACGCCGGTGCGGTCGTCCCGCTTCATGGGCACGCGCGTGCCGTCGAGGTCCAGGGAGACGGTTTGCGCGGTGGGCGCCCATACGGCGAGCCTCGGGCGGCCGCCCCGGAAGGTCGGCCCGAGGTCGGCGTCGGTCCCGTCGTACAGGTCGTCCAGTACGCCGGCGATCTGGACGCCCGTCGCCGCGAGCACCGCCCCGTTCGCGGCCCGCTGCGAGGCCACGACCTGGCCGCGCAGAGCCTCGCGCGCCCGGTCGCGGTCGCGCGGATCGACGGACCAGGCGGTGTACGACGCCAGGTGCGGGAACTTCGCCTTCTGGGCGTCGGTGAGGCCCGACTTGGTGAGGCGCAGCCAGCGCTCGTCGTCGCTCGTCAGCGTGCCGTCCTTCACGGCGATCGAGCCGTTCCGCGAGTACAGCAACTGGGTGGACGCGGCGGCCTCGTTGCCGTTCCAGGCGACCGTGTTCCGGTCGATCCAGACCGCCTTGGAGGTCGTCAGATCGAGCGCCGCGGCGCTGCCCGCGGGCTGCGGCAGCAGGTGCTTCTCCTGGCCGTTCAACAGCCACACCTCATGCCCCTCGGCCTTGAGGTCGAGGGACTGATCGGCGGGCAGGTCCTTCTCGTCGCCCTTGTGGATGATGTAACTGAGGCTGGTGGCACCCTCGGTGAGCGGCACCTCGAAGACCGCGCCATACGTGTCAGTCTTCACCGGCTGGAGGGGCTTCGACCAGTCCGTGGGCTGCGCGGCGCCGGTCCACACGTGCAAGCCCCAGCCGTCGTAGTTCCCGTCGGCGCGGTGGTAGTGCAGGACGGCCTTCGACGTGTCCTGCGGCGGGTACGCGCCGTCCGGTGCGGTCGTCGCCTGACCGTCCTCGCCCTGCGCGATCCACACCTCACCGGTGCGGGCGAGCGGGACGGTGCGCCGCGGGCCATCCGCGGTGCCGTCCTTGACGACGGTGTACGTGAGGTCCTCGACACCCTCGGGAACCTTCAGCCAGGCGAAGGCGCCATACGCGTCCCGGCCGCTGAACTCGGCGAGGCCGTCGCCGGACGCGAGCCGCCAGCCGTCGTAGTCGCCGTCGGTCCGCTTGTAGTGGACGACCACGTACTCGCGCTCGACAGCGCTCGGCTCCTCCTCGGCAGGGGGCGCGCCCGCCGTGGTCGAGGCGAGATCGCTCGCGGTCCGGCCCGCCGAGTCGACGACAACAGCCTTGTACCGTACGGGAGTTCCCGCACCAGCCTTGATCGTATGGGTGACCCGGTAGGGGGCATGGTCGGCGGTGCCCAGCGTGCGCCACTTGCCGCCCCCGACCTGGGCGGCGAAGACGACGCGGTGGAGACTGCCGCCGTCGACACCGCCGTCGACATCGGCGTTGAGCTCGACGGTGCCGGTGGCGCCGGCCTCCGGAGCCTTCAACGTCAGGGAGGGTTCGGTGGCGGGCTTGCCGAGTTTGCCCGCCGCCTTGAAGACGACCGAGGAACCAGCCGGGACCGTGACGCTGACCTTCTTGTCCGAGTCACTGGTGAGGGACTTGTCCGTCCCGTAGATCCCCCGGTACGTCATGTCCGCGCTGCCGGTCGGGAAGGTCGCCGTCCTGGCTTCCTCCGCGTTGTTCACGGCGACGACGTACTCGACGCCGGTCTTCGCGTCCGTGCGCGAGAAGGCGTACACACCGGCGCCGTCGGCGGCGTACCGCTCCGTCTGCACGCCGTCCGTGAGGGCCGGGTGGGCCTTGCGGAGCTTGGCGAGAGCGCTGATCTGCCGGTAGAGCGGTGCACTCGTGTCGTACGCGTCCTCTGCGTGCGTACGGTCCGTGCCCAGCTCGTCGTCGTCCAGATAGTCCGCGACCCGGGAGCCGAACAGTGTCTGGCGGGCGTCCTTGTCGCCGCCGGCGCCGGTGAAGCCCTGCTCGTCGCCGTAGTAGACGACGGGGTTGCCGCGGCTGAGGAACATCAGTTCGTTGGCGAGCCGGTCCTTCTTCACCAACTCGGCGTCGGACGCCTCGGGGTTGTCCTGCTTCAGAAAGTGCCCGATGCGCCCCATGTCATGGTTGCCGAGGAAGGTGACCTGCTCGTACGCGTTGGCCTTGTCCGTCGTGTACTTGTAGTCGTCGCCGAAGACCGCGGCCAGCTTCTTCGCGCTGCCGCCCTGGGAGGCGTACGCGCGAGCCGCGTCCTGGAAGGGGAAGTCGAGCGTGGAGTCGAGACGCCCCTGAGTGACGTACGGCGAGGTGACGGACGTGTCGGCGGAGTAGACCTCACCGAACATGAAGAAGTCGTCCCGGCCCCTCTTGGCCGCGTACGCGTCGAGCGCGGTGGCCCACTGGGTCCAGAACTCCATGTTGACGTGCTTCACGGTGTCGATCCGGAAACCGTCGATGTCGAAGTCCCTGACCCACCTCTCGTAGATCTTCTCCATCCCGCTGACGACCTCGGGACGCTCGGTCCACAGGTCGTCGAGGCCGGAGAAGTCACCGTAGGTGGAGCTCTCGCCGGCGAAGGTCGAGTCGCCCCGGTTGTGGTACATCGACGGGTCGTTGAGCCAGGCCGGAACCTTGATGTTCTTCTTCGCGTCGGCCACGACGCGCGTACGCGGGAAGGAGTCGCCGTCGACGTCCGGGAAGCCGGAAGCGCCGTCCGCGTGGTCGGCGTCGTCGAAGGGCTCGCCGTCCTCGGTCAGGTACGGGAAGGCACCCTTGGAGAGGTAGTCGTAGGACTTCTCCGTGTAGTCGACGACGTCGGCGGTGTGGTTGGTGATGACGTCGAAGAAGACCTTCATGCCCTTGGCGTGGGCCTTCTCGATGAGCTTTTCGAGGTCGTCGTTCGTGCCGAAGTGCGGGTCGACCTGCGTGAAGTCCGTTATCCAGTAACCGTGGTAGCCGGCGGAAGCGGTGTCGCCCTCGCCCTGCACGGGCTGGTTCTTGAAGATCGGCGCCAGCCAGATGGCGGTGGTGCCGAGGCCCTTGACGTAGTCGAGCCTCTTGGTCAGGCCCTTGAGGTCGCCGCCCTGATAGAAGCCCTTGTCGGTGGGGTCGTGGCCGGTGGTGAGGCGTGAGCCGGTGAGCCCGCCTCTGTCATTGGACGCGTCCCCGTTGGCGAAACGGTCCGGCAGGACGAAGTAGAACTGCTCACGGGTGAGGTCGTGCCGGGCGGGCTCGGCGGCGAGCTTCGCGTCGGACGGGGGCGCCGGCGGAGGCACGGACGGGATGTCGGCCCGGGCGGCCAAGGGCTGGACGAGTGCTGCGGCCAGCGCGGTCGCGGTGACCGCAGCGACCCGTCCGGCATGTGCGGTACGGCGCTTCGACGGCGCCGGCCATCTCGGTATCACTGACGTGGGCTCCTTGCGATGACGGCTCTCTCGGGTCCGACACCGCGCGACCGTATCGCCGCCGAAAGACTTACAGCAAGAGTCCTGAAAGGCTCGGAAAGAATTTTCAGCAGCTGGAGTTGGTCTGCGTGAGCAGGCCCAGCCGCCAGGGCAGGGTGTTGTAGGGGCCGGTCCAGAAGTCGGAGGGGCGGGGCGGGCGGAGCCGGCTCAGCAGCTCGGCTTGCCCGCGTAGACGGCCAGGGCGGTGTTGGAGCCGAGGGTCGCGGTGAGCTGGCCGGAGCCGTTGACCGTCACCGTCGTGTTGTTCTGCACGTCGCAGTACGTGCCCGCCGGCAGCGAGGTCTGGTACGTACGGGTGAGGGAGCCGGACTCGTGGTTGATGGCCACGTATCCCTTGGCGCCCCGCCCGAAGGCGATGGCATCGCCCCCGTTGTCCCACCAGTTCGTCACGGACTCGCCGCGCGTGGCGTTGCGGAAGGAGACCATGCGCTGGATCTCGGGCCAGGCGTGCTGGCACTTCCAGCCGTCCTGCCAACAGGCGTTCACCGTACCGCCGCCCGGCGGACCTGCGTCCGTGTCGGAGAACTCGTAGCCGGAGTTGATGTCGGGCGCGCCGTACGGCCAGGCGAGCATGAAGACATGGGCCAGCGTGTAGTTGGCGCCGTCCTTGTAGTTGAGCGTGGAGCCATTGCGCTCGGTGTCGTGGTTGTCGACGAAGACGCCCGCGACGGAGCTGTTCATGTAGCCCCAGCCCTCGCCGTAGTTCTTGAGGTAGGCGAGGTTCTCGCTGTTGAAGACGCGCTTGAGGTCGTACGCGTAGCGGAACTCCTGGACGTCACCGCTGCCCGTGTACTCGGTGGGCTGTACCGCCTCGCCGCTTCCGTGGATGACCTCCTGCTTCCAGTACGCGGAGGGGTTGTTGAGACGGGACTTGATGTTCGCCAGGTCGCCGGCCGGGATGTGCTTGGCCGCGTCGATCCGGAAGCCGTCGACGCCGTAACCGAGCAGGGAGTTCATGTACCCGGCGATCGCCGAGCGCACGTAGTCCTCCCCCGTGTCCAGGTCGGCGAGACCGACGAGCTCGCAGTGCTGGACGTTCCAGCGGTCCTGGTAGTTGGTGATCTGCGAGGTGCAGTCGTCGAAGTCGTTGGAGGAGTACAGGCCGGGGTACGTGTACTTGCTGTACGAGGAGCCGCCGGTGCCCGTGCCGCTGCCCGCCGACATGTGGTTGATGACCGTGTCGACGACGACCTTCACACCGGCCGCGTGGCAGGTGTCGACCATGCCCTTGAAGGCGGTCGCGTCACCGAGCCGTCCGGCGATCTTGTAGCTCACCGGCTGGTACGAGGTCCACCACTGCGAGCCCTGTATGTGCTCGGCGGGCGGCGACACCTGGACGTAGCCGTACCCGGCCGGGCCCAGGGTGTTGGTGCACTCCCTGGCGACCGAGTCGAACTTCCACTCGAACAGGACGGCGGTGACGTCTTTGCTGCCGGGCGGGGAGGCCTGGGCGACAGTCGGGGACATGACAAGAGCGGCCACGGCGAGAGCGAGGGCGCCGGAAAGGGGTCTGCTGGCCATGTGGGGGTCCTTCGCCGTTGAAGGTGCCACGTAGGGGTGGCATTGAAGATTCTTGCTGCAAGGAGGCTGAAATATTTCAGCCGACCAGACGGTACGAGCACCTTGTACAACGGTCAAGCCTCTGGGCGCAGTTGGAAACAGCCGGAGGAGCCGGCCGCCCGAGGTGGGCGGCAGGCCCCTGAGAACGACCCAAACACGGGCAAGGGTTGCGGCATCTCGACCACACGGTCGCTTGCCTGCTTTCACCGTGATTCCCCGCCGCCCCCGCTCGACGGGTCTGCCCTGAACGCCGGTGAACGCGGCTGAATGAGACGGAAACTGAGGCGGCGGTGGGATGAGCGCGCTCTGCTCCAAGCGGGCAGTTACGGTCAGATCATGGAGTGATAGCCCTGGTCAGCACGGCAGTTGGAAGCCGCATTCATGTTGGGGCTCCTTGAAAATCCCCGGCTCCGCTCTTCCTCCTCGGTTCGTTGTGGACTCAACCAGGAGGCGGACCTGCCTGACAGCCGACCAGACTTGGGAGGGCTCGATCCGTGCAGGGCGGCCCTAGGCCATCGCGGAGCGACGCTCGAAGAGCGCGCTATACCGGCTGCGACTGCCCACCCCAACCGCCACCCGATCCGGCCGTGCCGCAAGGAAGCGCTTGTTAACGTGAATCCATGATGGCTTGCGCGGAATGCGGTTTTGAGTACGACCTCGCCCTGGCTCCCACGGTCTCGACGCTCGCCAAGGGCCACGCGAGCGAATACGCGGAGCTACTGAGGGCCGAACCGTCCGTGCTGCGGCGGCGCTCCGCGCCGCACGTGTGGTCGCCCCTTGAGTACGCCTGTCACATGCGCGATGTGCTGCTCGCCCAGCGGGAGCGGGCACTGGCCGCACGACGTCATGAAACGCCGGTCGCCGAGCCCATGGGGCGCGACGAGCGGGTAGATCACGACGGTTACGCCCGGCAGCAGCCCGCCGATGTCGCCCGCCAACTCCGTGACGCGGCACTACTGTTCGCCCATGTTCTCGACCGGCTGTCGCCCGCCGACTGGGAGCGCACACTGGTATACACCTATCCCGAGCGCGAGGAACGTTCACTGCGCTGGGTCGCCGTGCACACTCTGCACGAGCTGCGCCACCACCTGCTCGACATGCGTCGCCAACTAGAACACCATGACGGGGACAGGTGCGACTCTGTCGACGCTCCCTCGGGATCGGCCCACTGAAATCTTCGGCGGCAACGCCGCACGCACTCACCACGGACCGTCCCACCCGGCGGTGTGGGAGACAAGGGCAGGTCTGGGGTATCGCCCGAGCAGTAACCCTCATCAAACGTTCTGTGGTGTCGCTTGGCTGCGTCAGCATGTGCGGCAGTGATGATCCTGAGGCGCTGTGGAGGGACCTGGTGGACGCGGGACGCGAGCCGAGGCTGATCTTGCTGTGCGGACTTCCTGGTTCCGGTAAGACAACGCTGGCCAAGCATCTGGCGAATGAGATTCCAGCTGTGCGTCTGTGCCCCGACGAATGGATGGCGGATCTCGGCATTGACTTGTTTGATGAGCAAACGCGCGACCAGCTTGAGAGGCGGCTTTCCCAGCATGCCCAGGAGCTGTTGAAGCTCGGACAGAGCGTGATCCTGGAGTTCGGCTTCTGGGCACGCTCTGAGCGGGATGAGAAGCGCCTCGGCGCGCGCGCACTCGGCGTTCCCGTCGAACTGCACTACCTTGCCGCGTCGATTGATGAACTGTGCCGCCGCCTTGATGCCCGCAACGGGGAGGCTGAGTGGGGGACCGTACCAATCACTCGCGAGATGCTTGAGGAGTACGCAGAGCTCTTTGAGGCCCCGAGCAGTGATGAACTCAGCCTGTTCGACGAACCGCCTCCGGGACGTAGGGGGTGATGACTGGGCCCGTGCGGCCGAGTCGTGATGCCAGACGAGTCCAGGTCGCATCTCCCGATCGTGGTCGCCAACACGCTTTCCAGGTCTGTTGGTTGGGCGCAGGGCCTCGTGCGGGGCTCGGTGCTTGCCTGATGCCCGGCGGATCACACGCCCTTGTCGGGCGCCAAAGGGGAGCATGCATCATGACCGTGTGACCACAAACGATGAAACCCAGTCTCTGGCACCTGCTGATGCGGGCGCATTACTTGCGCTGGCTGATGGCTACCATGCCCGAACCGTGCGCCCGCTGGGCAGCCCTGAGGTCGCCGGGCACGTGGTGAAGTCCTATGCGATCGAGGCACCTGGGCGGACGGTGACGGACCAGGACTCACAGGCCGCGCTGCGGATCGCGGCCCATCACTTGTCGTCGGCTCATCTGCGGGGCTCACTTGGGCATTCCGCGCTGCTGATGCATGCCGGTGGCGACGGTGACTACGTTCTGGTGCACACGTGGATCGAGGGGTACATGTCCGACCTCGCCGTCTTCACCGGGCCGGCCGGGAACATCAGCCGACTGCGGCCCGGCCGGTCGGGCCTTGCTCCTTGCGTGTGGGAAGCGGCGGTACTGGCCTACGAACGGGACGCGTTCAGTCGGCATGTGCTGGACGGAGACGGCGCTTTCGAAGAGCGGCTGGCCGCATGGCGCGGCGACATGATGGAAGGCGAGGTTCGTTGACGGGCGCCGGGGTGCCGCGGGTGCGGCATGCGCGCCCCGCCGATCTGCCGCACATCGCTCTGCTGGCGGCCGAACACGCCGCGTACGAGAAGGCGGTGCCGCCGCCTGCCGACCTGCCCCAGCGGCTGGAGGCACTGCTCTTCGGTCTGGCGGCTCCGCGCCTGTGCTGCTTCGTCGCGGAGCTGGACGACGGCGAGATCATCGGATACGCCTCGTGCGCGCCCGAGTTGTCCACTTGGGACGGTGCGGAGTACCTCCACATGGACTGCCTCTTCCTACGGGACGGCCACCGGGGCCTGGGCGTCGGCCTGATGCTGGTGGATGCCGTCCTGGCCGAAGCACGTGCACGTGGACTCAGCCAGGTCCAATGGCAGACTCCAGCGTGGAACGAGGACGCGATCAGGTTCTATGACCGGCTGGGTGCCCAAGCGAAGGAGAAACGGCGCTACTTCCTGTCCGTCGACTGAGGTTCGGTTGTCGGCTCATCCCGGCACGACCTGTAGTCGAGCGACGGCCGACGTCTCCGCCAGTGTCGGTCTGCACCTCAGCCGACGACAGCCAGCCACGATGATGGGTACGTCGACCGATCAGGCACACGTGTGCCAGGGCACCCCCACCGGGCCTCACGCACAGACTGGGGCGTCGCCAGGTGATTTGCCACTTCGCCTGCCGAGCATGCCGACGTGGATGCACCCGCCAGCCGCCCCTGTTGACCGCGGCTGACCCTTGCATCTGGCACGACTTTGGCACGCGGATCCGTCGCAGGCCTTTGTCGAAGTGACCTCGGCCTCCGCTGGCCTGACGGTAGCCGTACGCAGTCAGCGTCCTTCGCGTTCGTAGCGTTCCACCCGACGCGCCAACTTGGCGCGATACCTCTCGGGTGAATGGAAAGCCTGAGAGCGGCGGATCAGGTCTTCGGCCGTGAGGCCCTCTGCGTAGGGCCGCAGCGCCGGTTTCCGCAGGAGGACAGCTCGCAGCGCTTCGGCTTCCTCGACAGTCCTCAGCGGGGTGCTGTCGTTGCGTACATGGTTGCAACCCCAATGTGTGAGGTGCACGTTGTCGCGGGTGTCAGTGCCGCCGGACGCGATGGTGCGAATGTGGTCGATGCTCGGTGACCGAGGGTCTGGATGCTGATACGCCCGTTCCACTGGACCTTGGCACAGGCCGCAGACCCAGCCGTCCCGCTCACCGATCTCTTCAGCCGTGAAGCGCTCGATGCCCCCGTTGCTCCGCATGCGCTGACGGCGGCGCTGGTCCTGGGCGCGCTTGGCTTCGCTGCGCCGAGACATGGGCAGGTCTGCGCTGGTCACGTCTGCATTCTTTCGCCGTCATTCCCGGGTGCGCTCACGAGGAGGTAGACCCAGCTCGGCTCTCGCCGCCTCTTCGATCGCTCGGGCGCAAGCGAACGCTTCGCCGTAAAGCCTATGGCGATACTCCATCCTCTCTCCCCGATCGTCGTACGGTTCGTGTCCAACGTTTTCCGCCAGGTCCGCAGCTTGATCAATCGCCGTTTGAAGTTCGCGACCTGCGAGGAACCGGGCCTCGTAGAGTTGGTCGAAGTAGGTGCGACGCACCTGGTTGAGCTGAGAGTCGGGATCGTCCCGTCGACTCTCGAAGGAGATGAGCGGCCCGATCTGCATAGCAAAGTCGACACTCGTTCGTACCAGGGTGGAGTACTTTTCCCTGCGCAGATCCGTTAGCCATTGCGCGTGGTTCGCGGCGGCTTGATCCTTGACCTGCTGCCGAGTGACCTCTGCGGCATTCTCGGCCCCGATACGTGCTCCTCGAACTGCCGCATACCCGCCCGCTGTCGCGCCGCCAAGGGCCCCGATCATGCCCACGATTCCAGCTACTAGCGCTGCCACCCCTTGATCCATGAAGCAAGTGTGCAGCTTGCGTCGAAGTCAGCGATCCTCAATGGCTGGGGCCCGTTCTCCTCGCAACAGCCTTGAATTCCACTTGAGTTGCTCTGGGCGGTGATCAATCGAGGTGGGCGCCAGCCTGACCGGGCCTCAGCTCCGAGAGGCGGACGGCGACACCCCGGCGGGTCAGGTCGCAGGCGAGGGTCAGGCCGGTGGGGCCGGAGGCGGCGACGCGGACTGCGTCCCAGGCACCCCCAGTAGCGGCAGCCACACCTCGTCCACGATCTCGACGATCGACTCGTCCGACACCGCGCGCATCGTCAACAGCATGTCGTGGCGCAACAGGTCGAACGGCAGGTTCACCACGCGGGACGAGCGCGGCACGTCGGGCAGTTCACCGCGGTCGACCGCTCGGCCGACGATTATCTCGAAGGCGGTCGCCCGGCCCGGCGTGAGGAGGGCTTCGCGCAGCTCGCTGAAGCTGGTACTGGTGTCGCGGAAGTAGTCCACCAGCTGCACGCTCATCATCGTGATCATGTGCGCGCGGCCGGCGTGGGCGTTGCGCAGGAAACTGATCGCGTCGTCGCGAAGGCTGCCGGTGTCGGGCACCGCGATCGGCTGCCAGAACTTGGTGAGAGTGGCCAGCAGCAGGTCCTCGCGCTGCGGCCAGCGCCGGTAGAGCACGGGTCGACTCGTGCCGGCGCGGGCGGCGACCGCCTCATAGGTGAAGCCGGGGTATCCGTGCTCGACCAGCACGTCCCACGCGGCGTCGAGTATCGCGTTCTCGAGCTCGGGACCACGTCGACGGGATGCGCCGCCGCCACGGGTCGCGCCGCCGTCCGCACGACGGCCCGCCTCCTGCGCCCCGGTCGCACCGGTCGCACCGGTCGCCCCGCGCTCACCCGCAATCCGCTCACGCTTGAGATTCACTTGTGTATCTTATCGCGGCGACTTAGTGTGTCCGCTGTTAGATACAGTCGCGTATCTACCAGCGCATCCGATGTCCTCATCCCCGGCTCGATCGAAGTGCCCGCGCACCGCCGTCGCGGTGCCGGTGGGCGGACCCCGATCGTCGGCCTGCTGCGCAGCCGCGCCCGTCGAGTTGCTTCCACTGCTGCGCGAAGCGTTCCGCCGGCTGGGTGCGCCGGCTTGAAGACGTCACCCGACCTGCACGTGAATACCGAAGAGCCGCACAGGAGTAGTCCGTGATGTTCGATGTCGTCATCGTCGGCGGTGGACCCGCCGGCCTCTTTCTCGCCTGCGAGCTCCGTCTCGCGGGGGTCCAGACCCTCGTGCTGGAACGACGGGCGGAACCGGACCCGGCAGACAAGGCGCACGGCCTCGCCGGGCAGGTCGTGCGGCTGCTGGACAACCGCGGCCTCTTAGAACGCTGCGGGGGCACAGGAGCACCGGAGCCTGCGCCTGGGTTCTTCTACGCCGGGATGCCGCTCCCGCTGCACGTGCTCGGCAAGGCGAACCCGATGTATCTCCTGCCGGTCAACCAGCGCGATCTCGAACGTGTGCTCATCGAGCGAGCGGCCGAACTCGGCGCGGATGTCCGACGAGGTTGGGACGTGCTCTCCTTCAGCCAGACCGATGAGCAAGTCGGCGTCGTCGCACGCGGTTCGGACGGAACCGAGACGACATTCACCGCCCGATACCTCGTCGGCTGCGACGGAGGCAACAGCCTGATCCGCAGGCAGTCAGGAATCGGCTTCCCCGGCACCACCGACGACGTCGTCGACCGGTCGGCCCTGATCGGGCCGAGCGACCACTTCCGTTTCGTGCCGGGGGGACGTGTCGTGATCGATGGCCTCGGCGAGATCCCGGCGATGTTCCACCGCACCGAGAAGGGCGTTTTCAACCTCCTCCCGCACAACCCGCAGCGGCCGCTCGTCAACACAGCCGAATGGGAAGAGCACCCGGCGGGCAATTTCCCGGGGCCGGGCGCGCCGATGACGCTGACCGAGATGGAGGACAGCATCGAACGGGTCATCGGAGTGCGCCTGCCCCTGACTCCCCCGCCCGAGGGCGCGCCCACACTGCTCCGCCGCCTGTGCCAACGGAACTCCCGACAAGCTGACCGCTACCGCGACGGTCGGGTCTTCATCGCCGGCGACGCCGCACACGTTAGCCACGGGCCTACCCTGAACGCGGCGCTGCAAGACGCGGCCAACCTGGCCTGGAAACTCGCCGCAGCAGTGCGGGGTTGGGCTTCAGAAGGCCTCCTCGACAGCTACGAGACCGAGCGCCACGCGGCCGGCGAGCGCGTGCTCATGCAGACCCGAGCCGCGTCCGCTCTGTTGGCGCCCGGAGCCGATGTCACCGCCCTGCGCCGGCTCTTCGCGGAACTCCTGGACCGCACCGAGAACGTGCACATGGTCGCCGCCACGATGGCGGGTGCCGACGTCCGCTACGACATGGGCGAGGACCACCCCGCCGCGCCCACCGGCTGGTTTGTTCCACCCCTTGACCTGACCACCGACGACGGACAGACACGGCGCCTTGCTGAGCTCCTGCGCGACGCCCGCCCCCTGCTTGTTGACTTCACCGGCGGGAGCGACCTGGCCGCCACCGCGAAGCCCTGGAATGACCGAGTGCGCCGCGTAACCGCAACCGCCGACGAGGCCCCAGCACCCGCACTGCTCATCCGGCCCGACGGCTACGTCGCCTGGGCAGGTGCGGACCCTGAAAGCCTGAAGGCAGCCCTCACCCGCTGGTTCAGCCCGGGCTGAGGCCCCCCATGTCCCGGCCCACAAGCCAGCCGGCCCATCCGGCCGCACGGCATGGTACGTTCGAAAACTTTGCTCGTGCCGGAAGGAGTTCCATGGACGTCCCCTCTCTGCACAGCCGGTTCCTCGGCGACGCGCTTCCTCGGATTCAGCAAGATGCGAGAGTGGCCGGTGTTGCCGTCGCGGGGTCGATCGCGAGAGGACACCCCGACGTCTACTCCGATGTCGATCTCATCGTGGTCATCGACGACGAGGCGTTCGACTCGGTCATGGAGGAGCGCCTCGCGCTGATCGGCTCGTGGGCCGCCCTTGTTGCGGGGTTCACCGGAGAGCACGTCGGCGAACCCCGCCTGATCATCACGCTCGTCGGGCCGCCCCTCCTGCATGTCGACTTCAAGTTCGTGCGGGCCTCCGAGTTCGCCGAACGTGTCGAGGACCCGGAGATCCTGTGGGATCGGGACGGCGGCCTGGCAGACTCCCTCGCCAAGCACCCGCCGACAGCCCCGTCGCTCGAACTCCAGTGGATCGAGGACCGGTTCTGGATCTGGGTGCACTACGGTGCGACGAAACTCGGGCGCGGTGAGCTGTTCGAGGTCATCAGCGTCCTCAACTATCTGCGCGAGGCCGTCCTGGGTCCCCTGGCCGCTCGACGGGTGGGTGCTTCACCCCGCGGCGTCCGCCACCTCGAATCCATCGCACCCGATGAGGCGCGCGACCTTCAGGCAACCGTCTGCGGTTACGACCGGCACGACGCAGGTCAGGCTCTCCTCGCCGGCGTCGAGCTCTACCGGCAGTGGCTCGACAGCACCGAAGCGGCGATCGAACGCCGACGCCACGCCGAAGAGCTCGCCGTGCAGTATCTCCACGACGTCATCGATCACGCGGGCTGACCGAGCCGCCCGGCCGCGCGCACTGTCTGGTGGGCGGTGCGCGCGGCCGTCTCACCGAGGAGGGCACCCGCACGGTGCCGTCGACGCCCCGGCAGGTCAGCGAACGAAGCCGTCAGGCCGTCGTCCACCACACCGTCGTGTCCGCCGGCAGCTTCGCCTCGTCGTCGGCGACGGTCACCTCGCCGCTGGCGACGAGGACTCGGCCGTACGCCGGGGTGCGGACCGCCTCGCCGGTGGTGTTCGCGACGCACACGAACTCGCCTCGGCGGAAGGCGAGGACGCCCTCGGACGCCTTCAGCCACTCGATCGCGTCACCGGCCCCGAGGTCGGCCTGCTCGCGGCGTACGGCGAGCGCGGTGCGGTAGAGCTCCAGGGTGGAGTCCGGCTCACCGGTCTGTGCCTCGACGCTCAGCTCGCCCCAGCCGTCCGGCTGCGGCAGCCAGGAGCCACCGGACCCGAAGCCGTACGACGACCCTTCGCGCGTCCACGGGATCGGCACCCGGCAGCCGTCACGGAAGCCGTCCTGCCCTGCGCCCCGGAAGTACGCCGGGTCCTGGCGCACCTCGTCCGGCAGGTCCACCACGTCGGGCAGGCCCAGTTCCTCGCCCTGGTAGATGTACGCCGAGCCGGGCAGGGCGAGCATGAGCAGCGTGGCCGCGCGTGCCCGGCGCAGGCCCAGGTCGCGGTCGCCGGCCGAGCGGATCTGCGTGCCGAGGCCGGCCTCGTTGGCGAAGCGCGTGGCGTGGCGGGTGACGTCGTGGTTGGACAGCACCCAGGTGGAGGGGGCGCCGACCGGGCGCATCGCGTCCAGGGTGCGGTCGATGACCGAGCGGAGCTCGTGAGCGTCCCAGTGGGTGCTCAGGTACTGGAAGTTGAAGGCCTGGTGCAGTTCGTCGGGACGCACGTAGTTGGCGGTGCGCTCGATGGTGGGGGTCCACGCCTCGGCGACGAAAACGCGCCCACCCGAGTACTCGTCCAGAACGAGCCGCCACTGGCGGTAGATCTCGTGCACGCCCTCCTGGTCGAAGAACGGCATGACTTCATTGCCCAGCAGTTTCACCTGCTCGTGCGTGCCCAGGTCCGGCAGTCCCTCGGCCTTCACCAGGCCGTGCGCGACGTCGATACGGAACCCGTCGACGCCCATGTCGAGCCAGAACCGCAGGATCGAGCGGAACTCGTCGCCGACGGCCGGGTGCTCCCAGTTGAAGTCGGGCTGCTCGGGGGCGAAGAGGTGCATGTACCACTCGCCGGGGGTGCCGTCCGGCTCGGTGACACGCGTCCAGGCGGGCCCGCCGAAGATGGACTCCCAGTCGTTCGGGGGCAGTTCACCGTCGGCGCCCTTGCCGGGGCGGAAGTGGTAGCGGTCCCGCAGCGGAGAGCCCGGGCCCTCGGCGATCGCCCGCTTGAACCACTCGTGCTGGTCCGAGGAATGGTTGGGCACCAGGTCGACGATGATCCTCAGGCCCAGCTCGTGGGCGTCGCGGATCAGGGCGTCGGCGTCGAGCAGGGAACCGAACATCGGGTCGACTGCCCGGTAGTCCGCCACGTCGTAGCCGGCGTCGGCCTGCGGCGAGGCGTAGAAGGGGCTGAGCCACACGGCGTCGACGCCGAGGTCGCGCAGGTGGGGCAGGCGGGACCGTACGCCCTCCAGGTCGCCCATGCCGTCGCCGTTGCCGTCGGCGAAGCTGCGCGGGTAGACCTGGTAGATCACCGCGTCCCGCCACCAGTCGCGGTGTCTGGCGACGGTGGCGAGGGCTGACGTCGAAGCGGGGGCCGGGGCCGGGTCGGTGGAGTGCTGGCTCATGGTGTCCTTGGTGCGTAACGGAGTTTCGGTCACAAGTGTGTAGATACGGGGGGCGTCAGCCCTTCGTGCCGCCCGCGGTGAGGCCGGTCACCAGGTTCTTCTGGACAAGGTAGAAGAACGCGGAGACGGGGACGGCGATCAACACCGCGGTGGCGGCCATGAGGTTGCGCTGCGCGTCGTGCTCGCTGATGAAGCTCTGCAGGCCGACGGCGAAGGTGTACTTCGTGTCGTCCAGCATGAACTGGGAGGCGAAGGCGACCTCACCGAAAGCAGTGATGAAGTTGTAGAAGGCGGCAACCGCCAGACCCGGCTTGGCGAGTGGCAGGATCAGCCGCGCGAACGTGCCGAACGGGGTCAGTCCGTCGACGCGTCCCGCCTCGTCGATCTCGAAGGGGATCGTGTCGAAGTATCCCTTGAGCAGCCAGGCGCTGTAGGGCACGGCGGTCGAGCAGTAGACGAGGATCAGGCCAAAGTAGCTGTCGATGAGCTGGAGCTCCGACATGATCTCGTACATCGGGACGATGAGTACGGCGGTCGGGAACATCTGGGTGACCAGGAGCACCCACATGAACTTCTTGTAGCCGGGGAAGCGCATCCGGGAGACGGCGTAGCCGGTGGTGGCGGCGATCAGTACGCCGATCGCCGTGGTGCCGAGCGAGACGATGAGCGTGCTCATCAGCCAGTCGAAGAACTTCGTCTCCCGCAGCACGAAGACGTAGTTGTCGAACGTCATCCTGCCGAAGATGCGTCCGGGGTGCAGGTAGTCGTCCTTGTCCGGGCCGAGCGACAGGAAGACCAGCCAGGCGACCGGGAAGAGCGCGATCAGGCTCGCCACGATCAGGATGCCGTGCGAGGTGAACGAGGCGGCGAGGCCGCGCTCGCCGCGCCGCCGCGCCCTGCGAGGCGGCGCGGCCGCGGGCGTCTGGTCCGTCACCGCGGTGGAGGTGTCGAGGGTCGTGGTGCTCATGGGAACTCCTGCCTCAGATCGCGAGCTGCTGCTCATTGCGGGCCAGCCAGCGGCGGTAGACGGAGGTGAAGACGATCAGGAGGGACAGCAGCAGGACGCCGTACGCGGCGGACTGGGCGTAGTCGCGCGGCTGCTGGCCGAAGCCCAGGTAGTAGGCCCAGGTGACGAGGATCTGCGCGTCGGGTGCGGTGTCACCGAAGAGCAGGAAGATGATGGCGAACTGGTTGAACGTCCAGATGACACCGAGCAGGACGACGGTGGAGGCGACCGGCCTGAGGCCCGGCAGGGTCACATGCCGGAAGCGCTGCCAGGCGCTCGCCCCGTCCATCTCGGCGGCCTCGTACAGCGCGGAGTCGATGGACTGCAGACCGCCGAGCAGCGAGAGCATCATGAACGGCACACCGCACCAGGTGTTGACCATGATCGCGGCCGTGCGCTGCCAGAAGGGGTCCTCCAGCCACAGCGGCGCCGGCACGTGCAGTGCTTCGAGCCCGGAGTTGATGATGCCGCCGTCGGCGAGCATGAAGCGCCAGCCGAAGACCGTGACGAAGGTGGGCACGGCCCACGGCAGGACCAGGATGAGCCGGTACAGGGTGCGGCCGCGCAGCTTCTGGTTGAGCAGCAGCGCGAGGCCGAGCCCGATGGCGTAGTGCAGTGCGACACAGACTGCCGTCCAGACGATCGTCCAGATGAAGTGCGACCAGAAGCGGTCGTAGGCGGTCGGGCCCCACAGGATGTCGGCGTAGTTGTCCAGGCCGATGAACTTGTAGGTGGCGTCGATGTGGTTGACGCCGATCCGGCGGGCCGAGTTCAGGCTGTTGGCGTCGGTGAGCGTCAGGTAGAAGCCCCGCACCAGCGGGTACACGACCAGGACACCGAGCACGACGACGACCGGCGCGATCATCGCGTACGCGTACCAGTGCTTGTCGTACGCGTGCTTCAGGCGCTGCAACGGACCGGGGCGCGGCTCGCGGCCACCGCGACGCTTGCCGGTCGCTCGGTCGATGGCGACTGTCATGGTTCGACACCTTCGGGAAGATCAGCAGATCAGGGGTCCGGCCGGGAAGCCGGGGATACGACCGGGAGGCCGGGATACGACCGGGAGGCCGGGGCAGGGCACGCGGGCCGGTGGCCGCCGGGTCCCTCCCCCGAGATCAGGGGGACCCGACGGCCACTCGGGGTCACTTGCCGAAGTCCGGGACCAGCTTGGCGATCGCGGTCTCGGCGTTGCTCAGGCCCTTGTCCAGCGGCTCATTGCCGCCGGCGACCTTGTTGAGCTCGGTGTCGAGCGGACCCCACAGCGAGCTGTACTCGGGCAGCGCGGGCCGCGGCTGTGCGGAGGAGAGCACCTTCTGGTAGCCGGCGATGCCCGGATCGGCCTTGACCTCGGCGGTGTAGGCGTCGTCGCGGGTCGGCAGCGTGGAGTTCTTGAGGGCGATCGTCTCCTGCGACTTCGCCGAGGTCATGAACTTCAGGAACTTCAGCGACGCGTCCTGGTGGGCCTTGTCGGAGCCGGCGTACACGGAGAGGTTGTGGCCGCCCGTCGGCGCGCCCGCCTTGCCGGTGGAGCCGGCCGGGACGGTGGCGATGCCGAGGTTGCCCTTGTCCTTGAAGGCCGAGCCCTTGTAGAAGTTCGTGATCTCCCAGGGGCCCTGGACGATCGAGGCGACCTTGCCGCTGACGAAGGCCTCCTGGATGTGGGCGTACGCGTCGGCGGTGGTGTCGGCCTTGTGCAGGCCCTTGCCGTCGAAGAGGCTCTCCCAGGTCTCGTACCCCTTCACGGCGGCGGGGGACCTGACGGTGATCTTCTTGGCGTCGGCGTCGACCGTGTCCGCGCCCTCTCCGTAGAGGAACGACTGCGCGTAGTACGCCTGGGTCGAGCCCCAGTAGCCGTCGACGCCGGCCTTCTGCTTGATCTTCGCGGCGGCGGACTTCAGGTCGTCCCAGGTGGCGGGCGCCTCGTCGATGCCCGCCTTCTTGAAGATCGCCTTGTTGTAGACCAGCGCGAGGGTGTCGGTGACCAGCGGCACACCGTACGTCTTGCCGTCGTACTTGGCCTGCTCGATCAGGCTGGGCTGGAACTTGCCCTGGTCCGCGAGGGCCTCGGTGCCGTCCAGCGGCAGGAAGAAGCTCTTCTTCGCGAACGCGGGCGTCCAGCCGACCTCGGAGCGCAGGATGTCCGGGGCGCCCTTGGAGCCGGCGGCGGTGTCGAACTTGTTCTGCGCCTGGTCGAAGGGCACGTTGACGTACTTGACCTTGATGCCGGGGTTGGCCTTTTCGAAGTCCTTGGCCAGGGCCCGGTACGTCGGCGCCTCATTGGTGGCGTTGGAGGTGTCCCACCAGGTGATCGTGAGAGGGCCGTCCGACTGGTCGCTGCCGCTGTCGTCCCCGCCGCACGCCGTCGCCGTGAGGGCGAGGGACGCCATCAGCGCGGTGGCCGCTATGCCACGCCGCATGAGTTCTCCTTGAGGGTGAAAGCCCGTGTGCTTGAGGTGGCGGCCCCGTCCGCCGCCTGCCGACCGCGCCGTTGCCGCCGCCGGGCGACGTGAACGTAACAGCGCTGCAAGCGTTGCGAAAGTCCTTGCAGCAAAAAAGTGCAAGAACGCCGGACAGTTACCCACCCGTGACTTGCCCCGGGCTGCCGCTGCCCGCGGCTTACGGCCGATCAACAGGGCAATGACCCCTTCTGCAAGGCCCTGCAAGCTCTTGCCATAACCGCTCCACTACAGGGATCATCGCCTCGTCAGCCCCTTGCGGGAACGATCCCTTCCCGTGGCGCACGCGGCAGACGAGACGGACGCGGCGCACGCGGCGGACGCCGACAGAACACGAGGGAGCTCGATGACGCAGCAGCCCGGAGCGGGCCGTACAACTGCCCGCGCACGGCGTTCGGTTAGTGGGCAAGCCGAGACCCGGCCGGTACAGTCCACCCCTGTGACCACACGGCTTGCCGACATCGCAGCCCAGGCAGGGGTGAGCGAAGCGACCGTCAGCCGCGTCCTGAACGGGAAGCCGGGCGTCGCCGCGACCACCCGCGAGTCCGTACTGGCCGCGCTCGACGTACTGGGCTACGAGCGGCCCGTGCGGCTGCGACAGCGCAGCGCGGGCCTGGTGGGACTGATCACCCCGGAGCTGGAGAACCCGATCTTCCCGGCCCTGGCCCAGGTCATCGGACAGGCACTGACCCGGCAGGGCTACACCCCGGTCCTCGCGACCCAGACTCCGGGCGGCTCCACCGAGGACGAGCTGACGGAGATGCTCGTCGACCGGGGCGTCGCCGGAATCATCTTCGTCTCGGGCCTGCACGCCGACACCTCCGCGGACATGCAGCGCTACGAGCGGCTGCGCGGCCAGGGCGTCCCGTACGTTCTGGTCGACGGCTTCTCGCCGAAGGTCCAGGCCCCCTTCATCTCACCCGACGACCGCGCGGCCATGACCCTCGCCGTCACGCACCTCGTCTCGCTCGGCCACACCCGGATCGGACTCGCCCTGGGCCCGAAGCGGTTCGTGCCGGTACAGCGGAAGATCGAGGGGTTCGTGCGCGCGATGCAGGACCAGTTGGACCTGCGTACGGATGACGTCGAGCAGCGCCTCGTACAGCATTCGCTCTACACACTGGAGGGCGGTCAGGCCGCTGCCACCGCCCTGATCGATCGCGACTGCACGGCCGTCGTGTGCGCGAGCGACATGATGGCGCTCGGCGCGATACGCGCGGCGCGGCAGCGTGGCCTGGAGGTGCCGCGGGACGTTTCGGTGGTCGGTTTCGACGACTCCCCGCTCATCGCCTTCACGGACCCGCCGCTCACGACGATCCGCAAGCCGGTGC
The DNA here is from genome assembly GCF_005786655.1 of Streptomyces montanus. NCBI lineage: Bacteria > Bacillati > Actinomycetota > Actinomycetes > Kitasatosporales > Streptomycetaceae > Streptomyces > Streptomyces montanus. Next base: position 58,467 of record NZ_VBZC01000036.1, read on the forward strand.
CCGCCATGGGCCAGGCGGCGGTGCGGACGCTGCTGGAGGAGATCGGCGGAACTCCGGCTCCGCACAGCGAGTTCGTGTTCATGCCGGAGCTGGTGGTGCGCGGTTCGACGGCTTCGGCCCCTAAGGACCGTAATCGTCCGTAGGGCGGAGGCCACGGCCTCCTTCAGGTGTAGAACGTGCGTCCAGGAACCGACCGAGGGATGATCGGTGGTGGACGGATTGTCTGGCAGACTCTGACCCTATGGGTGAGACGACCGCGACGCCTCTCGAAGGCCGTCAGCAGGCCGCTCCATCGCCCGTCGCGTCCGTCTCGGACGAGGTCGACGAGCGCGTGGAGCAGGGATTCCTGCGCCGGTTGCGTACGCCGCGTCGTCCCCGGCTCTGGTTCGAGATCCTGCTGGTCGCGGTCAGTTACTGGACGTACTCGCTCGTCCGCAACGCGGTTCCGGAGCAGAAGGCTCAGGCGCTGCGCAACGCCGACTGGATCTGGAAGGTCGAGCACAGCGTCGGACTCGCCGTCGAGGAATCCGTCAACCACGCCGTGAACTCGGTGACGTGGCTGATCGTCGGCATGAACTACTACTACGCGACCCTGCACTTCATCATCACGCTGGGTGTTCTGGTGTGGCTCTTCCGTAGCCACCCCGGCCGTTACGCGGCGACGCGCATGGTGCTGTTCGCGACCACCGGCGTGGCCCTCGTCGGTTACTACCTGTATCCGCTCGCCCCGCCGCGGCTGATGAACGGCGGCGACTTCATCGACACGGTCGTGGTCCACCAGACGTGGGGCTCCATGGCCTCCGGTGACCTGAAGAACATGTCGAACCAGTACGCCGCGATGCCGTCCATGCACATCGGCTGGTCCGTCTGGTGCGGCCTGACGATCTTCGCTCTCGCGTCGGTGCCCTGGGTCCGTGTCCTCGGCCTGCTGTATCCCGCGGCGACCCTGGTGGTCATCGTCGCCACCGCCAACCACTTCTGGCTGGACGCGGTGGGCGGTCTGGTGTGCCTGGCGTTCGGCTTCGCGGTGGCGTGGGTCTGGTACGGGGCACTGCCGTACGCCCTGCCGCGGCCGGTTCTGCCCGCGAGAGCCTGACGCTGCCGCTGGGCTGTGGGGGGGGGTTTTCGCCCCCGCCGCCCCTACCCGTCCCATCCTGTTCTTGGGGGCTCCGCCCCCAGACCCCCGTATCGGCCTGAACGGCCTCGTCCTCAAACGCCGGACGGGCTGATTGATGCCGGCCCGGGCTCGAAGAATCCAGCCCTACCCCCCGTAGAACAACTCGTCCACCAAACCCCGAGCCCGGCGCGTCGTGCGCCGGTACGCGTCGAGCATGTCGCCCACATGCCCCGGCCCATACCCCAGGTACCGCCCCACGGCCGCCAGCTCACGCCCGTCCGACGGGAACGTGTCGCCGGCCCGCCCCCGCACGAGCATCACCGCATTGCGCACCCGAGTCGCCAGCACCCACGCCTCGTCGAGCGTCGCGGCGTCCTCACCGGAGACCAGCCCGGCGGCACACGCGGCGGCCAGAGCCTCGCGCGTGCGCGTCGTGCGCAGCCCCGGCTCCGCCCAGCCATGCCGAAGCTGCAGCAGTTGCACCGTCCACTCCACGTCGGACAGCCCGCCACGCCCCAGCTTGGTGTGCAGTGTCGGGTCCGTCGCACGCGGCAACCGCTCCGCCTCCATCCGCGCCTTGAGCCGCCGGATCTCCCGTACGGCGTCGTCACCGAGCCCCTCGGCGGGATACCGCAACGGGTCGATCAGCTCGATGAACCGCCGCCCCAGGTCCTCGTCTCCCGCGACGGGCTCCGCCCGCAGCAAGGCGTGCGACTCCCAGACCAGCGACCACCGCCGGTAATACGCCCCGTACGAGTTCAGCGTCCGCACCAGCGGCCCGGACTTCCCCTCGGGCCGCAGATCGGCGTCGATCAGCAGCGGCGGGTCTGAGCTGGGGATCTGCAGCAGCCGCCGCATCTCCGCGACCACGGTGTTGGCGGCTCGGGCGGCCTCCTGATCGTCGACGCCCTCACGGGGTTCGTGCACGAACAGCACGTCCGCGTCCGAGCCGTAACCCAGCTCGTGTCCGCCGAAGCGCCCCATCCCGATGACCGCGAAACGGGTCGGCAGCATGTCGCCCCATCCGTCGCGGACCACGGCCCGCAACGTCCCGGCGATGGTCGCGGCCGTCAGGTCCGAGACCGCCCCGCCGACCATATCGACCAGCGCTCCCTGGTCGGCCGTGGCGGGCGACTCCTCCGTGCCGTAGGAGCCGACGATGTCGGCGGCGGCCGTGCGGAACAGCTCGCGCCGTCGTACGCCGCGCGCGGCGGTGACCGCGGCCTCGCCTCCGTCGGCTCGCCCCACCGCGGCGAGGATCTCCTGTTCCAGGTGCGCGCGGTCGCGGGGTTCGAGTCCGCCGCCGTCACCGTCGCCGAGCAGCGCCACCGCCTCCGGGGCCCGCATCAGCAGGTCGGGCGCGAGACGCCCGGCGGACAGCACACGGGCCAGGTTCTCGGCGGCGGCGCCCTCGTCCCTCAGCAGCCGCAGGTACCAAGGGGTCCTGCCCAGCGCGTCCGACACCTTGCGGAAGTTGAGCAAGCCGGCATCCGGGTCGGCGGAGTCCGCGAACCAGCCCAACAGCACCGGCAGCAGTGTCCGCTGAATCGCGGCCTTGCGCGTGACCCCGGAGGCGAGCGCCTCCAGGTGGCGCAGCGCGGCCGCCGGATCCGCGTAGCCGAGCGCGACGAGCCGCTCCCGGGCCGCGTCCGCGCTCAACCGGGCCTCGCCGGGGGCGAGTTGGGCGACGGCGTCGAGCAGCGGCCGGTAGAAGAGCTTCTCGTGCAGCCGCCGTACGACGGACGAGTGCCGTCGCCACTCACGGTTCAGCTCGGTGACCGGGTCGGTGCGCAGGCCCAGCGAGCGGCCGATGCGCCGCAGGTCGGCGTCGTCCTCGGGCACGAGGTGGGTGCGCCGCAGTCGGTAGAGCTGAATGCGGTGCTCCATGGAGCGCAGGAACCGGTACGCGTCGTCCAGCTGCGCGGCGTCGACGCGTCCCACGTAGCCACCCGCGGCCAGCGCCTTCAGGGCGTCCAGCGTGGTGGGGCTGCGCAGCGAGGTGTCGGCCCGCCCGTGCACCAGCTGCAGCAGCTGCACGGCGAACTCGACGTCCCGCAGTCCGCCGGGCCCGAGCTTCAGCTGGCGCTCGATCTCGGCGGCGGGGATGTTCTCGACGACGCGCCGCCGCATCTTCTGCACGTCGGGGACGAAGTTCTCGCGCTCGGCGGCCTGCCAGACGAGAGGGGCGAGCGAGTCGACGTACTCCTCGCCGAGCTCGATGTCGCCGGCGACCGGCCGCGCCTTGAGGAGGGCCTGGAACTCCCAGGTCTTGGCCCAGCGCTGGTAGTAGGCGACATGGCTGGACAGCGTCCGTACGAGCGGACCGTTCCGGCCCTCGGGCCGCAGGTTGGCGTCGACCGGCCAGATCGAGCCCTCGACGGTGGTCTCGGAGCAGATCCGCATCAGATGGGAGGCGAGCTGGGTCGCCGCCCGCAGGGCCTTCTGCTCGTCGGCCCCGTCGGAGGGCTCCGCGACGAAGATGACGTCTACGTCGGAGACGTAGTTCAGCTCGTGACCTCCGCACTTGCCCATCGCGATGACCGCGAGCCGGCACAGGGCGGCGTCCTCGGGGGCCGCGGCCCGTGCGATGGCGAGTGCGGCGCGCAGCGTGGCGGTCGCCAGGTCCGCGAGTTCGGCGGCGGTCTCGGCGAGGTCGGTGGTCCCGCACACGTCACGGGCGGCGATGGACAGCAGACAGCGCCGGTAGGCGACCCGCAACGACACCGGGTCGGAGGCCTCGGCGAGTCCGCGCTCGAACTCCGCCGTTCCCGGGTGCAGGTCCTGCGGCTCGTACATGACGAGTGCCTGCCAGTCGAGCGGATGCCGCACGAGATGGTCGGCGAGCGCGGCGGAGGCCCCGAGCACCCCGAGCAGCCGGTCGCGCAGCGGCTTGGCCGCGATCAGCGTGTCCAGCAGCTCGCGCCGCCCGGCGTGGTCCGTCTGCGCCTCGACGAGCCGTACGAGCCCGAGCAGCGCCAGATCCGGATCGGCGGTCGCCCCGAGCGCGTCGAGCAGCACCGGGTCGGTCCTCACCGGCGCGAGCTGCCCGCTCTGCAGGAGCCGCTCGGCGGCCGACGGATCGATGAAACCGTGCCGCAGCAGCCGTGTGAAGGTACTGCTCCTGCGCCCCGGCGCCGCCGTCATCCTCGGCCTCCTGTCGGACTGTCGAACTGTCGGATCAAGGTCGTTCGGCCTTGAGCCTAACCGGAGTGCCTGCGGGAAGCGCCAGAGCGGCCGCGTCCGACTGGCCGCGATGAGTTCCGGCGGGTCGCGGAGTCTGTTCAGGTGGGGAGCAGAAACGGAGAAACCGGGAACAGGAACGGTATGGACCCACAGGCTGAACTCGATCCCCGCTACAGCAGCGAAGGCGCCGCCGCACCTGGCTGGCCGGATGTCCAGGCGCTGCTCTCCGAAGCCGAGCTCTTCTGGATCTCGACGGTACGCCCCGACGGACGGCCGCATGTCACCCCGCTGCCCGCCGTGTGGGCCGACGACGCGCTGCACTTCTGCACGGGGCCCGAGGAGCGCAAGGCGCGGAATCTGGAGCGGAACGCGAACGTCGTGCTGACCACCGGCACCAACATCTGGGACAAGGGCTACGACCTGGTGGTGGAGGGTGAGGCGGTCCGGGTGAGTGACGACGACAGGCTGCGCGCTCTCGCCGACGCGTGGGAGCGCAAGTACGGCAGCTTCTGGCACTTCGAGGTGCGTGACGGCTGCTTCCACCACGGCCCGGGAAATGCTCTTGTCTTCGAGGTGGCGCCCCGGACGGTTTTCGGCTTCGGTAAGGGGGAGCCGTTCAGCCAGACGCGCTGGAGGTTCGGCTGACCCCCGTGGGGACGACCTGGAGGACCAGTGATGGAGTACACGCTCGAAGTGATCCCGCTGCCTGTCAGTGACATCGACCGGGCCCGGGACTTCTACCGGGACAAGGTCGGCTTCCATGTCGACATCGACCAGGAGGTCATGCCGGGCATGCGCATCGTCCAGCTGACTCCCCCCGGCTCCGGCTGCTCGATCGCCCTGGGCGACACCATCTGGGAGACGATGGACGGGCCGACGCCGGCGCCCGGCTCGTACCAGGGCCTCCAGCTGTGCGTCACCGACATCAAGGCGGCCCACAGCGAACTGGTCGATCGCGGCCTCCAGGTCTCCGAGCCGGTGCAGTACGCGGCCGACGACGGCGCCACGTTCATGTACTTCAAGGACCCGGACGGCAACGGCTGGGCCATCCAGGAATACCGCCAGCGCGCCACCAAGCCGCTGAACGAACTCCTGACCGAGCTGAAGCAGCGGGGGTAGTCCGCGCGGTCTTCAATGCCCCAGGCCGGCAGCGCAGGTCTCGCGATCATCGATCAGGCTCTTTTCAATTTCTGAGCAGTAAAGGACCGATGAGGCACATGGGATCAAAAAACGCCCATTGAAGCCTGTCTTCCGGGCTCCCCCATGCAGGATGCTGGGCACTCGACATCCCACGGGGGGAAATATGAACGATCAACTGGCAATGGTGGCATGGTGTGACCCGGATGGGCGCCGCTTCCGGTTGTCCTGGTCCGGAATAACCGTCGGCGCCCTCATCGTGACCAGGCAGCGGCTCACCTATGTGATGGGAGCGGAAGAGGTATTCACTCTGCCGCTCCCTGGCGCGAACCTGGACTGGCGCAAGTCAACCCGAATGTTCGCCTCGCGATTCGACATCCATCTGCCCGACGGAAAATTCCGCTTCTATCTCAGCCCGCCGGGGAATGATGCCCCGCGTCCCGATCCGGTAGTTCTCCAGACGATCTCCGACGCTCTGGAAGAGCGGAGCGGGATCGCACTGGCCCACGGTCCATCCGGGATGGTCAGCGACAACTTGGTCACCAATGTGCTGGATCTCAGGGACGCACTCGCTCAACTACGCGCCGGAAACCGCAATGAGGAGATACTGCGGGCATTCATCAGCGAGTGCTGACGGCCGGACGAGAATCTGGTTCAGCCGAAGCGCAGGTCCCGGATGGCTCGACCCGGATCACCGCCTCCTGCCCGCCCCACGCGCCGCATACCGGCACACGAGGAGAACCGCGACCGAAAGCGCGAAGCGGTCCGGCGGTGTCCGACTGCTCCCTGCAGTGCCGAACGTACACTTCAACGCCCTCACGTATCCCGGGGGCCGCCACTGAGCCGGCGAAGCGCGGCGGCACGGATACCAAAATGGGGAGTGACGCCGCTGTGCGGGTAACCCCGCGCACGGGCGAACTCCCCAGTGTGCGTGTCAGCCTATGGTCCCAGGCTGTTCTGGGCCGATCTCTGTCAGTTGTGCCCCGGCGGGAGCTTGCCCTGCGGGTTCACGCTCTCGTCGTCCAGCCCATTGCCGGTGCACGTGGGTTGCTGACCACCGGGCTGCTGGCCGCCGCCGTTGGTGCACTGCGGGGTGATCTTGGCGTCGGCGACACCTGCGCTGCCGATGCCCAAGGCGAACGCCGCGGCAACCGCGGCAACCGCGGCCCCGACCCGCTTCCTCGTGAGTGAGTTCGTCATATCCGCCAAGCCTCCAGACCTTCTCGGCTGTGCGGCAGAGCGTTCCGGACTGCCGTGTGTTCTCAACTCACGCTTCTCGCCTGGATCGCACATGTCAACAAAACCAGGGCAATTGGCAATAAAATCCGCATATCACTCGCCACATGCCTTGCGCGGCGCACAACGTCAGCCGCAGTGACCTGCATTGATGCGAGGCAGGATGTGCAGGCACGCGGATCTCAGATCATGACCCCGTGTCTCAGCATGCAGACGGCCCGGTCCGGCGGCTCACTGCCGCCGGACCGGGCCGTCGCGGGAACCCGGGAACCCGCTGCCCTGCCGCTCAGAGCACCGGTCAGAGCACCGGCAGGTTCTTCCGCAGCTCGAAGGCCGTGACCTCGGAGCGGTACTCCTCCCACTCCTGGCGCTTGTTGCGGAGGAAGAAGTCGAAGACGTGCTCGCCCAGGGTCTCGGCGACCAGGTCACTGCGCTCCATCAGGGTGAGGCTCTCGCCGAGGTTCTGCGGGAGGGGCTCGATGCCCATCGCGCGGCGCTCGGAGTCCGAGAGGGCCCAGACGTCGTCCTCGGCGCCCGGCGGGAGCTCGTAGCCCTCCTCGATGCCCTTGAGGCCGGCGGCCAGGAGGACCGCGTACGCCAGGTACGGGTTGGCTCCCGAGTCGAGCGAACGGATCTCCACCCGGGCCGAGCCCGTCTTGCCCGGCTTGTACATCGGGACGCGGACGAGGGCCGAGCGGTTGTTGTGGCCCCAGCAGATGTACGAGGGGGCCTCGCCGCCGGCGCCGGCCGTGCGCTCGGAGCCGCCCCAGATGCGCTTGTAGGAGTTGACCCACTGGTTGGTGACGGCCGAGATCTCGGCGGCGTGCTTGAGCAGGCCGGCGATGAAGGAGCGGCCGACCTTGGAGAGCTGGTACTCCGAGCCGGACTCGTAGAACGCGTTGCGGTCGCCCTCGAAGAGAGACAGATGCGTGTGCATACCGCTGCCCGGGTGCTCCGAGAACGGCTTCGGCATGAAGGTCGCCTGGACGCCCTGCTCCAGCGCCACCTGCTTCATGACCAGGCGGAACGTCATGATGTTGTCCGCCGTGGACAGCGCGTCCGCGTAGCGCAGGTCGATCTCCTGCTGGCCGGGCGCGCCCTCGTGGTGCGAGAACTCGACCGAGATGCCCATCGACTCCAGCATGGTGATCGCCTGGCGGCGGAAGTCCATGCCGACGTTCTGCGGGGTGTGGTCGAAGTAGCCGGAGTTGTCGGCCGGGGTCGGGCGGGTGCCGTCGACCGGCTTGTTCTTCAGGAGGAAGAACTCGATCTCCGGGTGGGTGTAGAAGGTGAAGCCCAGGTCGGAGGTCTTGGCGAGGGCACGCTTCAGTACGTAGCGCGGGTCCGCGAAGGACGGCGAGCCGTCCGGCATGAGGATGTCGCAGAACATGCGCGCCGTACCGGGGGCCTCCGCGCGCCACGGCAGGACCTGGAAGGTCGACGGGTCGGGCTTGGCGATCATGTCGGACTCGTACACCCGGGCGAAGCCCTCGATCGCGGAGCCGTCGAAGCCGATGCCCTCGTCGAAGGCCTGCTCCAGCTCGGCCGGGGCCACGGCCACGGACTTCAGGAAGCCCAGCACGTCCGTGAACCACAGCCGTACGAAACGGATGTCGCGCTCCTCCAGGGTCCGGAGCACAAACTCCTGCTGCTTGTCCATCTTCCGCTTCCACCCATCCTTGCTGGTCAGACCACTGCTCCCGCGCCACGGGAGGCGGTCGGGCACGTGAGCATCCCACCACAACACCATTTCGTACGCGTTGCGGACCTTGATCGGCGGGCCGACCTCGGTCTGAACGCCTCCCATACGTCAGGTGTACATACGGCAGGTGTACTGCTCTGCTGCCCATACTGCCTGCTCACCCGTGTCCCTGTAATGCCCGGCCCGCACACTTTCTCCCGGGCGCGCCTCCTCCGCGGCGGGACTGGCCCTGGACGGGAAATGTGCGGCTGAGGACAGGGGACCTATATACCCCGTCCCCGTCCCCACTACGATCAACTGACCCGACCGTCCCCCTCCACCCCCATAAGGACTCACCCATGGGTTCGAAGAACACCGGCTCCGCTTCGCGCAAGGCGCGCATAGAGGAGATGCGCCGCGCCGAGAAGTCCCGCGAGCGCCGCAACCGGATCCTCACGATCACCGCGAGCGTGGTGATCGTCGGCGGTCTCGTCGCCGGCGGCGCCGTCCTCATCCGCTCGCAGTCCGACGACAGCGACTCGGCGAGCAGCGACTCGAAGAGCAGCTCGGGGAAGTTCGTCGCGGGCAAGGACGGCGTGAAGACCTGGAGCACGAAGCTGACCCAGAAGCACGTCAACGGCGATGTGAAGTACCCGATGAACCCTCCGGTCGGCGGTGATCACAACCAGGTGTGGATGAACTGCAACGGCGACGTCTACACCAAGGCGATCAAGAACGTGAACGCCGTGCACTCCCTCGAGCACGGTGCGGTCTGGGTGACGTACAACAGCAAGGCGTCGGACGCCGACGTGAAGGCGCTCGCGGCGAAGGTCAAGAAGACCCCGTACTCGCTGATGAGCCCGGTCGAGGACCAGAAGGACCCGATCATGCTCTCGGCGTGGGGCAAGCAGCGTACGGTGACGAGCGCGAGCGACCCGAACGTCGACAAGTTCTTCTCGGAGTTCGTGCAGGGCAAGCAGACCCCGGAACCGGGCGCCGCCTGCACCAACGGCCTGTCGCAGTGAGGAAGCCTTGAGGAAGACGAAACACGTCGGCTGGATCGCCGGGGCGGCCACGGCCGTGCTCGTGGCGGCCGGCGGGATCACGTACGCGGTCGCCGACGGCGACGACTCCGGTATGAAGCCCCCGTCGGCGGAGTCCGCCGACGCGGGCTTCGCGCGCGACATGGCGGTGCACCACCAGCAGGCCGTCGAGATGTCGTACATCGTGCGCGACCGCACCAAGAACGAGGACGTACGCCGCCTCGCGTACGACATCGCGCAGACGCAGGCCAACCAGCGCGGCATGATGATCGGCTGGCTGGACCTGTGGGGGCTGCCGAAGGTGTCGGCGGACCCGCCCATGACCTGGATGGACATGGGCGGCATGGCGTCCGGCGAGGACGGCGCGCTGATGCCGGGGATGGCGACCGACGCCGAAATGAAGTCGCTGAACAAGGCGAGCGGCAAGGACGCCGAGATCCTCTATCTCCAGCTGATGTACTCCCACCACATGGGCGGCGTGCACATGGCCGAGGGCTGTGTGAAGAAGTGCGAGGTCGGGGTGGAGCGTCGGCTCGCGCGGGGCATGGTCGAGGCCCAGGAGTCGGAGATGCAGCTGATGACCGACCTGCTCAAGGAGCGCGGGGCGAAGCCGCCGAGCTGAGCGGTCCGAGCGGCCGGCCCATCACCACCGGCCCATCACGGCCCGTCGATCACCGCCCGTCCGTCACGGCCGGTCAATCACGCCAAATCCCCTGCGGTTACGGTCTCTTGGGCCCCCGATACGTTTGCTTGGGGGGTTCTTGGCCCACCCCATGCCTTGCCATTCCCCTGGCATGAACGGTTCATCGCGAGAGTGGCCACCGTCGAGTGATCACTCGCGACGAACCGCATCGCAGGGGGTTCCATGAGATCGAAACGCGCCACCGTGCGCGCCGGTGTGAGCATGGCAGCGACACTGCCTCTGCTCGCCGGTGCACTGGCGCTCGGCATACCCACGGCCCACGCGGACGACCCGGACGGCCGCGCCACCCTCAAGGGCACCAAGCCCCTGTGGGCCACCGCCCAGGCGGACAAGGGAGCCACGGCCGACGGCTCCCAGGTCTCCGCCCGGGTCTATCTCGCTGGCCGGGACGCGGCGGGCCTGGCCGCGTACGCCAAGGCCGTGTCCGACCCGGAGTCGGCCTCGTACGGGAAGTACCTGAGCGCCGGGCAGGCGCAGGCGCGCTTCGGCGCGACCAAGACCCAAGTGGCCGCGGTGACCGCCTGGTTGAAGTCGGCCGGGCTGAAGGTCACCGGCACCACCCGGCACTACGTCTCGGTGACCGGTGACGTGGCCGCCGCCGAGAAGGCGTTCGGCACCCAGCTGCACAACTACGCCAAGGGCTCGAAGACATACCGGGCGCCCACATCGGCGGCCTCGGCCCCGGCGGAACTGAACGGCGCCGTCCTCACCGTCACCGGCCTGGACAACGCCCCGCACAAGGCGAGCCACAGGGACCAACTGCCGCCGCCGGACGCGGTGTTCCGCAACTCCGGGCCGTTCTCCTCGTACTACGGCTCGAACACCGCGAGCAGCCTCCCGGACGCGTACGGCACGAAGATCCCGTACGCCGTCGAGGGCTACACGGGCAAGCAGCTGCGGGCCGCGTACGGCGCGGGCACCCGCACGGGCCGGGGGGTACGGGTCGCCATCACCGACGCGTACGCCTCGCCGACCATCGCCTACGACGCGGCCACCTACGCGAAGAAGCACGGCGACGCGGCCTACCGCAACGGCCAACTGCGTCAGGTGCTGCCCGGCAAGTACACGAAGACCAAGGAGTGCGGGGCGGCCGGCTGGTACGGCGAGGAGACCCTCGACGTCGAGGCCGTGCACGCGGTCGCGCCCGCCGCGGACATCACGTACGTGGGCGCCTCCTCCTGCTACGACGACGATCTGCTGGACTCGCTCGGCAAGATCGTCGACGGGCATCTCGCCGATATCGTCTCCAACTCGTGGGGCGACATCGAGGCCAACCAGACACCGGACCTCGCGGCGGCCTACGACCAGGTCTTCCAGCTGGGCGCGGTCGAGGGCATCGGCTTCTACTTCTCCTCCGGCGACAACGGCGACGAGGTCGCCACCACCGGCACGAAGCAGGTCGACACCCCAGCCAACTCGGCGTGGGTGACAGCCGTGGGCGGCACCTCACTGGCGGTGGGCAAGGACGACACGTATCTGTGGGAGACCGGCTGGGGCACCGAGAAGGCCACGCTGTCGGCCGACGGCAAGAGCTGGACGGACTTCCCCGGCGCGTTCACCTCGGGCGCGGGCGGCGGCACCAGCAAGACCGTGTCGCAGCCCTTCTACCAGAAGGGTGTCGTGCCGGACGGGCTCGCCAAGGCGGGCGGTGCCACGCCGATGCGGACCGTGCCGGACATCGCGGCGATCGCCGACCCCAACACCGGTTTCAAGGTCGGCCAGACGCAGACCTTCCCGGACGGGTCGCAGCAGTACAGCGAGTACCGCATCGGCGGCACCTCGCTGGCCGCGCCGGTGATCGCGGGCGTCCAGGCGCTGGCCCAGGAGGCACGCGGCGGCAAGCCGATCGGCTTCGCCAACCCGGCGATCTACGGGAAGTACGGCTCGAGGGTGTACCACGATGTGACGGACAACCCCACGGGGTCCGGGCTCGCCGTGGCACGCGTCGACTTCGTGAACAGCTTCGACGCGTCCGAGGGGCTGACCACCTCGGTCCGCAGCCTCGGCAAGGACAGCTCGCTGAAGGCCGTACGCGGCTACGACGACGTCACCGGGGTGGGCACGCCCGCCTCCGGCTACGTGCAGTCGTACCGCCGCTGATCCCGGCGCTGAAACGCTGCGGCTGCTCCCCGCGCCCCGCGCCCGTCCCTCGTCGAGGGGCGGGCGCGGGGCGCAGGCGTGGGGCGCGGGCGTGGGGCTCGCCACACCCCATCGCGTCGCTCTGACGATTACACTGGGGTCCGTGCCTCAACTACGCCTCGCCCTGAATCAGATCGACTCGACGGTCGGCGATCTCGCCGGGAACGCCGAGGCGATCCTCCGTTGGACCCGGCACTCGGCCGAGCAGGGAGCGCATCTGGTGGCGTTCCCGGAGATGGTGCTGACCGGGTATCCCGTCGAGGACCTGGCCCTGCGGTCGTCCTTCGTCGAGGCTTCCCGCGCGGCCCTGAAGGACCTGGCCGTGCGGCTCGCCGACGAGGGGTTCGGGGAGCTGCCGGTGGTCGTCGGCTACCTCGACCGGTCGGAGACGGCCCAGCCGAAGTACGGGCAGCCGGCCGGAGCACCGCGGAACGCCGCCGCCGTGCTGCACGGCGGCGAGGTGGTGCTCCGCTTCGCCAAGCATCACCTGCCGAACTACGGCGTCTTCGACGAGTTCCGCTACTTCGTGCCCGGCGACACCCTGCCGGTCGTGCGGGTGCACGGCATCGATGTGGCCCTCGCGATCTGCGAGGACCTCTGGCAGGACGGCGGCCGGGTGCCGGCGACACGAACGGCCGGGGCGGGGCTGCTGCTCTCCATCAACGCCTCCCCGTACGAGCGCGACAAGGACGACACCCGCCTGGAGCTCGTGCGCAAGCGGGCGCAGGAGGCCGGCTGCACCACCGCGTATCTCGCCATGATCGGCGGACAGGACGAGCTCGTCTTCGACGGTGACTCGATCGTCGTCGACCGGGACGGCGAAGTCGTCGCACGAGCCCCGCAGTTCGCGGAGGGGTGTGTCGTCCTCGACCTCGATCTGCCCGCCGCTGCCGCCGAGGCACCCTCAGGCGTCGTGGACGACGGGCTGCGGATCGAGCACCTCGTCCTCTCCGGGGAGCCGCTGCCCGCGTACGAGCCGGAGCTGTCCGGAGGGTACGCGGAGCGGCTCGACGACGACGAGGAGGTGTACTCGGCGCTCGTGGTGGGGCTGCGGGCGTATGTGGCGAAGAACGGTTTCCGCTCCGTGCTGGTCGGGCTCTCGGGCGGCATCGACTCCGCGCTCGTCGCCGCCATCGCGTGCGACGCGCTCGGCGCGCAGAACGTGTACGGGGTCTCGATGCCCTCCAAGTACTCCTCGGACCATTCCAAGGACGACGCGGCCGAGTTGGCGCGGCGTACCGGGCTCAACCTCCGGACCGTGGCGATCGAGCCGATGTTCGACGCGTACATGGCCTCGCTCGGGCTGTCGGGACTCGCCGAGGAGAACCTCCAGTCGCGGCTGCGCGGCACGATGCTGATGGCGATCTCCAACCAGGAGGGCCACATCGTGCTGGCGCCGGGCAACAAGTCCGAGCTGGCGGTGGGGTATTCGACGCTCTACGGCGACTCGGTGGGCGCGTACGGGCCCATCAAGGACGTGTACAAGTCGTCGGTCTTCCGGCTGGCCGAGTGGCGGAACCGGGCGGCGGCCGAGCGGGGGCAGACCCCGCCGATCCCGGAGAACTCCATCACCAAGCCGCCGAGCGCCGAGCTGCGCCCGGACCAGGTCGACACCGACTCGCTGCCGGACTATCCCGTCCTGGACGCGATCCTGGAGCTGTACGTCGACCGTGACGCGGGCGCCGACGCGATCGTCGCCGCCGGATTCGACCACGAGCTGGTCACCAAGACGCTGCGCATGGTCGACGCGGCGGAGTACAAGCGGCGCCAGTACCCGCCGGGCACGAAGATCTCGGCCAAGGGCTTCGGCAAGGACCGCCGGCTGCCGATCACGAACCGCTGGCGCGAGAACGTCTGAGGTCCGTACGGGTCAGGTCGGCAGAGGTCGGTACGGCGAAGGGGGGCGCCCGGTGCACACCGGGCGCCCCCCTTCGCCGTATTCAAGCGGGACCGTGGTGAAGCGGGGCGGCATTCCAGCGGGTCAGCGGCGAGCCGTCTCCGCGCGCTGCGGCACGTGCGCGGCCACCACACGACCGGTGTGCGTCGGCACCCGGCGCCGGTCCACCGCATACGCGACGGCCGCGACCCCGAGTCCCAGCACCGCGAGTCCCGCGCCGGCGGCCGCCGGGGACGTGACGCCGAAGCCCGCCGCCAGGGCGAGCCCGCCGATCCAGGCGCCGCCCGCGTTCGCGAGGTTGAAGGCGGCCTGGTTGGCGGAGGAGGCGAGGGAGGGGGCCGCGGAGGCCTTCTCCATGACCATCAGCTGGAGCGGGGAGCCCGTGGCGAACGCGGCGGTGCCCAGGAGGAACACCGCCAGGGCGGCGGTCCACTGCGTGCTCATCAGGACGGGGAAGAGGGCGAGGACCGTGGTCAGCGCCGTGAGCCCGCCGAAGAGGGTGCCCCTCAGGGAGCGGTCGGCCAGGCGGCCGCCGAGCAGGTTGCCCGCGGTGGCGCCCACGCCGAACAGGGCCAGCAGCAGCGTGACGTTGGAGTCGGCGTAGCCGGCGGAGTCCGTGAGCATCGGCGTGATGTAGCTGTAGGCGGAGAACAGCGCGCCGAAGCCCGCGACGGTGGTGCCGAGGGAGAGCCAGACGGGCAGGGGGCGCAGCGCGGCCAGTTCACCGCGCAGGCCGCCGGTCGTGGCGTGGGCGTGATCCTGGGGCACCAGCAGGGCCAGCGAGGCTATGGCCGCCAGGCCGATCGCACTGACGCCGAGGAACGTGGCGCGCCAGCCGAGGTGCTGGCCCATCAGGGTCGCCACGGGGACGCCCACGACGTTCGCGACGGTCAGCCCCAGGAACATCAGCGAGACCGAGCGCGCCTTGCGTTCGGGGGCGACCAGGCCGGTGGCGACGACGGCGCCGACGCCGAAGAACGCGCCGTGCGGCAGCCCGCTCAGGAAACGGGCGGCGAGCAGCCAGTGGTGGTCGGGCGCGAAGGCCGAGAGCGCGTTGCCCGCGACGAACAGCGCCATCAGGCCGATCAGCACCTTGCGGCGCGACAGCCTGGCCGTCACCGCGGCCAGCAGCGGGGCACCGATGACGACGCCCAGCGCGTACGCCGAGACCAGTTGCCCGGCGGCGGGGATCGAGACGTTCAGGTCCTCGGCGACATCGGGCAACAGGCCCATCATGACGAATTCGGTGGTGCCGAGGCCGAATGCGCCCACAGCTAGGGCGAGCAGGGCCAGGGGCATGGAGGATCGTTCACCTTTCAGGGGTGGAGCACTCCGGGCGGCGCGGGGCCGAACGGAGCGGAGAGCGTGCGGAGTTCCATGAAGGTGCCCGCGCACGAGGGTGCACGGGCCCATTAAGTTTACTTACGGAACAAAGCGTCGCAGGCCCAGTATTCCCAAGGGTTACGAGCGGGTTGCCTACATCTTCACTCGGGCGGCGATCGGGAGATGGTCGCTGCCCGTCGACGGCAGTGTCCACGAGGTGATGGGCTCGACGCCCTTCACCAGGATCTGGTCGATCCGCGCCATCGGGAACGACGCCGGCCAGCTGAAGCCGAAGCCGCTGCCCGCCGCGCCCTGCGTGGAACGCATCTGCGCGGTCACGCCGTTGAGCGCGCGGTCGTTCATCGTGCCGTTCAGGTCACCGAGCAGGACGACCCGCTTCATCTTCTCGTCGGCGATGGCCTCGCCGAGCGCGTCGGCACTCTTGTCGCGCTGCCGCGCGGTGAAGCCGGCCTCGATCTTCACCCGCACCGAGGGCAGATGGGCGACGTACGCCGCGACCTGCCCGTCGGGCGCGTTGACGGTCGCCCGCATCGCGCGCGTCCAGCCGAGCTTGATGTCGACCTCCTTGACGTCACTCAGCGGGTACTTGCTCCACAGACCGACGGTGCCCTGCACGGAGTGGTACTTGTACGTCGGCGACAACGCCTTCTCGTAGACCGGGACCGCCGACTCCGTCAGCTCTTCCAGGGCCACCACGTCGGCGCCGGACGCGGCCACGTCGCGCGCGGTGCCTGCCGCGTTCGCGTTGTCCGCGTTGACGTTGTGCGTGGCGATGGTGAGGTCGCCGCCACCGCCGGTCTTGTCGCCGAGCAGACCGCCGAAGAGGTTGAACCAGACGATCGTGGGCAGGAGCACGGCGATCAGGGCTGTCGCGGACCTGCGGACCAGCGCGAGGACGAGCAGCACCGGGATGAAGACGCCCAGCCAGGGCAGGAACGTCTCGGTGAGGCTGCCGAGGTTGCCGAGGGTGTTCGGGATCTGCGCGTGCAGCAGCATCACCAGAGCGAGGAGGACCGCGAAGACGGCGAGGACGATGCCACGCCGCCAGATACGGCGGTCACTGCGCACGGATTCGAGCAGGCGCCGAAGCCGGGGCCCTCTGCGGTTGGGCCCCTGGCCACCGCTGCCCGTCTCCGTCATATAAGCCTGCGCCATTCGTCGCCTCACAACATGCAGTACACATCATTCCCCTGTGTCTACGACCCTAGGGGATGAACGCGTTCGTTCCTGCCGTACCAGGACGGCCGTACTCGCACGAGGACGTACGAGACGGCGTGGTGAGTTCCGGCGACGGACGGGGAAAGCGCGCTCTGTGACATAACACGCACATCTCCTCAGGAGCCGACGGGGCCTCAGAAGCCGCTGGAATCAAGGGAGTTGCTGGCCCCAGGAGCCATCGAGCCGTCAGGGGCCGCCGGGCCGCCGAACCCGCGGAAACTGGCGCACCCTCAGGAACCGCTGGGGCGCAGCCCTTCCAGGACCGTGTCGACGATCACTTCGGCGAGGTCGTCGGGGAGGTCGGCGTCGCGGCGCATGACGGTGCGTACGAGCATGGGACCGCTGAAGAGGTCGGCGATCAGTTCGAGATCGAGGCCGGTACGGATCTCGCCGTTCTCCTGCCCGCGCCGCAGCACCTCGGTGGTGAGCCGGCGCTGTGGCTCGACCACGTTCACGTGGTACGCCTTCCACAGCTTGGGGCTGCTCTTCATCTGGGCGAGGACGTTGTGCACGATCGCCGACGAGCGGGTGGCCAGGCCTCGCCTGCGCTGCGACTCCAGGAGGGCGATCAGGTCATCGCGCGTAGAGGTGCCGGGCAGCTCGGGGCCCGGGGGCTCGGCGGCGCGCAGGACGTCGCAGAAGAGTTCCTCACGGCCGCTCCAGCGCCGGTAGATGGTGGCCTTGCCCACACCGGCGGTGCGGGCGACCCGCTCTATGGAGATCTCCGCGAGCGGGACGCCGTCCTCCAGGAGCTTCATGACGCCCTCGACGATGGAACGCTCCACGGTCTCGCTGCGCGGCCGCCCCCTGACGGGCGCGCGCCCGGTCTCCTGATCAGCGACGTCCACGCCAACTCCGTTCCCTCACGGCCCGATACGGACCCGATTCTCTCAGCGCTCGGACCCCACCAGCTCGGTCCCCTCCCCCTTCTGGTCCTGCGGGGTCGGGTTTCGGCCGGGCAGAAACAGCCCCACGAGCACCGCCCCGACGAGGGCGACACCGGCTCCGCACAGGGCCGTGACATGCATGGCGTGCAGGAAGGCGTCGTGCGCCGGTTCGACCAGGGCCCTGCCCTCGGGCCCGAGTTTCGCGGCGACGGCGAGCGTGGCCTCGATGGACTCGCCGGCGGTGTGCCGGAGACCGGCGGGCGCCGCGGCGAGCTTGTCCTCGATCCCCGAGCGGTACACCGAGGAGAGGACCGAGCCGAGTACGGCGATGCCCATCGCGCCGCCGACCTGGCGGAAGGTGTTGCTGAGCGCGGAGGCGGAACCGGCCTTCTCGCGGGGCAGGGTCTGCATGATCACCACGCTGGTGGGGGTCATGACGTGCGCCATTCCGGCGCCCATCAGGAAGAAGATGACCTCCAGTATCCAGATCGGCGTATCCGCCTCCAGCGTGGCGAACGCGACCAGCGTCGCGGCGAGGGTGAGCATGCCCGCGGTGGTCGTGGCCTTGTTGCCGAAGCGGTCGACGGCCAGCCGGGCCCGCGAGGAGAAGACGAGCTGCGACGCGGCCAGCGGCAGCATCAGCAGGCCGGTCTGCAGAGGTGTGTAGCCGCGCACCGTCTGCGTGTAGAAGACGGCGAAGAAGGTCACGCCCATCAGCCCGAAGAAGACGAGAGCGATGGCCCCCATCGCCGCCGAGAAGACCCGGTTCTTGAAGTACGTGACGTCTATGGACGGGTGGTCGCTGCGCTTCTCGTACCAGACGAAGCCCGCGAGTACGGCGAGTCCGGCCGCCATGGTCGTCACCACCGTGGCGTCGGTGAAGTCGGCGAGCTGGCCGCCCTTGATGATGCCGTACACGAGCAGCACGAGTCCGACGACGGACAGCACCACACCCACCGGGTCGATCTTGCCCGGCCTGGGATCGCGGGAGTCCGGAACGAGCACCACCATCAAGGCGATCGCGGTGATCACGATGGGCACGTTGACGAGGAACACCGACCCCCACCAGAAGTGGTCGAGAAGCGCCCCTCCCGTGATGGGTCCTATGGCGATGGCGATACCGACGCCGCCCGCCCAGAGGCCGATGGCCTTCGGCTGCTCGTCCCGCTCGAAGACGTTCATGAGGACCGCGAGGGTGGCGGGCATCACGAAGGCGGCGCCGAGACCCATCAGCGCGCGGAACGCGATGAGCTGCCCCGGTGAGCCGGAGAAGGCGGCGAGCGCCGAGCCGACGCCGAAGAGCGCGAGCCCGCCGAGCAGCACCTTCTTGCGTCCGAGCCGGTCACCGAGCAGACCGGAGGTGAACAGCAGTCCCGCGAAGACGAGCGTGTAGGCGTTGATGGCCCACTCCAGCTCGCTCTGCGTGGCCCCGAGGCCGGTCGGGGCGGGAGTCGAGATCGTCTTGATCGCGACGTTCAGGATCGAGTTGTCGAGCACGACTATCAGCAGGCTCAACATCAGTACGCCGAGGATCACCCAGCGACGCCGGTGTACGGCTTCCGGGACGCGGGAGTCAGGAACGGCGGGAGTAGTCATGGCGTCGACCCTAGACCACATAACGATACGAGACCGTCTCGTATTGAATTCTTTTACCGAGACCTTACGTGGGCGGGATCCTGAGCCGTGGCAGCCGTGGCAGCCGTGGCCGTGAGCCCCCCTAGCCGTTCGGTGGCACTTGGTGCCACCATGGAGGGGATCCGGGGACGCCGTAAGGGCGCCTCGAGATGACAGAAGGAGCCGTTGCCATGACGCAGCTCTCGGCTGCCCAGAGGACCCCCGACAGCGGTAAGGCGCTGTACGGCGGGAAGGGCACCCGTCGCATCACCGTCCGCGACATCACCGCCGCCAAGGATCGCGGCGAGAAGTGGCCCATGCTCACCGCGTACGACGCGATGACCGCGTCCGTCTTCGACGAGGCCGGGATCCCGGTCATGCTCGTGGGCGACTCGGCGGGCAACTGCCACCTGGGGTACGAGTCGACCGTACCCGTCACGCTCGACGAGATGACCATGCTGTCGGCCGCGGTCGTACGAGGTACGAACCGTGCGCTGATCGTCGGTGACCTGCCCTTCGGGTCGTACCAGGAGGGCCCGGTCCAGGCGCTGCGCTCGGCCACGCGCCTGGTGAAGGAGGCGGGGGTCGGTGCCGTCAAGCTGGAGGGCGGCGAACGCTCGCACCGCCAGATCGAGCTGCTGGTCGAGTCCGGTATCCCGGTCATGGCCCACATCGGGCTGACTCCCCAGTCGGTGAACGCCATGGGCTACCGCGTTCAGGGCCGGGGTGAGGAGGCCGCTCAGCAGCTTCTCCGTGACGCCAAGGCCGTCCAGGACGCCGGTGCGTTCGCGGTCGTCCTCGAGCTCGTGCCGGCGGAGCTGGCCGCCGAGGTCACGCGTGTCCTCCACATTCCGACGGTCGGTATCGGTGCCGGGGCCGAGACCGATGCGCAAGTTCTTGTCTGGACGGACATGCTCGGGCTTACGGGTGGGAAGATGCCGCGGTTCGTCAAGCAGTACGCGAACCTTCGGTCGGTCATGGGGGACGCCGCCAAGGCGTTTGCCGAGGACGTCGTCGGCGGAACGTTCCCTCAGGAAGAGCACTCCGTCCACTAGTCCAACAGTCCACTGCGGCACCAGGACAGCCCGCCGATCTTCCCCCGTCGGCGGGCTGTTCGTTTGCCGCGCGGGCTGGGCCCCTGGGTTTTCGCCCCCGCCGCCCCTACCCGTCCCATCCCTGGGGGCTGCGCCCCAGACCCCCAACCCAGGTCGTACCTCGGCTGCGGGTCGGTTGTGGCTGGTCGCGCAGTTCCCCGCGCCCCTTACGGGGCGCACCCGGCTGTCGGTGGCGTGTCGGTGGGCTGTAGGTGGTTTGTCGGTGGGGGCTGACACCTTGGTCGGCATGACGCGAATCGACAACAACCCCAGCGACCGCGCGGGACGCGCGGTCACCGTGCGGGGGCTGGTCAAGCACTACGGCGAGACCAAGGCACTGGACGGCGTGGACCTGGACGTACGCGAGGGCACCGTCCGAGGCGTGCTCGGTCCGAACGGCGCCGGCAAGACCACACTCGTACGCATCCTGTCCACGCTCCTCTCCCCCGACGCCGGCCAGGCGACCGTCGCCGGCTACGACGTCGTACGCCAGCCCCGCCAACTCCGAAGAGTCATAGGCCTCACGGGCCAGTACGCCTCCGTCGACGAGAAGCTGCCCGGCTGGGAGAACCTCTATCTCATCGGCCGTCTGCTGGACCTGTCCCGCAAGGACTCCCGCGCTCGCGCCGACGAACTCCTCGAGCGCTTCTCCCTCACGGAAGCCGCCAAACGGCCCGCGAGCACGTACTCCGGCGGTATGCGGCGGCGGCTCGACCTGGCCGCGTCGATGATCGGGCGGCCCGCGGTGCTCTTTCTCGACGAGCCCACCACCGGGCTCGACCCGCGCACCCGCAACGAGGTGTGGGACGAGGTCAAGCGCATGGTCGGGGACGGGGTGACGGTCCTGCTGACCACCCAGTACATGGAGGAGGCCGAGCAGCTCGCCTCCGAACTGACCGTGGTCGACCGCGGCAAGGTCATCGCCGAGGGCCGGGTCGACGAGCTGAAGGCCAAGGTGGGCGGCCGCACGCTGCGCGTCCGGCCGGCCGACCCGATGCAGCTGCGCCCGCTCGCCCACGTGCTCGACGAGCTGGGCATCACCGGTCTGGCCACCACGACCGTGGACACCGAAAGCGGGACGCTGCTCGTGCCGATCCTGAGCGACGAGCAGCTGACCGCGGTGGTCGGCGCGGTCAGCGCGCGCGGCATCACGATCGCCTCGATCAGCACCGAACTGCCCAGCCTGGACGAGGTGTTCCTGTCCCTCACCGGCCACCGCGCCAGTGCCCCGCAGGACGCCCGTCCCGCCGACACCCGCGAGGAGGTCGCCGTATGAGCGCGGCCACTGTCACCACCACCGATATCGGCAAGTCCGACGCGCGCATCCCCCTGCGCGCCCATCTGCGCCACACCGGCGCACTGATCCGCCGCAACCTGCTGTGGATCCGCCAGGACCCCGAGTCCATGTTCGACGCGCTGCTGATGCCGATCGTCTTCACCCTGCTGTTCGTGTTCGTCTTCGGCGGCTCGATCGGGCAGGCCCTCGGCGGCGGGCAGGACGGCTACGTGCAGTACGTCATCCCCGGCATGATCGCGATGATGAGCATGACGCTGTCCCAGGGCGTCGGCACCGGCTTCAGCCAGGACTTCAACAGCGGGGTCATGGACCGCTTCCGTTCCATGCCGATCGGGCGCGGCTCGGTGCTGTTCGCGAAGATCTCGGTGGAGCTGGCGCGGATGCTGTTCGCGACGACCGTGCTGATGATCGTCGCCGTCCTGGTCGGTTTCGACATCAACGACTGGCCCGGTCTGTTCGCGGCCGTTGGCCTGTCCGCGGTGTTCGCCTCGTCGATCATGTGGGTGTTCCTCACCCTGGGCGTGATCCTCAAGAACGCACAGTCCGTGCAGGCGATGGGCTTCCTGGTGCTGTTCCCGCTGCAGTTCGGTTCGTCGATCTTCGCGCCGACACAGTCGATGCCGGGGTGGCTTCAGGGCTTCACCGACTACAACCCGCTGTCCACGCTGGCGGACGCGGCCCGCGGGCTGATGGTGGGCGGTCCGGTCGCGCACGACCTCTGGGTGACCCTTGGCTGGTCATTTGCCATCACCGCGGTGATGGCGCCGGTCGCGATCCACAAGTTCCGCACCAAGAGCTGACGCCCCACCGACGGCCCGTCGGTGCGCGTCAGACGAGGGCGCGTCAGACGAGGGCGGTGGCCTCCTCCGGGGAGAGGCCGCCGCCCTCCGCGTACGCGGCCTCGTAGGCCTCGTCGCCGAGCGCGGCGCGCGTCATCTCCACGGTCCTGTCGCGGGTGACGCGCTCCCAGCGGTTGGGGACGTGGCCGGGCGGCAGCATGGCGTCGGCGGCGGCGATGCAGCGGGCGGCGTCGCGGGCGCGGCTCCCACCGTCCAGGCCGGCGAGCGCGGCCGCGCCCATGGTCAGGTAGGCGGAGCGCATGTGCGGCGCGATGACGCGGGAGAGCTGGTCGTCCGCCTTCTCCAGAGCCAGCCGGGCCTTCTCCAGCCCCGCCTCGTACTGTCCCTCGGTGATGTCCAGCCAGGCCTCCGCGCCGGTGATGAAGGCCTCGAAGAGAACGAACGAGGCGGCGGCGAACTCCTCGCGAAGGCTCCGAAGGATTTCGCGCGCCTCCTGGTTCCGGCCGGTGGTGCCGAGCCAGCCGGCGAGGAAGAGCCGGGCGGCGGGCACGGCCTCGTTTACCGTGCTTTCCTTCCGTTCGATCACCTCGCGCAGCAGCCGTTCGCCGCTCTCGGCCTCGCCCGCGTCCAGCAGCACGCTGCCGAGCCGGGCGGTGAGGATGGCCACCTGGGCGCGGGCGCCGAGCCGTTCGGCGTTCTCCATGGCCTTGGCGTAGTCGGCGGCGGCGAGGTCGTAGTCGCCCCGGCGTTCGTGGGCCTCGCCTCGCGCGGAGAGTGCCTCGGCGGCGCCCCAGGCATCCCCGATGCGCAGGAAGATCTCCAGCGACTCGTCGGCGTCGCAGGAGGCGTCGCCGGCCCAGTCGGAGCGGTTGGCGAGGATGTTGGCGCGCATCTGCAGGCAGGTGGCGAGCTCCCATTCGTAGCCGGGACTGCTGCGGCAGGTGTCGACGGTCGCGTTGACGATCTGGTGCAGCCGGTCCACATCGCCGCTGAGCATGACGGCGTAGAACCAGAGGAAGCCGGGGGGACGGCAGGTCTGTGGCTGGCCGGGCTCGTAGACCTGGGCGATGACGCGCAGCTTCTCCTGGGCCTCGGGTGTCTTCCAGGCCTCCATCTCCGTGTCCATGGCGGCGAGATGGACGAGATGGACCCCGCGCCGCGCCTCCTCGAGGAGTTCGCCGGCCATCGGGGGCGGGGCCTCCGTGCAGCGCTCCCAGAGCGGGGCGGCGCGGCGCAGCGGCAGGGTGAAGGGGTCGGGGCCGAGGGCCTTGACCTCGGTGGCCCAGTTGCGGCCCTCCAGGCGCAGGTCGCGCATCTGCCAGTACCAGCCGAGGGAGAGAACGAGGCACAGCGCCTCCTGCTCGTCGCGGTCGGCGACGGCGCGGCGCAGCGCCGTGCGCAGGTTCTCGTATTCGAGCTGGAACCGCTCGATGGCGGCACGCTGGCCCGCGCCGCGCAGCAACGGGTCGGTGGTGCGGGCGAGTTCGCGGTAGTACGTCAGGTGCGCGCGCTCGGCCTCCTTGCGCACGCCGGCCTCGTCGAGCCGCTCGCCCGCGTACTCGGCGACGGTCTCCAGGAGCCGGTAGCGCATCTCGCCGCGCTCCTGCGAAGGAGCGGTCACGACGAGGGACTTGTCGACGAGCGAGCCGAGCGCCTCGAAGGCGGCGGGTCCGCACACGGCCTCGGCGGCGGCGAGGTCGCAGCCGCCGGCGAAGACCGACAGCCGCCGCAGTACGTCCCGTTCGTCCTCGTCGAGCAGGTCCCAGGACCAGTCGACCACGGCACGGAGCGTCTGCTGGCGGGGCAGGACGGTGCGGCTGCCGGAGGTGAGCAGCCGGAAGCGGTCGTCGAGCCGGTCCGCTATCTGACGTGGCGTCAACATCCTCAGGCGGGCGGCCGCCAGCTCGATGGCGAGGGGCAGCCCGTCGAGGCGGCGGCAGATCTCGGCGCACGCCGCCGCGGTCTCCTCGTCGGCCTCGACACGGAATCCGGGCCGTGCGGCCGCGCCCCGGTCGGCGAGCAGCCGCAGCGCGTACGGCTCCGGCAGCGGTTCCACCGGCCGCAGCAACTCCCCCGGTACACCGAGGGGTTCGCGGCTGGTGGCGAGCACGGTCAGCTCCGGGCAGCGGGCGAGCAGTTCCTCCACCAGCCGGGCAGCCGCGTCGACGACGTGCTCGCAGTTGTCGAGGATCAGCAGCATGCGGCGTCGGCCGCAGTGCTCGGTGAGGCGTACGACGGGATCGTCATGGCGCTCGGTCACCGCCCGCATCTCCTCGGCGCCGGCTCCGCGCAGCACGGTCTCGCGGGCGCCGACGGCGGTGAGCACGGCCTCCGGCACGGCGTCCGGACCGTCCACGGGCGCGAGTTCGGCCAGCCACACGCCGTCCCGTGCCGCGTCCCGTACGGTCTCGGCCGCCTCCTGCGACAGCCGCGTCTTCCCGGCCCCACCGGGCCCGAGCAGCGTCACGAGCCGCGCCGCAGCGAGGTCCTCGCGGATGGTCTCGATGTCGCTGTCGCGGCCGACGAAGGAGGTGAGACGGGCACGGAGGTTGCCCGGGGGCGGGGTCGCGCCGGGCCCGGCGGGGCTTCCGGCTTCACGAAAGCCGGCCGACCGTTCACCCGGCCGGCCGCTGCCCGCGGACTCCCGCGCGCCGCCCGCGGACTCGCGCCCGGCGCCCGCGAACTGGCGCTCGTGGCGGGCGAGTTCCGGGGACTCGCGGCGGGCCGGTCCGGGAGAGCCGCCGGGACCGCTCAGGCGGGACCTTGGACCGCTCAGGCCTGGTCCGGGACCATCGGGGCCGTTCACGCCGGACCCGGGACCACCGGGCCCGCCCGCACTCCGGCCCTGGGCCTGATCCACCCAGCCCGCATCCGCGTGTCCCTCGCCCCCCTGTCGCAGCAACTCCGCGTGCAGCGCCCGCAGTTCCGGCCCCGGGTCCGCGCCGAGGCGGTCGGCCAGGAGCTGTCGTACGTCCTCGTACGCGGCCAGCGCCTCCGCCGTCCGGCCGGCCTCGCGCAGGGCGCGCAGGCGCAGGAGCTGGAGGGCCTCGTCCAGGGGGTGGGCGTCGCAGAGGGCGGTGAGGTCGGGCAGGACCTGTTGGGCGTGGCCGAGGGCGAGGGCCGCGCTGAAGCGGGCACGGCGTACGTCGAGGCGGCGGGTCTCCCAGCGGGCCGATTCGGCGGTGTGGTCCGGGAGGTCGGCGAGGGCGGGGCCGTGCCAGAGGGCGAGGGCGTCGTCGAGGATCACGGCGGCCTTGGCGGGGTCGCCGTCTCCCAGGGCGCGCGTGCCCTCCCCCGCGAGCCGTTCGAAGCGGTGCAGGTCGACGTCGTCGGCCGCCGCGCGCAGCCGGTAGCCGCCCTCCGTGGAGCCGATCGCGTCCGAGCCGAGCACCCTGCGCAGTCGGCCCACCAGTGCCTGCAGGGCCCCCGTGGCGTCGGCCGGCGGATCGGCGCCCCACACCTCGTCGACCAGGAGCGCCGCGGGCAGGGCACGGCCCGGCCGCAGGGCGAGCACGGTCAGCAGGGCACGCAGTCGCGCCCCGCCGACCGTGAGAGGGGTGCCGTCGCCGCGGAATGCCTGAGTGGTGCCGAGAATGCGATAGCGCACGGGGTCCATTGTCTCCGGTGTCGTCAGCGCCGGTCGCGGGGTTCCGGCGGTGTGGCGTCGGTTGTCTCACGACGCCGTGTCCCACCTTCTCCGGAACTCACAGCCGACCGCGAGACGTTTTCGGCATACGCCCAGGTACTGTCGGGCACGCCCTTCGCATGAACTCCGTCGCCCGTACCCCAGGGAGCCCGCCCCCATGACCACCGCCACCGCCCGCCGCAGTGACCGGCGGATCAGCCCCGTTTTTGTCGGGATCGTGGCCGTCATGGCGGTCACCGGCTGGGCCACCTGGACCGGCTTCGCCGAGCAACCCGGCCTGGCCGTCTTCCTGTTCGTGACGGCGGCGTGGATCGTCTCGCTCTGTCTGCACGAGTACGCGCACGCGCGCACGGCCCTGCACAGCGGCGACATCTCCATAGGCGCGAAGGGCTATCTGACCCTCAACCCGCTGAAGTACACGCACGCTCTGCTGAGCATCGTCCTGCCGGTCCTCTTCGTGATCATGGGCGGGATCGGTCTGCCGGGCGGCGCGGTGTTCATCGAGCACGGCCGGATCCAGGGCCGCTGGAAGCACAGCCTGATCTCGGCGGCCGGACCGCTGACCAACGTCCTGTTCGCCGTGGTGTGTACGGCCCCGTTCTGGCTGGACGTGCTGGACGGGGTGCCGGCGGAGTTCCAGTTCGCCCTCGCGTTCCTGGCCATGCTCCAGGTCACGGCGGCCATTTTGAACTTCCTGCCCGTCCCGGGCCTGGACGGCTACGGCGTGATCGAACCCTGGCTGTCGCACAAGATCCGCCGCCAGGTGGAGCCATTCGCGCCCTTCGGCCTGCTCGCCGTGTTCGGCCTCCTGTGGATCCCGGAGGTGAACGGCGTGTTCTTCGACGCGGTCGACGCGATGCTGCGCGGCCTGGGCATCGACGAGATCCGGACGTACTGCGGCCAGAACCTGTACCGCTTCTGGACGGAGACCGACCAGTTCTGCTCCGTCAGCCAGTGACCTCCGTCAGCCGGTGACCGAGCCCGCGTCCGGGGTGCGCCGCGCCTTGTTCCGGTTGTTCCGGCGCGCGTAGTACCAGGTCATGTTCGACGACAGCCCGGCCATCAGCACCCACACGATCCCCAGCCAGCTGCCCCGGGCGAAGGAGACGACGGCCGCGGCCACGGAGAGGACGCACACGACGAGGGCGTAGAGGGCGAGGCGGGGCATCAGGTCGGCTCCTGTCGGGGGGACACGTCTTTTGTCGGGGGGACACTGCTTTTCCAACAGTGTCCCCCACTCGCGGAGCGCCCCCGCACGTCCCCTATACGTCGGTCAGGCGCAGGCCCGCATGGGCCTTGTAGCGGCGGTTCACGGAGATCAGGTTCGCGACGAGCGACTCGACCTGGTGGGCGTTGCGCAGCCGCCCGGAGAAAATACCGCGCATCCCGGGGATGCGCCCGGCCAGCGCCTGCACGATCTCGACGTCCGCCCGGACCTCGCCGAGCACCATCACATCGGTGTCGATCTCCTCGATCTCAGGGTCCTGCAGCAGTACCGCCGACAGATGGTGGAAGGCCGCGGTCACCCGCGAGTCCGGCAGCAGGGCCGCGGCCTGCTCGGCGGCGCTGCCCTCCTCCGGCTTCAGCGCGTACGCGCCCTTCTTGTCGAAGCCCAGCGGATTGACGCAGTCGACGACGAGCTTCCCGCTCAGCTCCTCCCGCAACGACTCCAGCGTCTTGCCGTGCCCGTCCCACGGCACCGCCACGATCACGATGTCGCTGCGCCGCGCGCACTCGGCGTTGTCGGCGCCCTCGACGCCGTACCCGAGTTCGTCCGCGGCGGACTGTGCCCGCTCCGCGGCCCGCGACCCGATGATCACCTTCTGGCCGGCCCGGGCCAGCCGGTAGGCGAGGCCCTTGCCCTGCGGCCCGGTGCCGCCGAGCACGCCCACGACGAGACCGGACACGTCGGGCAGGTCCCAGGGGTCCTTGGCCGGGGCCTTGGCGGGGGCGGCGGACTGCTGTGCGTTGTCGGAAGAGGTCATGGGCCGACTTTACGTCCGGGCGGAGCCTCGGGGCTCAGGTGAGGTCCGTCACGGGCACCCTGCGGAAGGTGATGGTCTCGTACGCGCTGAAGTCGCCCGTTTCGTAGAGGAGCCCGACGGTCGACTCGTCGACGCGTACGAGATCGGAGTACGCGGCGGGCAGCCCGTCCACCGTGTGCGCGGGCCGCCAGGTGATGCCGTCGTCCGTGCTGGCGCGGATCGTCATCAGGGCCCGGAAGCCGGGGTCGGCAGGGCCCGAGAAGAGCAGGACGTCGGGATCGCGGAGCTGGAGCAGACTGCCCTCGACGACGGGGGCGGTCAGGCCTGCCTGCGGCCGGAAGGGCTTGAGCAGGCTGTGGCCGCCGTCCTCGGAGCAGGCGTCGGCGCGCGTGCCGGGGGCGGGAGAGTCGTTGCGCGTGTTGAAGTAGAGGCGGCCGTCGGGGAGTTCGGCGGCCGTCGTCTCGTTCACGTTGATGTAGCCGTCGGTGTTGTCGTCGGTGTACCCGATGCGCCAGGTCTCGCCCCGGTCGTCGCTCAGCAGGCAGTGCCCGCCGTTGTACTTCCCCTCGGTGCCGTTGTCGCTGCCCGTCTGCGGGAGGGAGTGGTTGGCGGGGACGACGACACGGCCGGTGGTGAGCTGGACGGCATGGCCGGGCGTGGTGGCGTACCACCGCCAACTCGCCTTCTTCGTCTGCCCGGTGATGTCACGCGGGTTCGACCAGGTCGCCCCGTCGTCGTCGCTGTGCTGGATCCAGACGCGGCGCCCGTCGGCGGCGCTCACCTTGCCGCGGCGGATGGCGTCCTCGGTGGCGAGGGCCGCGTTGCGTACGTGGACGAGGAGGATGCGGCCGGTGTCGAGGACGACGGGGGCGGGGTTGCCGGCGAGGTCGTCGCCGTTCTTGACGGCGACCTGGAGCGGGCCCCAGGTGCGGCCGCCGTCCGTGGACCGCTTCAGCACGATGTCGATGTTCCCGAAGTCGTCGTGGGAGCCGACCCGGCCCTCGCAGAAGGCGAGCAGGGTCCGGCCGTCAAGGGTGCTGACGACGGCCGGGATGCGGAAGCTCGCGTAACCCTCCTGCCCCGCCCGGAACGGCACGGACACCTCAATGCTCACCATGTAACCCTCCGTTGGCCGTCATTCCATCCCTTCCGCCTGTTCCGTCCATTTCGTCGATCAGGCCCCCTTGCCCACCTCGGGCGAACATGCGGTGAACTTCCCCTGACAAGTGGCCGGTCGCGGAAATTCGTTTGTCTCGCGGGGAGCGGCGCCGGAACATGTCCGGTCGTGACGACCCCCGAGGAAGCTCCCGCTCCCCCGCCCTCCGGGCGCTTACGCGCGCTGTTGCCGGACCCTGCCCCCTGGCGGACCTCGGCCGACTTCCGACGGCTCTGGGTGGCCGGAATCATCACCAACTTCGGCAGCTTCCTGACCTTCGTGGCGCTCCCGGTGCAGATGAAGGAGCTCACGGGGTCCGCGGTGGCCGTGGGGGCGATCGGCGCCGCGGAACTCGTACCGCTGATCGTCTTCGGTCTGTACGGCGGTGCTCTCGCCGACGCCCTGGACAAACGGAAGCTGATCCTGTGGACGGAGGCGGGCCAGGGGCTGCTCTGCGTCGGCCTGCTGCTCAACGCGTCGCTGCCGCATCCGGTGGTGTGGCCGCTGTATGCCGTGGCAGCGCTGTCCGCCGCGCTCGGCGCGGTCCAGCGGCCCGCGCTGGACGCGCTCGTGCCGCGCATCGTCGCGCATGAGCACCTGCCGGCGGCCGCCGCGCTCAACTCCCTGCGCTGGACGGTCGGCGGCGTCGCGGGCCCGGCCGTCGCGGGCCTGGTCGTGGCGTACGCGGGGCTCGGCTGGGCCTACGCCGTGGACCTGGTCACCTTCGCGATCTCGGTCGTCCTGGCCGTCGGCCTCGCCGCGTCACCGGCCGCGCACGAGGCGGCCCGGCCCTCTCTGCGGTCCATCGCGGAGGGCGCGCGCTACGCGTGGAGCCGCAAGGAGCTCCTGGGCACGTACACGATCGACCTCGCCGCCATGTTCTTCGCCTTCCCCCTCGCCGTCCTCCCCTTCCTCGCGGACGATCTGGACGCCGAGTGGTCACTCGGCCTCATGTACGCGTCCGTCCCGGCCGGTGCGCTCCTGGTGAGCCTCACCAGCGGCTGGACCTCCCGGATCCACCGCCACGGCCGGATGGTGGTTCTCGCGGCAGCCTGCTGGGGCCTGGCCATGGTGGCCGCGGGCGCGGCGCACAACGTCTGGCTGGTACTCGTCTTCCTCACCCTGGCCGGCGGCTTCGACATGGTCAGCGGAATCTTCCGCGCCGCGATGTGGAACCAGACGATCCCGGACGAGCTGCGCGGGCGGCTCGCGGGGATCGAGCTGCTGTCCTACTCGGTCGGCCCCCAGCTGGGCCAGGTCCGGGCCGGCACCATGGCCGCGTGGACGACCGTACGGACCTCCATCTGGTCCGGCGGCGTACTGTGCGTGGCCGCGGTGAGCGCCCTGGCCCTGTGCCTCCCAAAACTCATGACCTACGACGTACGCACCAACGAGCACGCCACAAGGCTGAGAGAAACCAGAGAGGCAGCCGCGACAACGGGTTGAGCGCCCCGCGCCCCATAGGGGCGCGGGGCGGTGACATCGTGCGGCTCCGCCGCGTGGGCGCGACCAGCCACAGACGTCCCGCACTGTCCGCACACACCGCGCCCCCTGCGGGCGCCCCCCCAGCGCGGAGGTCAGTCGTCGTCCGAGCCCCGCGCAGCGGAGTCGTGCCAGCGGGGGTCGTTCTCCCACTCCACGTTCCGCTCGCGAGCGATCTCCAGCGCGTGTTCCGCCTCATCCCGGGACGCGTACGGGCCGAAACGGTCCTTCGCTGGGCACTCGGGGCCTTCCTCGACCTTCTTGTGCTCCAGGCAGTAGTACCACTCGCCCGGCTTCCCGACCGTCCGCTTCTTGAACAGCGCCATGGCTCAGGCTCCTTTCGCCAGGGACATCGTCCCCCACACCCGCTGGTTAAACTCGCTGGCATGTCTGGCCAGTCGCTGCTCGTACCAGGGGAGCTCTCTCCCGCCCGTTCCGTGCCCGGAAGCATCAGGCGTCCCGAGTACGTGGGCAAGCCCGCTCCCACGCCCTACACCGGACCGGAGGTCCAGACCCCGGAGACGATCGAGGCCATGCGCGTCGCGGGGCGGATCGCCGCGCGGGCGATGGCCGAGGCCGCGAAGCTGATCGCGCCCGGCGTCACGACGGACGAACTGGACCGGGTCGCCCACGAGTACATGTGCGACCACGGGGCCTACCCCTCCACCCTCGGCTACCGAGGCTTCCCCAAGTCCCTGTGCACCTCCTTGAACGAGGTCATCTGCCACGGCATCCCGGACTCGACCGTCCTGCGGGACGGCGACATCATCAACCTCGACGTGACGGCGTACATCGGCGGGGTACACGGCGACAACAACGCGACGTATCTCGTCGGGGACGTCGACGAAGAGAGCAAGCTGCTCGTCGAGCGCACCCGGGAAGCCCTCAACCGCGCCATCAAAGCCGTCAAGCCCGGTCGGCAGATCAATGTCATCGGGCGGGTCATCGAGTCGTACGCGAAGAGGTTCGGGTACGGGGTGGTGCGGGACTTCACGGGACACGGGATCAACTCGTCGTTCCACTCCGGGCTGATCATTCCGCACTACGACAGCCCGCAGGCGACCACCGTCATCCAGCCCGGGATGACCTTCACCATCGAGCCGATGCTCACGCTCGGCACGCATGAGTACGACATGTGGGACGACGGCTGGACGGTCGTGACGAAGGACCGCAAGCGCACCGCGCAGTTCGAGCACACCCTGGTCGTCACGGACAGCGGGACCGAGGTCCTCACGCTGCCGTAGCCCCCACCACAGCAGCCGCTCGCCAGGTGCCGGCCCGGGACCCGCGCCTTTCAGCCGCCCTTTCTCGAACAGAGGGGGCGGCTGTTCCATGTGAGCTTGATCGCGATCCGGGGTACGGTTTTACCGACAGGACGTCGGGAACTCATTGACTTAGGTAAGCCTAACCAAAGAAGATGGCTCCCGTCTTCCCCGCAGCGCCGGAGGCCCATATGACCTCGTCGAACACCCCCTTCTCGACGCTCGTCCGCACCGCGTCACACGAGCAGCACATGGAGGCGGAGACGTCGACGTTCATGAGCGACCTGCTCGGCGGCAGGCTCGGCGTGGACGCGTACGCGCGCTACACCGAGCAGCTGTGGTTCGTCTACCGGGCGCTGGAGGAGTGCACGGAGCGCCTGTCGCACGACGCCGTGGCGGGCCCCTTCATCCAGCCCGAGCTCCTGCGACTCGCTTCACTCGAGCGGGACCTGGCGCATCTGCGCGGCGCCGACTGGCGAGCCGGACTCACCGCGCTGCCCGCGACGACGGCATACGCGGAGCGCGTGACGGAATGCGCGCTCACCTGGCCCGCCGGCTACGTCGCCCATCACTACACCCGCTACCTCGGCGACCTCTCCGGCGGACAGATCATCCGCGACAAGGCGGAGAAGACGTGGGGCTTCGCCCGCAAGGGCGACGGCGTGCGGTTCTACGTCTTCGGGGAGATCGCCAACCCGGCCGCTTTCAAGCGGCGTTACCGCGAACTGCTCGACGAAGTCCGGGCCGACGACCTGGAGAAGCAGCGGATCGTCGCGGAGTGCAAGCGGGCGTTCGCGCTGAACACCGCGGTCTTCCGGGCACTCGGGGAAGAGTTCCGGCTGAGCGCCTAGAAACCCCTAACGCTCCAGGAACACCCGTCCCCCCACCTCCACCCACCCCTCCGGCTGCGGTGCCGTGAGGATCTGGGAGCCCGCGCCCTGGGTGATGTTCAGGGCGCGGCCGAGCTGGTGGGTGAGCAGCAGGGCCGCCGCCCCGGTGGCCTCGTCCTCGTCGATGCCGTCGTCGCGGCCGGGAAAGGCACGCGCACGGACCCGGCCCGCGGCCTCGTCCTCCCAGGCCCAGGCGTACAACCATTCCCCGGGCAGCGGCACCGCCAGCGAGTTGACCTCGGCGGCCGTGCCGTACTGACGCAGCGTGCGCGGCGGAACCCATTCGGGCCGCGCCTCGATCCAGCTGAACTCCCCGTCGAGCCGGGCCCCCACCACCCCCGCGGGCGTGACGAGTTCGGGCACGTCCAGCAGCCAGGCCGTACCGACACAGGGATGCCCGGCGAAAGGCAGCCGCAGCGTGGGTGTGTAGATGTCGATGATCCCGCGCTCGGGGTCGTCCACGAACACGGTCTCGCTGAACCCGAGTTTGCCCGCGAACATCTGCCGCTCGTCCGCCTCCGGCATCACCGACCCGTCCCGCACGACCCCCAACTCGTTCCCGCATCCCCCACCGGGCCCGCAGAAGACACGCAGCACGTCGTAATCAGTCACCGGGGCATTCAAGCATCACGCGGCGCACCCGTACGGCCACGGCCACGGATTCGCACACAGCGTTCAAGGACTTCACACCCCCGCGCGGCGGTGACGCGTTGTGACGCCTGGCCGGGTTCTTGACCCGCCTTTGACCGTTTCGTGGGGTGCAGATTGAGCCATCGTGATCCGGCCGTGCTCATACACCGTCAATGAGAGCTGAATCACTGGACTACCGGGCGGCTCTCAGGTAAGCCTCAGTTAAGTTAGGTCCGCCTCACCTCGGGGTTTGTGTCTCCTCCTGTGCACCTGTGAACCTTCTTGGAGCCCGCATGCGAGCCGTCCGCCTCTCCGTCGTCACCGCAGCCGCCACCGCGGCGACGCTGGCCGCAGTCACAGGCTGCACCGAGAAAAGCGCCGCTGAGAGTGACGATCACGTCGTCGCGGTGACGGCCACCGACAGCAAGTGCGAGGTGTCCAAAAAGGAGTTCCCGGCCGGGCACGTCGAGCTCGCCGTGGAGAACAAGGGCTCGAAGGTCACCGAGGTCTATCTGCTCTTCCCGGACGACCGGATCGTCACCGAGCGCGAGAACATCGGTCCGGGCACCAGCCAGAAGGTCACCGCCGAGGTGAAGGCGGGCGACTACCGCATCGCCTGCAAGCCCGGCATGAAAGGCAAGGGCATACGTCAGGACGTCACGGCCACCGGGAGCGGCAAGGTCGCCAAGCGCGACCCGCGCCTGGACAAGGCCGTCGCCGACTACCGCGCTTACGCGCAGCAGCAGGCCAACGAGACGCTGCCCAAGGCGAAGGTCTTCGCGGCAGCGGTCAAGGACGGCGACATCGAGGCCGCGAAGAAGGCATACGCCGACTCGCGCATCGGCTGGGAGCGCACCGAGCCGGTCGCCGAGTCCTTCGGTGACATCGACCCGAAGGTCGACCTGCGCGAGGACGGCCTCGAGGACGGCCAGGACCCGGAGAAGGACTGGACCGGCTGGCACCGCCTGGAGCGGTCCCTGTGGCAGGACAAGAAGCTCACCGACCGCGACTCCGAACTCGCCGACCAGCTGATCACGGACCTCACCGACTGGCAGAAGCGCGTCGGCAAGGCCGAGATCACCCCGACCTCAATGGCCAACGGCGCCAAGGAACTTCTCGACGAGGTCGCCACCGGCAAGGTCACCGGCGAGGAGGAGCGCTACTCGCACACCGACCTGGTCGACTTCAAGGCGAACGTCGAGGGCGCCGAGAAGTCGTACGAACTGCTGAAGCCGGTCGCCTCGGAGAACGACGCGGCGCTCACCAAGGAGCTCGACAAGCAGTTCGCCGCTCTCAACACGCTGCTCGACAAGTACCGCCCGAACAAGGACTCCTACGAGTTCACCTCGTACGACAAGGTCGGCAAGGCCGACCGCAAGGAACTCTCGGACGCGGTGAACGCGCTCGCCGAACCGCTGTCCAAGCTCGCCGCCGCCGTCGTCGTGAAGTAAGGGGTACCGCCATGACGGACACCACGGACTCCACAGACACCACGGAGTCCACGGACTCCACGGACACCACCGAGGCCGCAGACTCCACGAACACCACTGATGCCGCCGCGGGCACCTCCCGTGCTCCGTCGAGGCGTTCGCTGATCGGCTGGGGCGGTGCCGGGCTCGCGCTCGGCGCAGCCGCGGCCGGCGGCGCCGCGGCGATGACCCGTACGGGCGACGACGTCGAGCCGACGGCTGCCGAGTCGGGCGCCGCGGTCGCCTTTCACGGAGTGCACCAGGCGGGCATCTCGACGCCGGTACAGGACCGGCTGCACTTCGCCGCGTTCGACGTGAAGACCGAGGACCGGGCCGAGTTCGTCCAGCTGCTGAAGGACTGGACGGCCGCCGCGCGGCGGATGACCGCCGGGCACACGGTGGGTGAGGGCGCGTACGGCGGGCTGGCCGAGGCGCCGCCGGACGACACCGGGGAGGCGCTGGGCCTCAAGCCCTCACGGCTGACCCTGACGGTCGGCTTCGGGCCCTCCCTGTTCGAGAGGTTCGGGTTGGCCGACCGGCGCCCGGAAGCCCTCGTGGATCTGCCGCAGTTCGCGGGCGACAACCTCGACAAGAACCGCAGCGGCGGCGACTTGTGCGTACAGGCATGCGCGGACGACCCGCAGATCGCGGTGCACGCGATCCGCAACCTCGCCCGGATCGGCTTCGGCAAGGTCGTCATCCGCTGGTCCCAGCTGGGCTTCGGCAAGACGTCGTCGACGACTCCGGAGGCGCAGACCCCTCGTAACCTCATGGGGTTCAAGGACGGCACCCGCAATATCGCGGGAACGGAGAGCGGTCGCCTCAAGAAGTTCGTGTGGGTGGACGAGAAGGACGGCCCCGGCTGGATGGCCGGCGGTTCGTATCTCGTGGCGCGCCGGATCCGGATGAACATCGAGACCTGGGACCGGACTTCGCTGCAGGAGCAGGAGGACATCTTCGGCCGCGACAAGGGCGAGGGCGCTCCGGTCGGCAAGGCGAAGGAACGGGACAAGCCGTTCCTGAAGGCGATGAAGCCGGACGCGCACGTCCGGCTCGCCCACCCCGACTCCAACCACGGGGCGACGCTCCTGCGCCGCGGCTACTCCTTCACCGACGGCACGGACGGGCTCGGCCGCCTGGACGCGGGCCTGTTCTTCCTCGCGTACCAGCGCGACGTACGCGAGGGCTTCATCCCGGTGCAGCGCAGTCTGGCCACCGACGCGCTCAACGAGTACATCCAGCACGTGGGTTCGGCGATCTTCGCGATCCCGCCCGGCGTCCGGGACAAGGACGACTGGTGGGGCCGGGCGCTGTTCTCCAAGGATTCCAAGGAGGCGTAGGCCGTGTTCGGCAACTATCTGATCGGCCTGCGCGAGGGACTCGAAGCGAGCCTGGTCGTCTGCATCCTCATCGCCTATCTGGTGAAGACGGAACGCCGGGACGCGCTGAAGCCCATCTGGATCGGCATCGGTGTCGCGGTCGCGCTGGCCCTCGGCTTCGGCTGCGCGCTCGAATTCGGCTCCCAGGAGCTGACGTTCGAGGCACAGGAGGCCCTCGGCGGTTCGCTCTCCATCGTCGCGGTCGGCCTGGTGACGTGGATGGTCTTCTGGATGCGGCGTACGGCCCGTCACCTGAAGGCCGAACTGCACGGCAAGCTGGACGCGGCGCTGCAGATGGGCACGGGCGCCCTGGTCGCCACCGCGTTCCTGGCGGTGGGCCGGGAGGGCCTGGAGACCGCGCTGTTCGTGTGGGCGTCGGTGCGCGCGTCCAGCGACGGCACCCAGGGGCCGCTGATCGGCGTCCTGTTGGGCATCGCGACGGCGGTCGTGCTCGGCTATCTCTTCTACCGGGGCGCGGTCCGCATCAACCTCGCCAAGTTCTTCACCTGGACCGGCGGCATGCTGGTGATCGTGGCCGCGGGCGTTCTCGCGTACGGCTTCCACGACCTTCAGGAGGCCAGGTTCCTGCCCGGCCTGGCGGACAAGGCCTTCGACATCAGCACCACCATCCCCCCGGACACCTGGTACGGCACGGTGCTGAAGGGTGTCTTCAACTTCCAGCCGGACCCGACCGTGCTCCAAGTCGTCGTGTGGACCCTGTACTTGGTGCCGACGCTGGCCTTCTTCCTGGCACCGTCACGGCCCGGCGGCAGCGGCAAGGTGAAGGCTGCCCCGCCGGTCCGCGAGGAGGTCTGATGGGCTGGGGGGTCTGAGGATCTGAGGATCTGAGGATCTGAGGATCTGAGGATCTGGAGGTCTGGGGTCTGAAGGTCTGAAGGTCTGAGTGTCCGCCCTCCGACCCGCCCGCGTGACCTGGCCGCCTCACGGAAAGATCACGGTGCGGGCGCGGTACGTGATCCCGGCGACGGCGCGTTTCCCGGTCCCGGTAGGGTTCGCCTCCGGGAAGGGGAAGGTGAAGACGATCCGATGAAGACGCCGCAGACACTTCGCAGGCTGAGCAGGCTGACCACGTCGGCGGCAGCGGTCACCGTGCTGTCGGTGACGGCGAGCGGGTGCATGGTGGTGCACGGCGAGCGGGAAGTACTCCCCGGGTCCACGAAGTCCGAGGCCGCGCGCGCCCTCAAGGACTTCACGACCGCGTACAACAAGGCCAACAAGGCCTACGACCAGTCCCTGGACGCGGACCGGGTCGCCGGTCCCCTCGCCGACATCGACGGCGCGAAGCTCAGGGCGGGCAAGAAGACCCAGCCGGGCGGCGATCCCGACTACGTGCCGCTGAAGCTGACCGACACCGAGTTCACCATCCCCAAGAAGGCGGGCTGGCCACGCTGGTTCGTCGCCGACTCCCGGGCCAACAAGGGCTCCACCAAGGCTCATTGGCTGCTGGTGTTCACCCGGGGCGGCCCGGACGAGGTGTGGGAGGTCTCGTACCTGACGATCCTCGGCGCCGACGACGTACCGGAGTTCAAGAAGGACAAGGACGGCTGGGCGGAGCCGGTCACCGCGGACGCCGCGGACCTGGCCGTCCGGCCGCAGGACCTCGCCGAGTCGTACACGACGTATCTGCGCGACGGCGGCGACACCTTCGCGCCCGGAACGAACACCTCCGCGTGGCGGGAGAGCCGCAAGAAGAACGCGAAGCGGCCGGGGCTGGCCCGGCAGTACATCGACGAGCCGCTGACCTCCGGCGACTACGCCGCGGTCGGGCTGCGCACCACGGACGGCGGCGCGCTGGTGTTCTTCTCCACCCGCCACTACGAGAAGCAGACGGCGGCCCCGGGCTCCCCGCTCAACGTCCCCGACCCCAATGTGAAGGCCCTGATGACGGGCGAGGCAAAGCAGTCCGTCACCTTGGAGTCGGTCTCCAACCAGGCGGTGCTGGACCCGGCGAAGAGTGCCGCGGACCAGAAGGTCACGTTCCTCAGCCGGATTCAGGGGCTGACGGGGGCCAAGGGCGAGTAGGCACGGCAGGGCGGCGAGGCCGGGCCGTGACGCCCTGCGAGGGTCAGCCCCCCGTGGGGGTCAGCGCCGGTGGGGCCAGGCCGCCACGTGGTCCCGCTCCTCACCCGCGTACCGCGCGCACTCGTCCGTGAGGATCTCGAGCAGCGACAGCGGGTCCGGGAGCGGGTGTTCGGGTCCGCGCACCCACTCGACCGTCAGATCGCCGGGCAGTTGGGCGGGCGGGACGAGGACGTAGGAGCCACGGCAGTGCCAGCGCAGGCCGGGGTGCTCATCCATCGTCTCGGGGTGGCAGTCCAACTCGCAGGGCCACCACTCGTCCTCGTCCTCGGGCGTACCGCGGGTGGCCGTGAAGAAGAGCATCCGGTCACCGCCGGACTCGGCGACGGGGCCGACCTCGATACCCGAGGCGAGCAGCCGCTCCAGTGCCTCACGGCCGGCGTCCAGCGGTACGTCGAGGACGTCGTGGACCATGCCCGTCGCGGTGATGAAGTTGGCCTGCGGCTGATGCCGGGCCCAGCGCTCGATCTGCGCGTGGTCGGTGGTGGACTGGGTCTGCCAGGCGAAGGACACGGGGTGCCGGGCAGGAGTGGGACAACCGACGCGGTCGCACGAACACCGGTAGCCAGAGGGATGGGCGGCGGGCGCGAGCGGCAACCCCGCGCCGGCGGCGGCGAGCAGCAGATCCTCACGTCCCGCGCCCTCGACGGGCTCCGTTCGGGGACGGCGGCCACGCAGCCACTGGGACATCCTGCCCTGCCTGCCCGAGCGGCGGCCGAACTCTGCGCTCATCGATCCCCTCGCCTCGCTGTTGTGCGGACAGCATGCCCCATGGTCCCACCCTCCCGCGTTCCGTTGGACAGGGGGCCCCATCCGGGGTAGGTGGGGCGATGCGTGCGCGAGTAGAGATCGAGTGTCATTACGTACTTTGACATGATGTGCCTGGCTACGGTGTCGCCATGGTCACGATGATCACAAAGACCGTGTTGACGGGTGTCGCAGGTCTCATCTCGCTCGTCCTGGCGGTCCAGAGCGGGGCTCTCGCGGAAGCGGGCGGGGCCCTGGCGGGGCCGGACGCGGCCGTCGCGGGATCGGCCGGAGCCCTGGTGAGACACGGCGAGGCCCTTGCCGGACCGGCCGGAATCCTCGCGCACCGGAACGGGGCCTTCGGCCAACAGGCCCAGGCCCTCGTGCAACAGGCCGAGGC
The DNA here is from genome assembly GCF_005786655.1 of Streptomyces montanus. Lineage (NCBI taxonomy): Bacteria > Bacillati > Actinomycetota > Actinomycetes > Kitasatosporales > Streptomycetaceae > Streptomyces > Streptomyces montanus. Next base: position 98,003 of record NZ_VBZC01000036.1, read on the forward strand.
GCTCGTACGGCAGATCGGAGCGCTCGCGGGACCGGGCAGGGCACCGACCCCACTCGAATGGGGCGCGGGCCCGGTGACGTTGGCCTCACTCCCCCGCATCGTGCGCACCGCGCACCGCGGCGGCGCCCTCGAGGTTCCCGAGAACAGCATGTCGGGGCTGATGGCCGCCTATGAGAGCGGTACGGCCCACGTACTCGACTTCGACACCCGGATACTGCGCGACGGCACCATGGTCGTCATGCACGACCCGACGCTGGACCGCACCACCTTTACGGGCGGCCCGGTGCGCGGACTCGGCCTTCGGGACTGGCAGGGCGTACGGCTGCGGCCCGAGGCCTCGTTGCCGGGGAACTGGCGTACGGAGCGGCCGCCCACGGTCGCCGAGGTGCTGGATCGTTTCGGCGGGCGGATCGTGCTGATGCTGGAGGCGAAGGACCCGAAGAGCCTGCGGGCGCTCGCCGCGATGATCAAGGAGCGCGGGCTGGCTCGCTCGGTGCTGGTCAACTCCAACCGTCCGGCGGTGGCCCTGCACGCCCACCACATGGGCCTCATCGCCCAGTTGTGGCGCTCGGCACGGCAGATGCGCACCGACCGGCCCGAGCGGTGGGCACGGTTCGTGGATGTCCTGGACGTGGACTACAAGGCCCGCGACACCGATCTCGTACGGGCCGTCAGATCCGGCATCCCGCGGGTGTGGGCGCACACGGTGGTGACCCCGGCGCAGCGCGACCGGGCGCTCGCGCTCGGCTGCGACGGGATCATCACGGACGCGCCGGCCCTGATGGCTCGCCACCCGGTGGAGCCACAGGTGGAGGCTCAGCTCCGCACGGCTCACCTCCGGTGACGGCTCGGCATCGGTGACGGCTCGGCTTCGGTGACGGCTCTGTTGGGCGGGAGGCTCAGCGCGGGGCGAGGCCGTGGAGGGCGTACTCGACGACGGTGTCGGCATAGGCGTGGTCGAGCGGGCCGGTGCCCTGGAGCCAGCGCTGCGCGAGCGGCGAGACGAACAGGTCGCGGGCGATGTACGGGTCGATGTCGGCGCGTAGTTGGCCGGCGTCCTGGGCGGCGCGCAGGCGGCGTACGTACATCTCCAGGGCCGGCATGAGGAGTTCGCCGACGAACTGCTCGCCGAACGCGGGGTCGGCCACGCCCTCCGCGGCGAGCGCGCGGGCCGGGGCGCCGTAGCGCGGGTCGTTGAGCTCGTCGACGGTGGCGCGCAGCACCGCCTTCAGGTCCGCTTCGAGGTCGCCGGTGTCGGGGATGCCGTCGGCCTGCTCCCACTCCGCCTGACCGGCGGCCTCCGCCGTACGGGCGCCGAGATCGACGAAGGCCTCCATCAGCACCTCGGCCTTCGAGGACCACCAGCGGTAGATCGTCTGCTTGCCGACGCCGGCGCGGGCGGCGATGCCTTCGATCGTGGTCTTGGGGTAGCCGATCTCGCCGACGAGGGCGAGGGCGGCGTCGTAGATCGCACGGCGGGACTTCTCGCTGCGGCGGGTGGAGTCGGGGGCGGGCTTGTCGGGTGCGGACTTCTTGGCCATGCGTCGAACCTAGCAGGGCGACAAGACGCGACGTCTCGCCGAGGGTGCCTCGGGTGCCGGGGGCCTTTTTCGCCCCCGCCGCCCCTACCCGTCCCATCCTGTACCTGGGGGCTCTGCCCCCAGACCCCCGCTATCGGCCTTGCGGCCTCGTCCTCAAACGCCGGACGGGCTGAAAATCAGCCCCTCCGGCGTTTGAGGAGCGGGGGTCCAGGGGGCAGAG